>JAFTTN010000057.1 GCA_017466805.1 Clostridia bacterium
CTCTTAATAATCTTTTTATAAAGAGGATGCTTTACGTTATCGCGGATAGCGACTACGATAGTCTTATCCATCTTGTCGGAAACAACGATACCGACTCTGGTTTTTCTGAGAGCTCTTTCCATCGTTCCTTATCCTCCTTACGCTTTTTCTGCGAGTTCTTTTTCACGGAGAACCGAGAGAAGTCTCGCAATGTTCTTTTTGGTTTCAACAATCTTCATAGGATTGTCGAGCTGATTGATAGAATGCTGGAAACGAAGGTTGAAGAGTGCTTCCTTCTGTTCTGCGATATTCTTCTGCAGCTCGGAAACCGACATATTTCTGATTTCTTTAACAGTCATTTTCTTCTACCTCCTATTTCTCGAGGTCTGCCTTGGTGGCAAACTTACACTTGAGGGGGAGCTTGTGCATTGCAAGACGCATAGCTTCGCGAGCCTGTGCTTCTTCAACGCCGTCCATCTCAAACATTACTCTGCCCGGCTTAACTACAGCTACCCAGTATTCAGGCGAGCCCTTACCGGAACCCATACGGGTTTCAGCAGGCTTTTCTGTTACGGGCTTATCGGGGAAAATCTTAATCCAGACCTTACCGCCACGCTTAACGTAACGGGTCATTGCAATACGTGCTGCTTCGATCTGGTTGCTGGTTACCCAAGCGGGTTCGGTAGCAACGAGGCCGTAGGAACCGTAGGTGATGGTGTTACCTCTGGAAGCCTTACCGGTGAGTCTGCCTCTTTGAACACGTCTGTATTTAACTCTCTTAGGCATTAACATTAGCGTTTACCTCCTTCACGTGCCGAGGAACGCTTAACTTCGGGAAGAACTTCGCCCTTGTAGATCCATACCTTGATACCGATCTTACCGTAGGTAGTGTTCGCTTCCCAGAAGCCGTAGTCGATATCGGCTCTAAGGGTCTGGAGGGGAATAGTACCCTCGTGATAGTGTTCGCTTCTTGCGATTTCTGCACCGCCGAGACGGCCGGAAACGCAGATCTTGATACCCTTCGCCTGAAGTCTCATGGTTCTACCGATGGACTGCTTCATAGCGCGGCGGAAGGAAATTCTCTTTTCGAGCTGTGCAGCGATATTTTCTGCAACGAGCTGAGCGTTGAGGTCAGGCTGCTTAACTTCAACAACCTTAACGTCAACCATAGCGTCGGTCTTGAGGAAATCAGCGATATCCTTCTTGAGCTTTTCGATTTCAGCGCCGCCCTTACCGATAACGATACCGGGCTTTGCGCAGTAAACGATAACTCTTACACGGCTGCTGTCGCGTTCGATTTCGATAGTAGGAACGCCTGCCTGCATAAGACGCTTTTTGAGGTACTTTCTGAGGTTATAGTCGGAGACGATGGTATCGCCGAAAGTTTCGTCCTTCGAATACCAACGGGAGCTCCAATCCTTGATAACACCTACACGGAGACCGTGAGGATTAACTTTCTGTCCCATTATTACGCCTCCTGTCTTTCTCTGAGTACGATGGTTACGTGAGAGGTTCTCTTGAGCACGCGGAACGCTCTGCCCTGTGCACGAGGACGAACTCTCTTCATGTTCTTAAGAATGCCGGGGGTCACAAAGCATTCAGCAACGTAGAGCTTTTCTACGTCCATACCGAAGTTGTGATCAGCATTCGCGATAGCGGATTTGAGGAGCTTTTCTACGTCCTCACATACCAGCTTATTGGTGTTCTTGAGGATAGCCATTGCGTTTGCAACGTCCTTACCTCTGATAAGGTCAAGCACTATCTTAACTTTTCTCGGAGTAACTCTGAGTTGTCTGAGATATGCTCTCGATTCTCTATTTTCCACAGTCATTTTCTCCTTTCAACCCCATTACTTATTGGAAGTCTTGGAGCCGGCGTGACCCTTGAAGGTTCTCGTGGGAGCGAACTCGCCGAGCTTGTGGCCGACCATATCTTCAACTACATATACAGGCACGTGCTTTCTTCCGTCGTGTACGGCGATTGTGTGGCCGACGAATTCAGGGAAGATAGTGGAAGAACGCGACCATGTTTTGATAACTCTCTTTTCGCCCTTGTTGTTCATATCTACTACTCTGTTATAGAGTTTAGCTTCGACGAACGGGCCTTTTTTGATGCTTCTGCTCATAGTTGTATCCTCCTATTACCTGTCATTCTTTCTCTTGACGATAAACTTGTTGGTACGAGCCTTCTTGTTTCTCGTCTTATAGCCGAGAGCAGGCTTACCCCAGGGGGTAACAGGACCGGGACGACCGATAGGCGAACGGCCTTCACCACCACCGTGGGGGTGGTCACAGGGGTTCATTACAGAACCGCGTACGGTAGGACGAATGCCCATGTGTCTCTTCTTACCTGCTTTACCAATCTTGATGTTTTCATGTTCAAGGTTGCCGACCTGGCCGATAGTAGCCTTGCAGTCGAGGCGAACGAGGCGAACTTCACCCGAAGGGAGTCTAACCTGTGCCATACCGTTTTCCTTAGCCATAAGCTGAGCTGCTGCACCTGCGGAGCGAACAAGCTGTGCGCCGCGGCCGGGATAGAGCTCGATGGAGTGGATTACGGTACCAACGGGAATTGCGCTGATGGGGAGAACGTTGCCGGGTTTGATGTCGGCGTTTTCGCCCGAGTAAAGAAGGGTGCCTACGGTTACTCCGTCAGGAGCGATCGCGTAGCTCTTTTTGCCGTTTTCATCTTCAAGGAGCATAATGTAAGCGGTACGGTTAGGATCGTATTCGATGCCGATAACCTTGTTTGCGCCTTCGGAATATGCACGCTTGAAATCGATGATTCTGTACTTTTTCTTGTTGCCGCCGCCGTGGTGACGAACGGTGATTCTGCCCGTGTTGTTTCTGCCCGCGTTCTTCTTAAGAACGGTAACGAGCGACTTCTCAGGGGTCTTCTTGGTAATTTCCGCGAAGGAGGGAGTAGTCATGTTTCTGCGGGACGGGGTTGTAGGTTTATATGTCTTAACAGCCATTTTCCACTTTCTCCTTTCTTACATAAGGCTATCGAAGAATTCGATGGTCTTGGAATCAGCGGTGAGCTTTACGATTGCCTTTTTCCATTCAGCAGTCTTACCAACGTGGTAGCCAACGCGCTTTGTCTTTCTCTTCATGGTGATAGTGGTAACCTTTTCAACCTCTACCTTGAAGATTTCTTCGACCGCATTCTTGATTTCAACCTTGTTTGCGCTTGCAGGAACCTTAAAGGTGTACTTCTTGTCCTGCATATTCTTGATAGAGGCTTCGGTGATAACCGGCTCTCTGATGATGTCGTAAACCGATTTCATTATGCATATACCTCCTCAAGCTTTGCTAACGCATCCTGAGCGATGACCATTTTGTCATACTTAAGGATGTCGTAAACATTGATAGTGTTAACAGGAGCAGTGATAACGCCGGGGATGTTAGCCGCAGAGCCGACTACGTATTCGTTAACGTTGAGAGTTACGATCATAGCCTTGCCGTTTGCATCGATAGCGTTAAGGAAGTTAACCATGCTCTTGGTCTTGTAGCTGTCGAGCGCGATATTGTCAACGACAATCAATTCGTTCGCTGCTACCTTAGAAGTGAGAGCGGAGAAAAGTGCAACTTTCTTAAGCTTCTTGTTGATGCTAACGCGATAGCATCTGGGCTTGGGGCCGAGCGCGATACCGCCGTGGGTCCACTGAGGAGCACGGGTCGAACCCTGTCTTGCTCTACCGGTACCCTTCTGACGCCAAGGCTTTCTACCTCCGCCGCGAACTTCGCTTCTGGTAAGAGTAGACTGAGTACCCTGACGCTGATTGAGCAGATATGCTCTTACAACCGAATGAACTGCTGCATTATTGATCTCTGCAGCAAAGATCTTATCGGAAAGAGTGACTTCGCCACATACCTTTCCTTCCATGTTCAATACATTAATAGTAGGCATTTCTTTTCCTCCTTCCGCTTATTTCACAGTGCTGCGGAGGTATACGATACCACCCTTTGCGCCGGGAACCGCACCCTTAACAGCGATAAGGTTGTTATCGGGGTCGATCTTGACGATTTCGAGGTTGAGCATCGTTACCTGTTCGTTACCGTACTGACCGGCCATCTTCTTGTTCTTGAAGATGTGCGCGGGGTCGATAACGCCCATGGAACCGGACTGACGGTGTACAGGACCTGTACCGTGAGTCATTCTGAGTCTGTGGAGTCCCCATCTCTTGATAGCGCCGGAGAAACCGTGACCCTTGGTGATACCGGTGATGTCGACCTTTTCGCCGACTTCGAAGGTATCGGCGGTGATAACATCGCCTACGTTCATAGAAGCGGAATCGTCAAGGCGGAATTCCTTGAGATACTTCTTGAAGGAGACTTCAGCCTTAGCGAAGACGCCCTTCTGGGGTTTGTTGAGCTTTCTTTCGGGGATATCCGAGTAACCCAACTGAACAGCTTCGTAGCCAGTCTTTTCGTTCGTTCTCTTCTGAACGACAACACAGGGACCTGCGTTGATGACAGTAACAGGGATAACCTTACCCTTTTCATCAAAGAGCTGAGTCATACCGAGCTTTCTGCCGATGATGCCTTTTTTCATTTCTTATCCTCCTTAGGTTATTGGTTGACACGCCAAACGCATATCAACGTGACCTTAATTTGAAACGGTTGAAACGGTTGTTTTCTTAGAGCTCTACGTTGAAGTCAACGCCTGCGGGGAGATCGGTATTCATAAGCGCTTCTACGCAAGCCTTAGAGGGCTTGATGATGTCGATGAGACGCTTGTGAGTACGGTACTCGAACTGTTCGCGGCTGTCCTTATACTTGTGAACAGCGCGGAGAATCGTGATGATCTCTTTATCAGTAGGGAGCGGAATAGGACCCGAAACGGTAGCGCCGTTGCGCTTTGCGGTTTCGACGATCTTTTCTGCAGCACGATCGATAAGGGTGTGATCGTAGCTCTTAAGACGGATTCTGATCTTTTCTTTCTTTGCCATGGGGTTTGCCTCCAAATATAAAATAAAATGTAATGATTTGACGGCAGAGCTCTGAACACCGCGCCGGGCGTTTCGTTAAACACCCTTAAAAAATGCTCGAAGCCTGCGCCCGATTGTCGGACATACTCTGCCATAGTTACCTGCCACCGAGGACAGCAATCTACAGCTTCATCGCACACCAAGCGGATTCGATTTTAGCACATATGAAAACAAATTGCAATACCTGTCGACAAATTAAATTGTAAACAATTTGTGAACAAAAAACGTCTTGTTTTTTAAGATATTTTTCGCACATTTTGTTGGATAAAAACGCAAAAATTTATAAAAAGTATTTACAAAGAAGATATTTTTGTTATACTGAAAAGCGGATATATATTATATATAATAAAAAGGAAGAGATTTTTGCAATGAGAATCGAAAGAGCAAACAAAGGTGTGTGCTCGAGAAGCGTCGCTTTTGATATTGACGATCAGCACAAAGTAACCAACGTTTCCTTCGTCGGCGGCTGTAACGGCAACCTTAAAGGTGTTGCGGCGCTCTGCGAGGGTATGACTGCGGAAGAAATTATTTCGAGATGCAAGGGCATCAAATGCGGGTTCAAGTCCACCTCCTGCCCCGACCAGCTTGCAGAAGCAATGGAAGAGGCACTTTCACAGATATAAATCAACAAAAACTATTGATTGGGGGATTCCTATAATGAACAAGGAATTTGAAAGATGGTTAAGCAACGACAAGCTTGATGAAAAATCGAAGGCAAGGTTAAAGGAAATTGCCGGCGACGAAACCGCTATTGCGGAGCGCTTTGCAATTCCGATGAGCTTTGGTACGGCAGGACTTCGCAGCACGATGGACGTCGGTATTTCAAAAATGAACGTATACACCGTCGGTCAGACCACACAGGGACTTGCCGAGCTGATTATTTCGGCAAACGGTAAGGAAAGAGGCGTTGCAATAAGCTACGACAGCAGAAACGATTCCGACACATTTGCTCGTACCGCGGCAAGCGTACTCACCGCAAACGGTATTAAGGTTTATCTTTTCGACGGCATTCGCCCCACGCCCGAGCTTTCGTTCGCCATACTTTACTACAACTGCATCGCGGGTATTAACGTTACCGCTTCGCACAACCCTAAAGAATATAACGGATATAAGGTTTATTGGGAGGACGGAGCACAGCTCCCGCCCGAGCACGCAAGCGTCGTTTCGGAATCGGCTGCAAAAACCGATATTTTCGAAGGCGTTAAGACAAGGTGCCTTGAAGAAGCAAAGAAGAGCGGCTTGCTTGTTATGATCGGCGAAGAGTGCGACGAAGCATTTCTTAAAGCAGTGCTCGACTGCCGTCTTGATGCCGAAAACACAAAAAAATACGGCAACGAGGTAGGTCTTGCGTATTCCGCGCTTCACGGAACCGGCTACAAGCTTGTACCCGAGGCGTTAAAGCGTTGCGGTATCGATAAGCTAATTCTTATCGACAGCCAGATGAACCCCGACGGCAACTTCCCCACAGTCGCATCGCCCAACCCCGAAAACCGCGAATGCTTCGAGGAAGCGGTTAAAAAGCTGGAGGAGCTTGGCGTTAACTGCGGTGCTATTATCGCAACCGACCCCGACGCAGACAGAATCGGTCTTGCGATAAAGAACGACAAAAACGAATTCATTGCGCTTTCGGGCAACCAGATAGGCGCGTTGCTTATCGACCATATTATTAAAATAAGGAAGAAAAACGGCAACCTTCCCGAAAACGCCTGTGCGATAAAATCGGTCGTTTCCTCGAATCTTTTCGATGCAATATGTGAAAAGCACGGTGTAAGACACATAAGCGTGCTCACCGGCTTTAAATACATCGGCGAAAAAATTAAGGAATGGGCGGCAGACGGCAGCAACACCTTTATTTTCGGTTACGAGGAAAGCCAGGGCTATCTTTCGGCAGGATACGCGCGCGATAAGGACGCTGTCGGCGCAAGCGTACTTGCGGCAGAAATGGTTTGCCGTCATTACGCCGAAGGCAGAACCGTTTACGAAGCGTTGCAAAGCATTTACCGCGAATACGGTATTTTCAAGGAAAGCGTGCTCAACGTAAAGATAACCGGTATCGACCCGATGGGACTTATGGGCGAAATAATGGCGGATATCCGCGGAAAGACTATCGAAGCTATCGGCGGTATGAAGGTTACCGCGGTACGCGATTACGCGATGGGAATTATTAAATACACCGACGGAAGCGAAGCCTCGACCGGTTTGCCCGCAAGCAATATGCTTTATTACGAATTAGAGGGTGGCTCGGCGGTTATCGTGCGTCCCTCCGGCACAGAGCCGAAGATAAAGGCGTATATCCTCGTTCGCGCAGAAAGCGATTGCGATGCCGAAAGCAAGATTGCCGCTTGCACCGAGGATTGCAAGGTATTGCTTAACAAATAAAAACCGTTTCCGAGGCAAAAAGTCTCGGAAACTCTTTTAAGAGGTATAAATATGGACGAAAGACTGCAAAAACTTTTTGATGAAATATACACTTCGGTCGCAACGTTTGACATAATCGCATATATTACCGCAGAGCCGCTTCCCTATTCCAACCGCAAAAACGGCGAAGTAAGAAAGCTTGCCGAGGGCGAGCGTTGGGGTAAGCTTTGGGATTGTGCTTGGATGAATATGAAGGCCAAGGTACCCGCGGGCATTGCGCTCGATAAGCTTGCGTTTATACTCGACGTTGGCGGTGAAGGCTGTATTTTCGATGCCGACGGAGTTCCCTACAAGGGTATCACCAACAAGGACAGCTGGTATTCCTTCCACCTCGGCTTACCCGGAAAGGTCGTTACCTTCCCCGATGAAAAAATGATAAACGGCGGAGATATAGATATTTGGGTGGACTGCGGCGCAAACGACCTGTTCGGCGAGGACGAAAACTGTCCGCTTGATAAAATCGGCGTACTTCACAAGGCACGAATTGCTACGGTTGATTTCGAAAAGCGTGCTCTTTATTACGATTTGGAGGTTATTTGGCATCTTGCCGAAGCAACCAAGGACGAGGTGCTAAAGAACAGCGCGAAAGAATGCTTCGAAAGCGCAATTTCGGTATACGAAGGCGACATTTCAAAAGCACGCGAAATTACCAAAGAATTTCTTTCGCAAAAAAGTGAAAGCGATTTCAGAATAACCGCGCTCGGACACGCGCACATCGACCTTGCTTGGCTTTGGCCGATACGCGAAACCAAGCGCAAAGCAGAAAGAACGTTTGCCACCGTTTTACGCAACAGCGAAAGATACGAAAATTATCTTTTCGGTGTAAGCCAACCGCAAATGCTTGAATGGATAAAGGACAGCCACCCCGAGCTTTACAAGCAGATGAAGCAGCTTTACAAGGACGGCAGGCTGGAGCTTCAGGGTGGCTTTTGGGTAGAGAGCGACACGAACGTTCCGAGCGGCGAAAGCCTTGTGCGTCAAATGCTTTACGGCAAAAAGTTTTTCAAGGAAGAATTCGGATACGAGCAGGAAATCCTTTGGATTCCCGACGTTTTCGGCTATACCGCACAGCTCCCGCAGATTATGGCGAAGAGCGGTGTAAAATACTTTCTTACCATAAAAATGAGTTGGAACGCGGTAAACCTGTTCCCCCACAGCACTTTTAACTGGATAGGTCTTGACGGCTCGACTATTTTAACACATATGCCTCCCGAGGGTAACTATAACAGCGCGGCGAGAGCAGAATCCTTTATTATTACCGAGGAAAAGTTTAGAGAGCGCGAAATCGATAACCGTTCGATGCTATTATACGGCATCGGCGACGGCGGCGGCGGTCCCGGTATGGAGCATTTGGAAAGATTGGAGCGCGAATACGACCTTATCGGATTGCCGAAGGTAAAGCAGGGCTTCGCTATAGATTTCTTCCGCGAAATCGAGCAAGATCAGGACAAATTCCCGAGCTACAGCGGCGAGCTTTATCTCGAAAAGCACCAAGGCACCTACACCACCCAATCACGTAACAAGCGCCACAACAGAAAGTGCGAAATCGGCTTCCACGATGCCGAGATTATGTCAACCGTTTCCAACCTGCTCGCAGGAAAGGAATACCCGAAGGAAGAGCTCGAAAGGCTTTGGAAGGAAGTGCTGCTTTATCAGTTCCACGATATAATTCCCGGCAGCTCGATAAAGCGCGTTTACGATGAAACCGACGTGCGATACGCATATATTTTAGACGAAATCAAGCGTATCGAGCGCGAAGCGTTCGAAGCTGTTTCCGGCGGCAAGGGAAGCTGCTATTTCAACCCCTCACCGTTTGAATTTAACGGTTATATCGAAAAAGATGGCGGCTACGATTACCTGCACGCACTGCCGATGAGCTTTGCAAACGCTCAAAAAAGCAGCGATTCCGCAGTAATTTTGGGCGAAAACTGCATAGAAAACGACAAAATAAAGGTTGTTTTCGGCGAAAACGGCGGCATTTTATCGGTTATCGGCAAGCAGGACGGATTTGAATATTTGCGTGGCGAGGGCAACGTTCTTACCGCGTATTCCGACACGATGAACGCGTGGGAGGTACCCGCAGACTACGCGGTAAATCCCTGCGAAAGACTTGCGGTGCAATCGGTTTCGCAAAAGGTTACCGACGGCGTTGCCGAAAGGACCACCGTTTATACGGTTGGCGAAAGCACTGTTACCCAAACGGTTAAGATTTACCCCAACAGTGCAAGAATAGATTTCAAGACCAATGTCGACTGGCAGGAAACCCACAAGATGCTGCGTGCCGCGTTCCCGCTTACCGCGCAGAGCGACGAGGCGAGATGCGATATTCAATACGGCAGCATTATGCGCCCGACGCACAAGCGTGACAGCTTTGCCGCCGCAAAGAAGGAAATATGTGCGCACAAATGGATCGATATTTCCGACGGTGCACACGGTGCGGCGTTGATGAACGATTGTAAATACGGCCACAGGGTTTGGGACAGCGTGCTTGATATAAACCTGCTTCGCAGCAGTATGTATCCCGGCAAGGACGCCGACAAGGGCGCACAGGAATTCACCTATTCGTTCTTCGTGCACGGCAATGATTATGTAAACCGAATCAACTCAGAGGGATACGCGTTGAATATGCCGCCCAAGGCGTTTGACGGCAAGGCTCCCGAAGCGTTTATCGATTCGCCTATTGCGGCTTGCGATGCCGACGGCATAGCGATCGATTGGGTGAAGCGCGCCGAGGACGGAAACGGCATTGTCGTTCGCGCATACGAATATGCAGGTAAGGGCGCAAGCGCAAGCCTTTCGCTGAACAGCGCATTCGGCGAAAGAAAATGCTATCTTTGCGATTTGATGGAAAACGTTATTCGCGAAGCAGACGGCAAAACCGAATTCAAGCCCTTCGAAATACACACCTTTAAGTTCATATAACTCATATAAGCAAAAAGGACCGCCGAACGGATGGTTCTCATAAGGATAATAAAAACCGACAGACTCTCATTCTGTCGGTTTTTATTGTTTTGCAAATCGATAGTTATTTGCAAATTATTTTGACGATCACATCCGCGCATTCAGCAGAACTGTGTAAACTTGTATCGACTTTTAAAGTATATTTGACATTCTTCGCCATTAATTCGTTTTGCTCATCTGATTGTGTCTCATATCTGTCTCCACGAATAATGTTCCTTTTTCTGCACAATTCAAGCGGGCAATACACTTCAACTACATCAAGCGGATTACCTTTGAGTATTTCCAACATTTGTTGGTAGTGAGGTTGTATATCCTCGAATTCCATTAACATACCATCGATTAGAACATTTTTGCCCATATCCGAAAATATTTTTGCTGTATGGTACATCATAATGACTGCTTCGCTGAGATATTTAAAATAATTTTCACGCAACCGCTTCGCGCTTATCATATTTTGAAACATATCATTAGAAACTATATAGAAGTCTTCATTAAGTTCCTGAATCGCTTTCGCTATAGATGTCTTTCCGGAGCTTGTAATACCGTTCAAAAAAATGATATGCCCTTTTTTCATTTTTCGCCTCTCATATGAATTTTGCTTTGTTTACACACTTCAATAAAAAGAACCAGCATCGCATTTGTAAGTACAAATGCTTTATTGTGCTATGCCCAAACCCATTTTATCATAACAATTTGTATTATTCAAGTTTTATTCCGACTTTGTCGGAGTTATATTATTGCCTTTTCGGCAATAGTGTTATTGAAACCTTGCGGTTTCAGTGTTATTTTATTCGCTCTAAACTGCCGAAGGCAATATAACTATGCGAAGCATAATATCACTGCGGAGCAATATCACTCGCTGAATGTAATTCGGCGAATAAAACTGCGAGACTTCCTTATCAGAAGTCTCGCAAAGCGGTCCTTTTTGTATTCGCACGGTTATAATTTCGATTTGTGTTTAAATGTTTACAATTTATACAATAATTATTATTGACAAATAGTTTTGAAATGTTTTAATATAAAGTGCTGAATTGTTTTTTATATTGCTTTAATTTATTTTTTTAGGAGGATAAATATGCTTGAACTGCGTGACGTGTACAAGTCATACAGAGTCGGAAGCACGGTTACCGAGGCGTTAAAGGGGATTTCCGTAAGCTTTCGCGAAAGCGAATTCGTGGCGATACTCGGTCAATCGGGCTGCGGCAAAACCACGCTTTTGAACGTGATCGGCGGGCTTGACAAATACGATTCGGGCGACCTTGTTATAAACGGCAGATCGACGAAGGAATACAAAGATTCCGATTGGGACAAATACCGCAACTATTCGATAGGCTTCGTATTCCAGTCCTACAACCTTATTCCCCACCAGAACGTGTTGGCGAACGTTGAGCTTGCGCTTTCGCTCGGCGGTGTTTCGAAGTCGGAGCGCAAAAGACGCGCGAAGAAGGCTTTGGAGGACGTTGGGCTTGGCGACCAGCTTTACAAAAAGCCTGCGGAAATGTCGGGCGGACAGATGCAACGCGTTGCGATTGCACGTGCGCTGGTTAACAACCCCGATATTATTCTTGCAGACGAGCCGACCGGTGCGCTTGACAGCGAAACCAGCTTGCAGGTTATGGATATTCTTAAAGAGGTTGCGAAGGACCGTTTGGTTATAATGGTTACCCACAACCCCGACCTTGCCGAAACCTATGCAACGCGAACGATAAGAATGCTTGACGGCGTGATTATTTCCGACTCCTCGCCGCTTACCGAGGAAGAGATCGTGAAGGAAAAGACGAGCGACAAGGAAAAATCCGAAAAGGAAAGAAAGGCGAAGAAGCCCTCGATGTCCTTGAAAACCTCGTTCGGCCTTTCGCTTAAAAATTTGTTCACCAAAAAGGGCAGAACCGCGCTGACGAGCTTTGCGGGAAGCATTGGTATTATCGGTATTGCATTGATATTTGCGGTATCGCAGGGTATGACGACCTATATCGACACCTTGCAGGAGGATACGCTTTCCTCGTATCCGCTTACGCTTGAATCGCAGCATATGGACGTCGGCTCGCTTTTGGCGGCGTTTATGAGCGAGGCGACCTCGGGCGAGGCGCACGAAAACGATGCGATTTACCAAAAAGCGATGTTTTACAACCTTGTAAACGCACTGAACGCAATGGAAACCAACGAAAACGACCTTAAAGCGTTCAAGCAGTTCCTTGAAGCCGAGCGTGCCAAGGAGGATTCGAGCCTTAAAGACGCGATAAACGGCGTTCAGTACAGCTACGACCTTGATATGCTGGTTTACACAGAAAACGTCGACGGCAACATTATACAATCCGACTCCGAAGCACTTATGCAGGATTTGCTTATAGAATACTTCGGACTCGACCTTTCATCGTATATGCAGATGAGCGAAAATATGATGGGCGGCTCAAATATGATGGCGATGGGAAGCTCGGTACAGCTTTGGCAGGAAATACTGCCCGGCGACAACGGCGACCCGATAAACCCGCTGTTGAAAAAGCAATACGACGTTATATACGGCAGCTGGCCGAACTCTTATGATGAAATAGTGCTCGTGGTCGACCAAAACAACGAAATCGACGATATGACTCTGTTGGCCTTGGGCTTGAAATCGAAGGAGGATATCGACGCGCTTGCAAAGGCGGCGTTCAACAAGCAGCCTATCGAAACCAAGCATTCGAAATGGAGCTACGAGGAAATCTGCAATATGGATTTCCGCACTATACTTTCGGCAGATTGCTACACCAAGGACGAAGCCACCGGTACCTACGTTGATATGCGCGAAACGCAGGCGGGCTTGAAGGTGCTTTACGCAAATGGCTTGAAGCTGAAGGTCACCGGCATTATACGTCCGAGCGAGGAAGCCGTTTCGACAATGCTTACCGGTGCTATCGGATACACCCACAAGCTTACCGAATACGTTATAGAAAAATCCAAGAGCTCCGCCGCAATAAAGGCACAGCTCGAAAGCCCCGAAACCGATATTTTTACAAATCTTCCCTTCCTTGAAAACACCGGCAACCTTACCGAGCTTGAAAAGATAGAGGAATTCCAAAAATACGTTGCAACGCTCGACGTGAAGGGCAAGGCAAAGGCGTTTATTGCAATAAAGAGCACCCCCTCGCCCGAGGAGCTTGAAAAAATTGTCGAGAACACGGTAGGACAGAAAACGCGTGAAGAGATAGAGGCAACGATCGTTCAGTTCATCACCGCGCAGATGGGTATGTCCGAAAGCGAAATTACCGGCTATCTTGCTTCGATGTCCGACGAGGACTTGACCGAAATATTCACCCAGATGGTAACCGAGCAAACCAAGGCGCAATACGCGGCGCAGGTACAGCAGCAGTTTGCTTCGCTAAGCGAAGAGCAGCTCGCGGCGATGCTCGACACCGAGCTTCCGCTTTACACCAAGGAACAGCTGGTGCTTTACTACGACGAGGTGCTTGAGTTTTCGGATTCCACCTATGAAAACAACCTTAAGGAGCTTGGCTACGTTAACCTTGACGACCCCGCATCGATAAATCTTTTTGCCGCATCGTTCGAGCAAAAGGACGTTATCGAGGAGGCGATAGCCAAGTATAACGAAAACGTAAGCGAGCTCGAAAAAATAACCTACACAGACTACGTTGGGCTTATGATGTCGTCGATTACCACAATTATTGATGCAATAACCTACGTTCTTATCGCATTCGTTGCCATTTCGCTTATAGTTTCCTCGATAATGATAGGTGTTATTACGCTTATTTCGGTACAGGAAAGAACCAAGGAAATCGGCATATTGCGCGCTATCGGCGCTTCGAAGAAAAACGTTTCCTCGATGTTCAACGCAGAAACGGTTATTATCGGCTTTACCTCGGGTACGCTTGGCGTTATTATCACATATCTGCTTTGCATACCGATAAACGCAATACTGCACGCAATAACCGATATTAACAACCTCAACGCGATACTTCCTATTCCGGTTGCGCTTATACTAATAGCAATAAGCGTTCTGCTTACTCTGTTTGCGGGAATTATCCCCTCGAGAAGTGCGGCGAAGAAGGACCCTGTGGTAGCCTTGCGCACGGAATAATAAAATATGTCAAACGGTGCCTCCTAAACGAAGCACCGTTTTTTTATGCCGTATTTACAATAGGCAAGCCTGACAAAAATGCGGAATTTATAAAATTCACAGTTGACAGCAAAGCGAGTTTTTGCTAATATATATTCGAGGGAAATTCGAATTCGACGCAGTTTTTGCGGTTTTCACTAATATTTTACCCACAGCCGCGACAGGAATTCGGCGGCCGCAACACCCACTTCGAAGAAATCAAGAAGCGAGCGAAAAACAGGAGAAGAAATGGGAATTATTGAATTTATCACTCTCATCGGCGGCGTAGCGTTCTTCCTTTACGGTATGACGGTTATGTCGAACGGTTTGGAGAAAATGTCGGGCGGCAGGCTTGAAGCCACGCTGAAAAAGATGACCTCCAACGCATTTAAAAGCCTTTTGCTCGGCGCGGGCATAACCATTGCGATGCAATCGTCTTCGGCAATGACGGTTATGCTTGTCGGTCTTGTTAACTCGGGCATTATGAACCTGAAGCAGACCGTTGGGCTTATTATGGGCTCGAACATCGGCACCACGCTTACCGCATTCCTCACCTCGCTTATCGGCGTGGAAAGCGAAGGCAGCGGATTCAATTTTATGGATTTATTGAAGCCCGCAAACTTTTCGCTTGTTTTTGCGCTTGTCGGCGTCCTTTTCGTTATGGGCAAGGACAAAAAGCGCAGAGATATAGGTAACATTATCGTCGGCTTTGCAGTTTTGATGTGCGGTATGGGCCTTATGGGCGATTCGGTTTCGGCGTTAAAGGACGACCCCGAATTCGCAAAGCTGCTTACCATTTTCAACAATCCCCTGTTCGGCGTGCTTATCGGTGCGGTTATTACCGGCATTATTCAAAGCTCTGCCGCATCGGTCGCAATTCTCCAAACGCTTGTCGGACCCGGCTCGGGCTTTACATTCGGTATGGCTATTCCGATTATTATGGGTCAGAACATCGGTACCTGCGTAACCGCTCTTATTTCGAGCATCGGCGTTACCAGAAACGCAAAGCGTGTTGCTGTCGTTCACATTGCGTTTAACGTTATCGGTACGACTATTGGTCTTATCGTTCTGTATTCGCTGAATTGGATATTCACGCTTGCATTTATGGCGTGGGAAATCGACGCTTTGGGCATTGCGATTTGCCACTTGGTATTCAACCTGTTCACCACGGTTATACTCCTTCCCTTCCAGAACGCGCTCGTTTCGTTTGCAAACAAGGTTATACGCGACAAGAAGGACGAAAAGGCCCACGTTGCATTCCTTGACGAACGTCTTTTCGCAACTCCCGCGGTTGCAATTTCGGAATGCCGCAATATCACCGTTAAGATGAGCGGTATTGTAAGAAACGCACTTTTGGATTCGCTCGGCGCGCTGAGCAAATACGACAAGTCTATTGTCGAAAAGGTTGTTGAGGACGAAGGAATAGTAGACAAATACGAGGACAAGCTCGGCACCTATTTGGTTAAGCTTTCGAGTGACGACATAACCGAACGCGACTCGCAAAACGTTTCGACGATGCTCCACTCGATAGGAAACTTTGAACGAATTTCCGACCACGCGGTAGAAATAGTAAAAACAGCAGAGGAGCTTAACGAAAAGAAGCTTAACTTCTCGGCAGACGCGCAGAAAGAGGTCGCTGTTGCCGAAAGCGCACTGCGCGAGATTATTGAAATCACATTTACCGCATTCGAAAACGGCGACACGGCGCTTGCGCGCAAGGTTGAGCCGCTGGAGCAGGTTATCGACAGCATTACCGCCGCGATGAGAAGCAACCACATTACAAGACTTCAGGCAGGTAGCTGCACTATCGAGCTCGGCTTTATACTTAACGACCTTATAAACTGCTTCGAACGCGTTTCCGACCACTGCTCGAACATTGCGGTTGCTTTGATCGAGGTTGCGGAGGGCGAATTTGCAACCCACAAATATCTTAACAAGGTTAAGAGCGGCAACGATGAGCAGTTTAAAAAGGATTACGAAATCTATTCGAATACCTACAGCATTGCTCCCGTAAAATAAACAAAGTTAAAAGGCTTTCCGATTTAAACGGAAAGCCTTTATTTTTTTATTTAACCGTTATATCGAAGGTTGCCTCGAAGCTGCGATTCCAGGGATAACGGAAGTTTGAAACGGAAACGTTGCCGTGCGTTGCATACTCGCCGTCCTTTACCGTAATTTCCGATTTATTTATACGCTTTAATACCGTTGCGGGACCGTATGCCGAGCTATCCGAAAGGTTGGTTATGCCCATACGCTTATACGAAATATCCTTTATAAGCGAGAAGGTTAAGGCTTTGAGGAAGGCGTTATTTGATTGCTCGGTAACAGAAGCGCATTTATAGATATAAACGTATCTTGCAACCGCGTTCGAAAGCGCGATACCGGTTGCATTTGCAACCGTATTCCAGTTACTGTAGCCCAAAAGCTTTGCAATATCGTAATCGTAATCGAGCATTTTTTGCGGAAGCGTTTTATTGTTATCCGAAGCATCGATAATACAGGTGGGAACACCGTTTTCGATATTTTTCACCGCCTGCCTCATAAGCTTATCTGCGTTTGCCGAAAGGCTGTTCGAACGGGTAAGCACAAGCACCTGAAGCGCGTTTTCGTCTTCACTATCCATCGTTGCGCCGATAGAATTAAAATGGTTTTCGATATTTTCTGCAAGCGTTGCGGTATCGTAGCCGTCTGCCGCCCAATCCTTGCCCTCTCCGAAGTAGGTCACCTTACATTCGGCTTGTCCGTATACGTCGGTTGCAACCGAGGCGATGCCCATCAAGCCGAGCTCGTCTGCGCCCGCAAAAAGAGTAAGATTATCCGAGCATTTGGATTTGATATAATTGATTTCGTTGGTTTGAACGGTTATTTCGGGCGAGGAATCGTCGACACCGATATATATACGCTCTATGGTTTCGGAGGCGTTGGTGAGCAGATGGTCGATAACCCGCAATTTGCGCTCGCGCGAGGCGAAATAGCGGTCGACGACGGTTTTGGAAAGGCTTACCGATATTTTATTGCCGTATTGGTCGTAACGGTAGCCGGCAACGATATTATCTACGGTAAGCTCGCTTCCGCTCAACTGCTTTCTTGCCGTTTTTCCGTAGGAGCGCAGGGTATTATAGGTATCCAAATCATATCCCTGATATCCAACCGTCGAAGCAAGGCGCATTACGGTATCGAAAAGCACGACGTGCTTTCTTTGCGAAAGCTTAACTATATAATCGCTTACCTCCATTTCGAAGCTTAAATCGGTATTGGAAAGATAGCGCGAGCCGACCAAGCCGCCCGAGATAAGCTGGTCGAGCGAGATAACAAAGTAGTCACATTCATTTTCGACCGATTTAAGCCATTCGAGCAGCGCTTCGCGGTTGCCGATGGTAGATCCGTCGGAATTGGGTGTCATATTATCGAGCGCGGTGCGGTAGAGCTCTTCTTCGGGTATTAACAGCGTAAATCCCGCCGAAGCGGCAAGAAATTCGACACGTTCTTTATTGACCGGACGGTTATCGAGCGGAATATAGGCTATTTTTATGCCGTTGCCGTCGATTTCGGTATCGGCAGGAGGGGTGCGGTGGGGCACGGTGCCGATTTTATAGGTGCCGAGAACGTGGCGTCTTACGTATATGTAATCGTAAACGTCGACGGTATCGCCCATTCTGCAGGCGAGCTCAAACGCGGCAGAAAGCTTTAACGTACCGAGGTAAACACGCCTTACGTAAACGTAATCGTAAACGGTTATTTCGCCGTCGCCATCGGCATCGCCGTAGATTACCACTGTCAGCGTATTGCCCTTTTTATCGGTAACGGTATCGCCGGTGGCGATATATTCGTTATCCGAATCGGTTACGGTATAGCCGGACTTTTCGAATTCGTTCTTTTGTGTTTTTTCCAAAACGTTGAACAGATAGCCGTCGATTGCGACGTATCCGCAATCTTCGTTTTCGCCGTATGCGCAAGAGGGCAAAACGGCAAGCAGCATAGAAAGCAGTAACAACACCGATAATATTTTTTTCAAAGCTAAGCCTCCGAAAATTTGTTTTTTGTATTATAACATATTTTTATAGCGACAGTCAACAGACAAAAGAAAGCAAATTTCGCTTATATCCTTATCGCCGTATTGACTTTAAAGCGGAAAAGGTGTAAAATGTAGGGTGTTAAAAGATTAATTTCGGGGAGCAGTCTTTATGACGATTACCAAGGCTTTAAAAAGCAAATTCAAATTCGACCCCGAAAGCCCGTGGTATTTTTACCGAACGGTGCTTTTATGGTCGTTTATAGTTTCTGCCTGTATAACCGTTCCGTTCGTTATTTTCGAATGGATAAAAACAGGCTCGCCCGTATTTTTATATTACGGCGACTACAACGCACAGCAGATATGCTTTTATGAAAACTGTGTGAGAATGGTCCGCAACGGCGATTTCGGCTGGGACTGGGTTACCGATTTGGGCTCGAACTTTATCGGAAGCTATTCCTACTATATGCTCGGAAGCCCGTTTTTCTGGATAATGTGTATCTTCCCTTCCACCTGGGCGCCCTATCTTATGGCACCGATGTATATGGTGAAATATATGGTTGCCGCGCTTATTGCATACGCCTACCTGCAAAGATTTGTAAGGAACAAGAACTATGCGGTTGTCGGCGCTCTGCTTTATGCATTTTCGGGATTCCAGATATACAACACCTTCTTTAACCAATTCCACGACGTAGTTGCCTTCTTCCCCTTGCTTCTTATCGGTATGGAGGAATTCGTTCAGAACGACCGAAAGGGTTTATTTGCCATTGCCGTTATGGTAAACGCGCTTATAAACTACTTTATGTTCGCAGGTCAGGTAGTATTTTGCGTTCTTTACTTTTTGTTCAGAATGCCGACGCGATCGTTCAAAATTACGCTCGGCAAGCTCGGCGGGCTCGCATTGGAAGCGGTTTTGGGATTCGCTATGGCGATGTTCCTATTCCTGCCTGCCGCTTCGGCGCTGATGGGCAACGACAGAATATCCAATTCTTACTCGGGCACTATCGAAAAGATATTCCAATATCTTTCGGAGGGCAAAACCGAATCTGCGATTAACAGCTTAAAATCCCTACTCGTATGGAAAAAGAGCGGCGAGTTTTACTGGCAGAGATACGGACAGATTTTTGAATCCTATTTCTTCCCGCCCGATATTCCCTCGAGAGTAAACTTCTTCAGCGGTCACGAAACGAGATGGGCTTCGATTTCGATGTATCTGCCCATGTTCAGCCTTTCGGGCGTGTTTGCAATGTTTACCGTTAAAAAACGCAAATGGCTTAAAGGACTTATTATAACTCTGGTTGTATTCTCGTTCGTTCCTATTCTTAACAGCAGCTTCTTCCTGTTCAACTCCTCTTACTATGCGAGATGGCTGTATATGATGATTCTTATGCTTTCGCTTGCAACGGTGGTAAGCTTGGAGGACGCAAGAACGAATTGGAAGATACCCACCGCGATAATGACGTTCTTCTGTACTGTTATCGCACTTCCTTTGGGCTTGATATGGCACGAAAACGAAAACGACGTACTCGAGCTCGGATACCCCCCTTACCGCTTTAGATTCTGGCTGTACGTTGCCATTGCATTCCTCGGCATTGCGCTTACCGCTTATATTATCCGCAGATACCGCGGAACGAAGCTGTTCGAGCGAGCATTGCTTTACGGCGTTTGCGGTATGACGGTGCTTTACGGCTGTGTTCACATAACGAACGGCAAGCAATATTCGCACAACAGCAACTTCCTTGTTGACCAATGTATAGAGGGTGAGGTTATTCTGCCCGACCCGCACGAAGAATTTTACCGTATCGACTTTTACCGCACCTCGAGCATTTCCACGCTTGACAATTTGGGTATTTATTGGAATTATCCCACTATCGAATGCTTCCACACGGTCGTACCGCCTTCGATAATGGAATTTTACCCCAATATCGGCGTTACGAGAAACGTCGGATCGCGCCCCGAAAGCGATCTGCACGGCTTGCGTGCGTTCACCTCGACAAAATATTCGTTTATCGAAACGAGCAAAAACAAGAGAAAGCAAAAGAGTGACGGAACCTATTCCGAATCTCACAGCGCATACGGATTCAGCTATCTCGAATCGCAAAACGGATACGATATTTATATCAACGAAAACTACATTCCTATGGGCTTTGCCTATACCGAATTTATGACCGAAAGCGATTTCAAGACGGCGTACACCGAAGCAAACCGCGATAAAATGCTTTGCAAATATCTTGTCGTGCCCGACAGCGAGGCGGAATACTATTCGAAGTTTATGACGCACGTTAAGTATCCCGACAAGGTAAAGGCAAGTGACGAAGTGTTTAAGCAATCGGTTGCCGAACGTAAAACGATGTGCTGTGACGAATTTGACTATTCGAGCGACGGATTCAGCGCAAAAATCACGCTTGACAAGCCGAGCATCGTTTATTTCAGCGTACCTTACGAGGAAAACGGCTGGAGCGCAAGGGTTAACGGCGAAAGCACGAAGGTTTTGCGCGTAACCTACGGCTTCGTTGCGGTAGAATGCGATGCCGGCGTTAACGAAATCGAATTCGATTATTCTACTCCCGGACTTGTGGTTTCGAGCAAGGTTAGCTTTGCCGGTATCGAAATGTCGCTCCCCGGCGGTGTTTGGATATCGCTTATCGCGCTTGCGGTTTACGTATTATATATGCTTTACTACAAGCTTATTAAGAAGCACAAGGCAGAAACCAAATTCTTCGGCTTTGAATTTTACGATGATTGCGGCGCTGCAGACGTTGTGAAAAAGAAAAAAGGCGAGCCCGAAAAAGAGGTCTGCGCGGTGAATATTGCTGTTGCGACCGACGAAGAGTTACCTTTGGAATGCGAAAGCGGCGAAGCCGAATCTGCAAGCGAAGCAATTTGCAACGAAATTTCGGAATCCGAAAGCGAAGCCGATTGCGGCGACGTTGAAGAACGCCCCGACGAGCAACAATAACAAAACATCATATCGGTGAATATAAAGATCCCCTGTCGGCGACAGGGGATTTTTGCGTTTATTTAGCTTTTTTACTCTGCTTCGAGTGCGTTTTTGATTTCTATAAGCTCGGCTTCGGTTTTCGGGGTTTCGAAGAAGGATTCCTCGCAACGATATGCTATACCGCCGCGCTTGCCGTTTTTGCCGTATTGAACCGAAGCGTAAAAGCCATCCTTACCCAAGCATTCAAGCCCATAGGGCGAAGAAAAGCAATAGCTGCGCTTGATTTCCGAAAAATCGCCCGATACGCAATACAAAAGCTCTTTGGGCTGATAGGGCTGTGAAGGTCCGTAGGTAGAGAACCAAAATTCCTTGTTATCGGCATCATAATCGAAATTTTGGATACCGAAAACGGTATTTCCTGTGGGGATATGATATTCGGTTTCGTATTTACCTTCGAGCGTGAACTGAAGGATTATTTGGTTTTTATATTTTTCGCCGGTATAGAGTGCGCAGGCAACGAAAAGCTTATTTTCGTTGGTTTTGGGGTCGGGCGCGATTGCAACGCCGTCGATACCCTGAAAGCCGCGAACGTCCTCCTCGGTGCAGGTAATGCTTTTATAATAATCGCAGATATCGAGATTCAAAACCTCCACTGTATGAAGATCCTCGGCATCGAAAACGAAAATCTTGAAGCCTGTCCAATCCTCCCAAGCGTGACCGGGAAGGCTGTTTTGAAGATAGCTTCCGTAAATTTTGCCGTCGTAATAATCGATATCGCCCAAATGTCCGCCGTGTATCTGCACCTGACATTTAACCGTGCCGTTCAACGTGGTTTTTACAAGGCTGTCGGTAAACGACCAATACATAAATCCGTTTCCGCTCGAAAAGCCCTGCATATGCTGATTTTGATTTACAACCTCTACGTAGTTCATAATTACACCTCCGTTTTTCTACAGCCATATAATAGCACAAAGAAGTATTTTTTGCAACACAAAAAAAGCACCGCCGCGTGCTTTTTTCGCGGCGGTACATAGGGGTTATTTACAATTCTTATCGCAGCAGCCTCTGGTATGATTATTGCCGCAATCGTTATTTCCGTACTGTTCATCGGCATAGGGATAAAACTCGCCGATGGGGAACTGCATTTTGCCGAAGATCGAGCAGGGATCGTCGTTATTGCAGGGCTTGCTGTCCTTTTCGGGCAGGCAGAAATGGCAGGCGGGAAGCATAAGCTGTACCTTGCGCTCCATACGGATAACCGAGAAAACCCCGATAGTAACGTAGACGTTATTTGCGCCGACGCCGTCAACAAAGCTTCCGTCGAAGCGGTTGCGAATACCCTCGGGGATAGCGTCGATACACATACAGCAATGACCGTAGGGCCTGCAACGCTCGATAACCTTGCTGTCGAGGCAAATAGGAGAAGCAACCTCGACAACGACGGTAGGAAGTGTAGGCTCGCTGTCGCAGCGCAGATTTTGCTCGTCGAAGCAGAAGGAGTTTGCCTCGGGGTCGGAGGTGAAGACCGAAACGTTCTTTTCGCTGCCGAAAAGAATTATCTTCTTGTCGAAGGCGCAAAGGCCCTTTACCTCCTGCACTCTGCCGCCGCACATACAAGCCTCGAGCGTTACGCAGAAGTAATAGCGCACGGTGACCTGGTAAAAGCCCTTGTTGAAGGGTACCGGCTCGATATTGATGTTCGTGTTGATTACCTCGACGCATTTACATCTTACCGCGCTTGCTCTGTCGATAATCTCCTGTCCCATATCGCAAAGGTGCACGCGAACGTCCTCGAGGCAATCCTTATCGCGCGCGGAATCGAAAACCTTATCCACGCTTATGCAGCAAAGCTGTTCCTTGCCGTTGCCGCAAAGCCCGCCGAGCAGGCTGTTTTTTTCATTCATTATAATTCCTCCTTGTTTGGATAATATCTTATATTCGGGAATTATTGTGTGATATTATCAATACTATTCTATGCGAGGGATTTCGAAAGGTGAATTTTTGTTAAAATATTACATTTACAAAATATGATTATAATGATATATTATTCTCGAGGTGATACGCAATAGTACGCAAAAAGTCAACTGTTTTGACAATAATAACGTTAGCTTTGCTGTTTATGATCGGCTTCACCGTTTTGGCGGTGCAGGTGCTTTTATGGCAAAGTCAAGATATATCCGTAGCTATCGTGAGCGAAACCGAGGAAGGCAGCAAGGAAGTTATAATATCGGTACGCAACACTGCAGGCTCGACACTTCTTTTCTACGAGAACGCCGAAATGACCGGCAAGATCGAATATTTAAGCGAAGAAGGTTGGGTAGAATACTGCGACGTAAGCTACACCGCAGGCAACGCACAAGCGGTATCCAAGCTTTACGGTGACAAATTCGCAGAGCTTGAGCCCGGCGAGGACTGGAGTGTTACCGTCCCCGAAGAAAAGGTAGCAGGCATGAAAAACGGTACCTACCGTATAAAAATGACCTACGTTACCGAAAAGCGATACAACGAATATCTTGAAGCCTCCCGCAACGAAATCGAAAGCGAAGAGGACGAAAGCGAAGCTTTATTTGAAAGCTCCGAGGATTCTTCGATAACCGAAACGAGCGATATAAGCTTTGAAATTTCCGAGGAGGAATCGGCAGAGGTTTCGGACGAATCGCTTAACGAGGTTTCGGCAAGCAATTTCTTTACCGACCTTATCCCTACCTTTAACAAGAACGACAAGGAAGCTTCCGAGCCCGAAGCGATTATCGAAAAGTTCCACGCGGAATCGATAAGCGAGGTTTACGTTAAAACCTTTGAATACACCGCTCCCGAGGATTTTGTGAGCGAAATTTCTATCGACGACAGCGATATCGACGTTGTACCCGAGGAACAGCAAAAGCGTTTTATTTACAGAGAAGAACTGATACAGTAGCCAAAGTCCCAAAATATTGGGACTTTTGGATTTTATGGGTGAAAATATGACGTTACGCGACAGAGTAATATACATTTTGGAAAGCCGCAAGGGTGAATATATTTCGGGGCAGGATATTGCAGATACCTGCAAGGTTTCGCGCAGTGCAATTGCAAAATGCGTTGCCGCGCTCAAGGCCGAGGGTTACCCGATAAGCTCGGTAAACAACCTCGGGCACAGCCTTGACAAAGAAAGCGATATACTTTCGGAATCGGGCATCCGTGCGGTCTTGGGTGACGAAAATATCGAAATAAAGGTATACAAAACGATAGATTCGACAAGCAGCGAGGCGAAGCGTGCAATAGGCAATTTATCGGGCAACGCCATATTCGCCGCAGAGGAGCAGACTGCGGGCAGGGGCAGACACGGGAAGAGCTTTTATTCGCCCAAGCAGAGCGGGCTTTATTTTTCCTGCGTGCTGCACCCCGAAGTAAAGCTTTCCGATGCACCCGCAATAACCTCGGCGTGCGCGGTTGCGGTATGTGAAGCGATAGAATTGGCAACAAAAAAACACCCGCAGATTAAATGGGTGAACGATATTTTTATAGACGACCGCAAGGTATGCGGTATTTTAACCGAGGCTGTTTCGGATTTTGAAACGCAAACGGTGCAGGCGGTTATAGTCGGAATCGGTATTAATCTTACGACCGAGGATTTCCCGCAGGAGCTTGCGGAAATCGCAACCTCTTTGGGAACGAAGACCGACCGTTGCAAGCTTATTGCAGACGTTTACTCGCGCTTGAATGCGCTATGCGACGCATTGCCCGACAAAAGCTTTATGCGGGAATATCGCGCCCGCTCGCTCGTTTTGGGCAGAGATATTCGCTTTACCCGCAATTCGATTGACTATACCGCAAAGGCGGTTGCAATACACGACGACGGCGGGCTTGAGGTTTTGACCGAAAGCGGCGAAACGATAGTGCTAAACAGCGGCGAAATAAGCATTAGGCTTTAATATGGTTGCGAAGACAACGGTTTAATATATCGGCACAGATAATTTTTGCAATATCAGGCAGCAGGTATGCGGCAGTCGTTGTTCCGAGCGTAGCAAAAAAGCCAAGCTCGCTTCCGCTTGCATAGCGCATTATACCGAGCACGCCGAGCGAATAGCAGGCAAACAGTGCCAAGAACGACGCAATATATTTGACGCAGGGATTGTTTATGTTTTCTTTAAAAATCGATTCTGCGGCGACATAGACCGCTCCTGCGGCGAAAAACCCCAACACGTAGCCGCCGGTTGTTCCGAGCAGTACGCTTAAACCGTTGCCGAAGCCCGAAAATACCGGAAGACCTATGATTCCGAGAATAGTATAGAGAGTTAGTGCCGCCAACGTCTTTTTTGCACCCGCAAAATAAAGCAGGAAAAAGACGGCGAAGGTTTGAAGCGTTATCGGCACCGCAAACGGAACCGATATCCACGAGCAAATTACAAGCAACACCGAATAAAGCGCGATGCGTGTTATATTGCGTATTTTATCCGCTTTTTTCATATTGCTCACTTCCCTTCCGAATGAATATAACACGGCAAAAGAAAAATGTCAACCTTTTATGCGCGAAAGGTTGACATTTGTTTTTATACACCGATAACCGAATCGAGCTCGAAGGAATAGAGCAGCGCTTCGGACACAGTTTTGCCTGTCATCCGCTCGACAGCTTGGCGGTAATAGGAAAGCTGTACGCTGTGGCGTTCGGCGAGCTCGGCAAGCGTTTTCACGCGGTCGGTTTTATAGTCGACAACGGTATAGCTTCCGTCGGGGTTTTCGAAAAAGCAGTCTATAACCCCCTGCACGAGCATTTTTTCGCCGCTTTCGGAATTGATATCGCCAACAGAAAAGCGTTTTTCGCGGTAGACGTTATTCGATGCTTTTATGCGGCGGTACAGCTCGCTTTCGAAAAAGCGCTGCAATGCTTTGAAATCGAGCATTGAATATTGCTCCGCCGTGAACATTTTTATGTTTAAAAGCCGTTTTGCCTCATCGGCAGTTCCGACCTTTTCGACGTTTTTAAAATCGCAGAACTGCATAAAAAGGTGGTTTGCGGTACCGATATCTGCCGCTGTCATCAATGCCTTATCGGTAGCGAAGGCAGGCCGCATCGAAACGCGCGACGCAGGCACGGACAAAACGGTACGGTTATACTCGTCGTCCTCCAAAAGTCCTTCGCGCAGCTCGGAAACCGAAATCTTCGCGGCGGTTTTTACCGCACTTGCGTAAGGGTATTCGTACCGTGCAATATCGAGCATTTCCTCGGTAGGCGCTATTACCCTTTTTTGCACCGAATCGCGATAATATGAGTTCACGTTTAATTTATCTATCGTACGAACCGTGAAAAAGCTGTGCTCGCCGTTACCGAGCGATGCAAACAGCACCATATCCAGCCAGCTTTTTGCGGAATCGCGGCTGTATCGCTTTTCCTGCCAGCCGATTTCGGCACAGCCTGTGATATACAGCCGTTCCTTTGCGCGAGTTAATGCAACGTACAGCTTACGAAGCTCCTCGCCCTTGGCGGCATCGCGCTCCTCGTCGGCGGCGTTGATATTGCAAAGCGGATCGAAGGTTGTTAGCCTTACTCTATCACGCAGGCGGAAGAAAATGCCCTTACCGCGAAGCAAAGTAATTTCGGATGAATTTTTTAAACCGCGGAACTGCTTTTCACAACCCGCAAGGAAGCAGACCTTGAACTCGAGCCCCTTTGATTTATGCACCGTAATAAAGGAAACGGCAGATTCATCGCCCGTGCTTGCGGCATCGGAAATTTGCTTATCCCCCTGTGAAAGCTCGTCGAGATAATCCAAAAAGCCCGAAAGGCCTTGGTTTTGCGGCGTTTCATAGCGGCTTGAATAATCGAACAGCAGAAGCAAGCTATCACGCGCGGAATCCGAGCTTGCAATACGCAGTAATCCCGAGGAAACGAAAAAGCTTTTTAGAAAATCGCGGCAGGGTACTCCGGTGCTTTCGTTGCGCCATTCGTTAATACGCACCACAAACTCGCGGCAACGCTTGGCAAGGCAGATATTTCCCTTTTGCTTTTTCGCCTTATAGCGTTTATTTATAATTCGACCTGCCTTTATATGCGCGCAGGAGGTAACTGCGTGCCAGAACGCAGTATCCTTTGCTTTTTGGCGTATTAAATAAAGGTCGTTCGAATCGAAATTACATATCGGACTGCGCATAAGCGAGCAGAGCGATATATCGTCGGTCGGGTCGTCGATAGCTCTTAACGCCGAAACGGCAAGTCTTATAACGGGGTTTTCGAGAAAATTTTCGGAGGTTTCGGTTTTATAGGGAACTCCGAATTTTTTAAAAGCTTTTTCGTATTCTATCGAATACCCCTTCATTGCGCCGAGCATTACGGCAAAATCAGAATAACCGAATTTATTACCCTCATCGTCGGTTTCGGTTTTTACAAGTCGGTTAATTTCGCTTGCAATGAATTCGGCTTCGGTACGGCGCGCCTCGATTGCCTTTCCCTTTTCCTTATCGGCAACGGCAATAACAACCGGGTGCTTCATATCGTTGCGCTTGGTTGCTTTAACCAGCCATTCGCCGTCGTATTCGCGATAATAGGGTGTGTTTTCGGTAACGCTTTTGAAGAGATAGTTTACATAATTTATAACGGCTTCGCCGCAACGGAAATTTTCACGCAGGAAGATGCAAGCGGTATCGCTATCGTTTGCATTTTCGATATGCGGAAACGCTTCTTTGTATCCGATAAAAATATCGGGGTAAGCGTTACGGAAGCGGTATATGCTTTGCTTGATATCGCCGACCATAAAACGTCTGGCACTGCCCGAAAGCAGAGTAAAAAGTCTATCCTGCATCGGATTGACGTCCTGATATTCGTCGATAAGTATTTCTTCGAATTCGGCGCGTTTTTTCAAGCACAGCTCGGTCGGAATTCTATTTCCCTCTTCATCGCGCGTTTCGAGTAATTGCAATGCTTTTTGCTCGAAATCGGTATAATCGAGAACACCGTTTTCGAGCTTTAACTGCTCGTAGCCCGATTCCAAGCGGGAAAGGAAGGAATTTACGGCAAGAACTATATCGGCACAGAGCTCGAAGCTTTGCGCGTTATATTCGTCGTTTCCGCGAATATAGCGTTTTTTAACCTTGCCGTGCTCGTCCATAAGCGCTTTTTTATGCTCGGAAACAAGCTTGCGGTATTCCTCGGCACAGCCGGAGCGTGCAAGCGAAATTTTATCGAAGGCGGTTTCGGCAAGATTGCAATAGTTAACATAATTCGTATCGAGCGATTCGTATACCGAGGTGAAGGCATCGCAAAGCTTATCGAGCGGGGCGAGATATTTTGCATCCTCGGCGACAGATTCGGCAAAATCGCGCAGTTCCTCGGCATCGGCAAGAAATTCGCGGTAGAAGGTCTTTAAGCGCGCTCTTACCGCTTTGCCGGTTGTCGATTCAAAAAAGCCTTTTTCGCGGATTATCGCCGCTTCTCTGCGAAGCTCCTCGGCACAGCCGACAAGCATTTCTTCTCTTGAAAGAGTAACGCGCAGGCTATTGAAAAGCTTTATCATCGCATCGGCGAGCGGAGTATCGTTCTTATCGCCGGTGAAATTGTCCGCCACCAGCAAAAAAGCGGCGTCACGGGTATTGTAGCCCTGTGCGATAAGCTCGTCCGCAACGCGACGCAACAGCATTGCCGATTCGGTTTCGTCCATTACGCGAGCTCGCGGAGATATTCCCAAAAGCGCGAAATTCTCTTTAACAAGCGAAAGGCAATACGACGAAATAGTGCAGATGTTCGCCTCACTTACAAGCAAGGATTGGCGATAGAGATGCTCGTTATTCGGGTTGTTTGCGATTTCCTCGAGCAATGCTTCGTAAAGCTTGCGTTTTATATCCGAAGCCGCAGCCTTCATAAAGGTTACAACGAGGAATTTGGTTATATCGCCGTTTGATTTTATACGGTCGATAAGCCTTTGTGTAAGCACGGTGGTTTTACCGCTGCCCGCGCCTGCACTGACGAGAAGGGTTTTATTCGGGGTGTATATCGCCTTTTCCTGCATCGGCGTATATTCGGTTTTATTCGTCGTCATTCGCGTCACCCTCCTCTTCCTCCTGCTTTTTATTACGGCAGAAATCGCCGAGCGCACAATATTTGCAGGGCTCGGTCTTTAGGTTTTCTATTTCGAGCGGACTTATATCCATATTGCCATCGAAAACGTTGCCTGCCAAGCGGTTTATTTGTTCGGTGAGCACGCCTTCGAGATCTTCGAATTCGGTTTCGGTAAACAGCTTTTTCGATTCGCCGCGATGCCAAAGCGTGCCGTCGCGTTTTTTATTTACGGGCACAAAGGAAAAATCGTGGCTCATTGCGTAAACTACGTCGGGATTATTTATAACTATGCCGCTTCGTTTAATGCTTTTTTCGATACTTGCGGCGATATCCTCTTCACTTTCCCTGCCGTTTATTTGCACGTTGGGAAGCACTACGGTATAGTACATTGCGCCTGCGGGCTTAGAATCGGTCTTTTTGCAATAGGCAAAAAGGTAGTGCAGCAGCTGGCTATCGAGTCCATAGGCAACGAGGTCTGCGGTAAAGCTTTTATCGTAGGTTTTATAATCGATTACGCGAACGTATTTTACGCCGTTTTCAACGTAGGTATCGACACGGTCGATAGAGCCGCGAAGGAGAACGCGATTGCCCTTGACATCGTATTCGATTGCAGGTATATCCTCGCCCTTTAAGCCGATTTTGAATTCGAATCCGCAGGGGACGAAATCGCTTTCCTCAAACTCGTTACAAAGGCTTTCGGTTACGAAATCGATGGTTTTAACCATATTTTCGTAGGTATGCAGAAAGCGTTTATCCTCTGCCGCCTGAACACCGATAACCTCGAGAAAATATTGCTTTGCAAGCGATTCGACGAGCACTTTACGCTCGTTTTCGCTTGGGCGGACGAATTTTCCCGTCTTAACGCATTCACGCATAAACAGCTCTAATATTTTATGAACGAAGTTGCCTATTTCGGGCATAGAAAATTCGTTTTGCTTCTTTTCCTTTAAGCCGAGCAGGTAGTTACCGAAGAAAGAGAAGGGGCATTTTGCATAGGTTTCGAATTTCGACGGCGAAAGGTTTAAAAGCTTTTCGGGAAATTCGATACGTGAATTGCGCTCGATTACCTGCGGAGGATTCGAAAAATAAGGCGTATCGGTATTAACGAGCACCTTTTGTATATCGTTTTTCAGCGCGCTATCGGCAAGCGACGGAAACGCCGCGGCAACCGATTCACGCGAATAGATCATTTCACCGGCAGAAAAATCTGTTATTTCAAGCTTATCCTTCGGGAACATTTTTTCCACTGCAAGCCAAGCGGTAGAGGCGCGAAGCTCGCCGCCCGCAAGCTCGCTGCGCGGGCACAGCAGCACCAGCCTTTCGGTAGGAGCGGCAAACGCCGCATATACGAAAAAGCGGTTTGTATTTATCTGCTTTTCCATAGTGTCGGCAAGCAAAAGCTCCTCCTGCTCGAGCAACGACGCTTCGACACGGTCGAAAAAGCCGCCGTTTTGTACGGCAGACGGAAATTCTCCGTCGCATACACCGAGCACGAGCACGAGCTTACTGCCGCCTGCTCGGATAAGCGATGCATCGCCGAAGGTGACCGAATCGGCAGACGCAGGTATTGCGCCGAGTGCATAGCTGTCACACATCAGCTTGATAAGCGTAAGCAATCTTTTGGGTGTTACCGTAATATCGCCGCAGAGGCTATCGAGCTGGTCAATTATATTTATAAGTATCTTCCAAAGCTGAATTTCGCGTTCGCTGCGCTCGCGCTCACCTTTTTTCAAAAGCGCTTCGGCGTTCCTACGCAGACGTTCATCCGCGCCCATCGACATTAGATGGTTATACAGCGCACGCAGAGCCTTTGAAACAGTCAATTCGTTATCCTTTAACGCTTCGCGCAGGGCCGAAAGCGGTTCGACTATTTTATCGCGCGCGGAGTTTGCAAGCCTTAACATTTGCGCGCCGCGTTCGGTCAAATCGCCCTCGCGGTAGCCTTCGGGGTCTAGAGTCCAAGGGGTTCCACTATACCACGCCTTACCGCGTAGCTTCCAGGAATAAGCATAGCTGAGCAGAGCATCGCTTTCGGCGATACTAAGCTCGGTATATCCGCTTTTTATGTAGCGTTTTATGCTTCTTAACGAGAAATCCTCGATAACAACCGAAAGGCTTGCCAAAAGAAAGGAAAAGAGCGGTTTTGCCGAAAGCTCCTCCTTTGCCGACATATATACAGGAATTTGCGCACGTGCGAACGCCGAATCGACTATTGCCGAATACGCGTTAACGTTGGCGGTAAGCAGAGTTATATCGCGGAATCTTCCGCCTGCACGAACGAATGAAAGTATTTCCGCCGCGGCGGCTTCGGCTTCATCGAAGCGATTTCGTGCGGTGATAAGCTTTACCGCGCTATCGTTTTCTGCAAGCGGCTTGACGTTGCTTTTCCACAAATTACGCTCGATATAGCGAAGCGATTGATGTTTTGCTCTGTTGGGGGTATCCATAGGGATATCCCTATACTTTCCGCGGGCGTATTTAAGAATACGGTCGGCAGCCTTTTTGTTTTCGTCAAACACCGAGCGTTCATCGTCGACTGTAAACGAGATATAGGTATTTTCGCTTTGCTCGAGCATTTCGGCAATAATTTTATATTCCTGCTCGGTAAAGGTATAATAGCTATCGATAAAAACGTTGGATTTTTTAAAAAACGGCTTTTGCGGGAGCTCGGACGCAAGCCTTGTGAGTGCATCACGCGGGTCGTGAAGCTCATCGCCGAAGCAGTTATTGTATTTTTCGTAAATAAGCGCGATATCGAAAAGCTTTTCGCTTACTCTTTCGTTGTCCTTTAGGCTTTCGGCGGCATCGAAAAGCTTTTGCGGTGTTATCGTTGCCATTTTCATACGCGAAACGAGGTTATATAGCGACAAGGCAAAATCGGCATCCGAGGCGACACCGGAATATACCGAAAGCTTATCCTTTAACGATTCGGCAACAAGCGACAAAAGGGCGCAAGCGCCCCCTTTGTCGATATTTTTAACAGCAAGTCCGCCGTATTCGCGCGCGATTCGGTTGGGAAGGCGTTCGAAGTTAAGCACCTCGCAAAGCATATTCACGCTGTCGCCAAAGCGCTCGCAAAGCATTGCTTCGTATGCGACCGATTGCTGTTCGGGCACGATAACAAAGCATTTTTTGCCTTTTTTTAACGCCGAGCCGAGCTCGTTTAGCATATATTCGGTTTTTCGGCTACCCGAAGCGCCCATAATACGATGCAGCATTTTAACCACCAAAAAGTTCGAGTATTTTAAATCTGAAGATATATTTCTTTTCCTTGAAAACGCGGGAATCGTTTTCGTTCACGCCCGATTGCGAAAGGCTGTTGTTTTTTGCGGCGTCGGTGCAGAGCGGAGGAAACAGCACGCACCACCAATTATTGCCCTCTGCTCTGCCGAGATTTATTCTTAGCGAGCGGTAGCTCCCGGCGGGCAGGGTTATATTTTCGTAAACACGCGTCGGGTATTCCTCGTATCCCCATTCGACGCTTGCACGATAATCGGCGTTATATTCCGAAAGCACGCGGTTTGCCGTTGCTTCGATATCGGCAAGGCTCGATTCCAAAGCCTTACTTGCCTCGATGACGTTTTCGTTATTATTGAAAATATCCGAATACTCGGTAAGTATGGCATCACGCACGCACAGCTTTACCGCTTGGGCGGTTTCGGAATTATCCTCTGCAAGAATATGCAGGCGGATAGCGTTATCGAAAATTTTCGCTTCGCTGCGCGGTATCAGCATATCGACGATATTTAAAAGCAGGAAGCTTGCCGCAAACAACGCGGCGATTTTGGTTTTTAGGCTCATTTGTTTTTTCTCCTTTTTCGGTTTGAAGAAATTGTTGTCCCGAAAAGGAAAAAATATACCTGTTTATTTTGAAACCGTTTTACAGCAAACTGCAAAAATTCCAATATTTTTAAGTGCCTCGGCACAGTTCGACGCGGCGCGCGAATTTTCGAAAACGCCGTAGACCGAAGGGCCGCTTCCCGAAAGACGAGCGTTCAGCGCCGAATGCGAAAGCATAAGCTTGCGGATTTCCTTTGTTTCGGGTGCAAGAATATCGGTTATCGGCTCGAACGCATTGCCGAGCGAGGATATTACTTCTTCCCTATCGCCGCGTTCAATCGCATTTAAAAGCCGATCGCTGTCGGCGCGCGCGGGCAACCCCGCTTTATCATATTCACGGAACACCTCGGGCGTTTTTAGTCTTGCTTTGCCGATAGCGATAACTATATCGAGCTCCGGCAGAGAATTTATCGAAGTTAAGCGCTCGCCCCTGCCCTCGCACAGAGCCGGCGCACCGAGCAGGCAAAACGGAACGTCCGACCCGAGCCGTTCGGCAAGCGAAAAAAGCTGTTCGGCAGAAAGCGGCATACCGCAAAGCTCGTTTAATCCCTTTAGCACGCAAGCCGCATCGGCACTGCCGCCACCCAACCCTGCAGGAAATGGGATATTTTTTTCGAGATATATCGAAACATTCGGCTTTTGCCCCGAAAGCTCGAAAAAGAGTTTTGCCGCACGGACGCAAAGGTTGTCCGTACCGCAAAGCTCTTTTACACTGCAGTCAAACGCAAAAGAGCCGTTTTTATTAAGCTCGATAACGTCGCAAAGGGTTACGGGAGCCATTACCGAGCGAAGCTCGTGAAAGCCGTCGGGACGGACACCCGTAATATCGAGCGTTAGGTTGATTTTTGCGTAAGCATTCAATTTCATAAGGTTTTAATAAATTCTTCTATACGTTTTATTGCCTTGCGTATATGCGCGGGTGAATATGCATAGGAAAGTCTTGCAAAGCCTTTGCCGCTTTCGCCGAAGGCGCTGCCGGGCACTATCGCACATTTATGCTCATACAGCAATCTTTCGCAAAATACTTCATCGTCGATACCGAATTTGCGCAGGTCGGCAAATACGTAGAATGCGCCTTCGGGCATAAAGGTATCGATGCCGATACGATTTAGCTCGCTTACAATAAGACGGCGGCGCGCTTCGTATTCGCCCTTCATATATTCGATATCCTTATCACCGTTTTTCAACGCTTCGATAGACGCGTATTGGCTGGTGGTGGGTGCGCTCATAATGCCGTACTGATGTATTTTTGCCATTTGCGAGGTAAAATACATCGGTGCAAGGGTATAGCCCATACGCCAGCCTGTCATTGCATACGCCTTCGAAAAGCCGTTTGCGATAATGGTGCGCTCACGCATACCCTCGACAGAAGCGATCGAAACATGCTTTTCGCCGTATGTAAGCTCGGCATAGATTTCGTCGGAAAGCACGACTATATTCGTTTCACGCAGGACCGCCGCAATTTCCTCGAGATCCTGCTTGCGAAGCACCGAGCCGGTGGGGTTATTCGGGAATGCAAGAACGAGCATTTTCGTTTTTTCGGTTATAGCGTTCCTTAACTGCTCTGCAGTAAGCTTAAAGCCGTTATCGGCAGAAAGATTAACTATAACAGGAGTTGCACCGGCAAGACGCGCAAGAGGTTCGTAGCACACGAAGCAGGGCTGAGGAATAATAACCTCGTCGCCCGGCTCGATAAGCGCACGGAGGGCGAGGTCGATAGCTTCGCTTCCGCCGACGGTTACGATTATTTCGCTTTCGGGGTCGTATTCAAGTCCGAAACGGCGTTTTTGATAGTTGGCGATTTCCTCGCGCATTTCCATAATGCCGTTATTGGAGGTGTAGTAGGTATGCCCTTCCTCGAGCGAGCGTATACCCGCATTGCGTATATGCCAAGGAGTATCGAAATCGGGCTGACCTACCGTTAAGCCGACGACATCCTTCATTTCGCCCAAGAGGTCGAAAAATTTACGGATACCCGACGGCTTTATTTCGGTTATTTTTGCCGGAAGGCATTTATTTGCGTCGAATTTCACCAGCTGTTTCCTCTTTTATCGGTTTTCTCGGTGCCGTAAACGACGCCGTTTTCTTTATATTTCTGAAGCTCGAAATGGGTTGCCGTAGCGGTAACGCCTTCGATTGTCGCAAGCTTTTCGGCAACGAAGAACGCAACGTCGCGCATATTCGCGCATTCGACGGTTATTGCAAGGTCGAAGCCGCCGGACATAAGCGCAACCGATTTCACCTCGGGAAAATTGCAGATACGCTCCGCAACCGAATCGAAGCCTTTATCGCGCTGGGGAATGGTCTTTAGCTCGATAAGCGCGGTAACGCTGCTTTTGCCGGTTTTTTCCCAATTAATTACCGTGCGGTAGCAGGCGATAGTGCCGTCGGCTTCGCACTGCGCAATAATATCGGCAACCTCTTTTTCGGTAATCCCGAGCATTGTTGCAATATCCTTTGGAGTGGTGCGGGCATCTTTTTCGAGATAAGCAAGTATACGTTCTTTCATTTTAATCCTCCGAAATTCTGTAGAAATCTTTTTTGCGCAAGCAAAAGCTTGCAAGGTGGGTAAAGCCGATATCCGAAAGCATTTCCTTTGCATCGGCGAAGTTCGCGCCGACGTCTATAGCCTTATGAGCATCGCTGCCGATAGTTATATCTCTGCCGCCAAGCTCATAATAGAACGAAAGCAGATCGCGGTTGGGTAGGCATTCGCCCATAGCCTGACGTAATCCCGAGGTATTGCATTCAAGCGTTATACCTTTATCGATTACCGCTTTTAAAACAGGCTCGAAATATTCTCTGCCTTTGTTTTTGATATCGGGAAATTCGGTTATACCGTTACCGAGATAATATCGCTTGGGATAGGTTATATGGGTAAGCACGTCGAAATTGCCCCATTCGATAGTATCGAGCATTTCCTCGATATACTGCTCCCAAAGGCGTATATATTCGTTTTTCGACATCGATTTTATATCCGTATCGGCAAAATCAATTATTCCGCGCACCGCGTGCACCGAGCCGAGAACTATATCGTAGGGTTGGCTTGCAAGCTGGGAATGCGATTCCTCGGGCATATGCGTCGCCTGGCCGAGCTCGATACCCTGAAGCACGGTAAGCTTGCCCGCAAATTCCGCGCGCGCTTCATAAATATCCTGCGCTACGGAATCGTGGTCGAGCGGTGGGAAAAAGCCGTCGCGGATACCGTCGATATCGAAATGGTCGGTTATCGCGATACCCTTTAAGCCCTTTTCGATAGCCGAAAGACACAGCTCGCGCACCGAGTTACCTCTGCCCTTCGGGATATCGCCGGAATATTGTGTGTGTGAATGATTGTCAAACATAGCTTTGCCTTAATTCTGTTGTATTAAAATAGAGTTATTTGATCGGATTCGGGAATATTGCCGAAGCAATTATTCTTATAAAGCAGGTCCATAATCGATTTATTTACCTGCGCCTTAACGCGAATTTCCTCGATAGTGGTAGCTTCGCCTGATTTGACGACCTCGACGATTTTTTCGGCAACCGATTCGCCCAAGCCGTTAAGCGCGCAGAGCGGAAGTCTTATTTTGCCGTTTTCGGGTATGAACGCCATTGCTTCGGATTTGCCTATTTCTATAGGCAGGAACGAAAATCCGCGCGCGAACATTTCGAGCACGATACGCAAAATAATTATCGCACCCTCCTCGGTAGCGGTGAGGTCGGGAGCGGCACGGAGCGCGTTTAGGCGTTCCTCGATACGCGTTCTGCCGCGCATTACCAGCTCGCCGTCGAAAAATTTACGCTTTATCGTGAAATAGGTCGCGTAAAAGGCAACCGGCTGATAGATTTTAAACCAGCTCAAGCGCAGCGACGCTATAGTATACGCCGCGGCGTGTGCCTTGGGGAACATATATTGGATTTTATTGCAGGAATTGATATACCATTCGGGAACGCCCTTTTCACGCATTGCCGCCTCCTGCTCGGGAAGCAGACCTCTCCCCTTACGGGTACGCTCCATCGAGTCGAACGCGATTGCGGAATCCAAGCCCTTGTGCATTAGGTATACCATTATACTGTCACGCGTACCGATAATTTCATCGATAGTGCAAACACCCTTTTCGATAAGGTCCTTACCGTTACCCAGCCAGATACCCGTACCGTGCGAAAGGCCTGCTATCTGCACGAGGTCGGCGAAGGATTTTGGCTTTGCATCGAGAATCATCTGTATAGAATAGTCGGTGCCGAATTCGGGAATACCCATAGTACCGATCGGACAGCCGATCTGCTCGGGTGTGACGCCGAGCGGTTTTGTTGATGCGAAAAGCTCGATAACGTTTTTATCGTTCATCGGAACGTCGCGCACGTCGATACCCGTATAGTTTTGGAAATACCTATAATAGGTCGGAACATCGTGTCCGAGTATATCGAGCTTTAATATCGTATCGTGCAGGTATTCGAACGCGAAGTGGGTGGTTATAACACCACTCGACGCTTTATTTGCGGGATACTGAACCGGAGTAAAATCGTAGATTTCATATTCCTTGGGAATAACCACTATACCGCCGGGGTGCTGTCCGGTTGTATTTTGCACGCCTACGAAGCCCTGAACGAGTCGCTGCTGTTCGGCTTTGGTTATGGTAATATTTTCTTTTTCGAGATATTTTTTTACGTAGCCGAAGCAGTTTTTATCCTGCAGAGTACCGACTGTACCCGCGCGGAAAATATTTTCCTTTCCGAAGAGAACTTCGGTAAATTTGTGCGCTTCGGACTGAACGTCGCCCGAGAAGTTAAGGTCGATATCGGGAGCCTTTTCACCGTGGAAGCCCAAGAAGGTTTCAAAGGGGATATCGTGTCCGTCGGGGCGCATTGCCGTGCCGCATTCGGGGCAATCCTTATCGGGCAGGTCGAAGCCCGAGCCTACCGAGCCATCGAGGAAAAATTCCGAATATTTACATTTCGGGCAGGCATAGTGCGGCGGGAGCGGGTTAACCTCGGATATTTTTGCAAGCGTTGCGGCAAACGAAGAACCAACCGACCCGCGCGAGCCGACGAGGTAGCCGTGCTCTTCGCTGTTTTGCACGAGTCTGCGCGCAATAACGTAGAGAACCGCAAAGCCGTTTTTGATAATAGAGGTTAATTCCCTATCCATACGGTTGCGCACAACCTCGGGCAGAACGCCGTTGTGACCGTACATTTCCATTGCGGTCTTTTCGCAAAGCTCTTGCAGCTCTTCCTCTGCGCCGTCTATTTTGGGGGTATAGGTGCCATCGGGGATAGGCTTTATCGCATCGAAATCCTCGATAACGCGTTTTGGGTTTTCGACAACGACCTTATAGGCAAGCTCTTCGCCGAGATAAGCGAATTCGGCAAGCATTTCGTCGGTGGTGCGGAAGAATATACGCGTATCGCGCATTGCATCCGAAAAGCCCTTGCCGCTTAACATTATTTGGCGGTAAATTTCGTCCTCCGGGTCAAGAAAATGCACGTCACCCGTTGCGACGACAAGCTTTTTTTGCTTATTTGCAATAGCGATAATTTTTCTTACGTTTTCGTGAAGCTGTTCGACCGTTGCCTGATTTTCCTCGATAAGATAGCCGTTGTTGCAATCGGGCTGTATTTCGAGGTAATCGTAAAAATCGGCAATACGGTAGAGCTCGTTATCGGGTCTGCCCTGCAAAATAGCATCGTAAAGCTCGCCCGAGGAGCAGGCGGAGCCGACGACCAAGCCTTCGCGGTATTCGCTTAGCAGGGTTTTGGGGATACGCGGATGCTTATGGAAATAATCCAGATAAGAGCGCGAAACCAATTTATATAGATTTTTTAAACCTTTTAGGTTTTTAACGAGAATGACGACGTGATAGCTCTTTAAGCGCTTCGGGTCGGCGTTGCCTGCCATCGCGGCGTTCATTTCGTTTACGGTGAAAATACCGTTGGCGGCGAGCTTGCGCGACATACATTCGAAAATTTTCGAAAGCATTTCGGTATCGGCATCTGCCTTGTGGTGATCGAAATCACCCAATTTATAATACCTTGCAAGCGTATCCAAGGTGTGCTTATTGATATCGCTGTTTATATAGCGCGAAAGCGCGACGGTATCGAGATATGCGTTTTCGAATGGGATTCCGTTTTCGTCGGCAACGCGGCGGATAAAGGAAATATCGAAGTTGGCATTATGAGCCACGAGCATTCTGTTGCCGCAAAATTCGAGAAATCTGTTTACCGCTTCCTTTTCATTGGGAGCGCCCTTTACCATTTCGTCGGTAATACCGGTTAAGCGAACTATATTTTCGGGAATAGGCATACCGCAATCGACGAAGGTTGAAAATTCGCCGATTATTTCGCCGTTTTTATATTTTAGTGCACCGATTTGAGTTATTCCGCAGGTTTTCGGTGAAAGGCCCGTGGTTTCGATATCGAATATAATAAATTCATCCTCGGAAAAGCGGGTGTTCATCGAATCGTCGTATCGGAACACTGCGCGAGCGGTATCGTCGACAAGGTAGCCTTCGATACCGTAAATCGGCTTTACGTCGGGATATTTCTTTGCCGCCTTCATAACGATAGGATAAGCCTGAAGCGTACCGTGGTCGGTAAAGGCAACAGCAGGCATTCCCCAGGCGTGCGCACGCGCCATTATATCCGAAGCATCGGTAAGCGCATCGGTAGCGGACATATTGGTGTGCAGGTGCAGTTCAACACGCTTTTCCTCGGCGTTATCTTTTCTGCCGACAAAGCCGCATTTGGATATTGCCTTGATATTAAGGGTTATTTCGTCATCCTCGACCCAATCCTGCTTGTTGCGGTCGAAAACTCGACGGTGCTCCGCCTTGCCCGCAACCATAACGTACATAGGCGGCTTTATTTTTGGCGCTTCGCTTTTTTTACAGGTAAATCTACCCGAAATCGAAGCGGAATTATCGGTAATATAAACCGTGAAGGTCATTTTTTCGCCTTCGTAGTTTTCCTTGCTTTCGACAAGGAAAAGCTTGCCCGCAACACAAACGCCGGTATCGCACTTAATATGCGAAATAGGGGTAAAGTTCCAATTTCGGCGTTCGCCATAGAGCGGCTCGGGATTGGTTATATCGAGCGTCATTCTGCCGAGCGTTACCAAGCGCTTGCCGTCCTCTTCGCTATATTCGGCATCATCAACCTCTTCGTTAAAGAAGGAGGCGCGCGGCGGTTCTTTTTCGGTTTCCTGCGCAATTTCGAATTTGGTTTCGCGTATGCTTTCGGCAAGCAGGGTTTCGCGGTCGTTACGGTAGCTTTGAAGGTCGATCTGCTCGTATTCGAAGCTGATATTAAGCTTTACACCGAACTGCTCGGAAACGCACTGTGCGATAAACTGTGCCGCACCGTTCGCCTCGGGGATATCCGAGGTGACGTTATGGCGGAGCTTTATAATAAATTCTCCGCTTGATTCTGTATATTTATAGCTGCAGGCATCGAAAAAGCCGTAATCGATGTTCGCGTGGTTTTTTAAGGTTTCGATAATGCCGTCCATATATTCCGGCTTGAACTCGAGATTAAAGTGCGGATAGATAATTACGGCGTTGACTGCGTACGCTTTTTTTATTTCCTGCTCTACGGCAAAGATAAGCGAAGGCTTTACATAGCAAGAAAGCTCTGTTTTAACCGCTATGGTCATACTGTCGCGGTCTACCAAAACAGAGAAGGAATCGAATTTCGATATGGTGTCCTTTGCCTTTTGGCTGAAGGATACTTTTTTGAATTTTGCGAGAAATTCGTTAAGCATTAAGCATTTCCTTTATTTCTTTTACAAGTGTGGATACTATTTCTTCCTGCGGGATTTTTTTAATAATTTCGCCCTTGCGGAACAAAAGTCCTTCTTTATTACCGCAGGCTACGCCTATATCGGCGTGCTTTGCTTCGCCCGGGCCGTTTACCGCGCATCCCATTAATGCAACTGTAAGACGGCGGGCGGTATTTATACTTCTCGTAGCACGCTCCAATTCGGCAACCAAGGGGATAACGTCGGATTGCGTTCTGCCGCAGGTGGGGCAAGAAACGATATTTATTCCGCCGCCGATACCGCAACAGAACAAAATATCCTTTGCTGCACCAACCTCGAGCATCGGATCTTCGGTAAGTGAAACGCGAACCGTATCGCCGATACCGTCTAAAAGAAGCGCGCCGATACCTATTGCAGATTTAATACTGCCGCGCCTTACGTCGCCGGTTTCGGTAACGCCGATATGCAGGGGGTAATTGCAGCGCTCGTGAAGTATGCGGGCAGCATCGACCATCGTTTTAACGTCGGAGCTTTTTACCGAAAGCACGATATTATCGAAATCGCATTCCTCGAGCATTTTTGCGTTATTAAGCGCACTTTCGGCAAGTGCTTCGGCAGTAGGGCCGCCGTATTTTGCAAGCACTTCCTTTTCGGCGCTTCCGCCGTTTATACCTATACGAATGGGAATATTCCTTGCACGGCAGACGTTTGCAACCTTTTTTATATTTCCTTTATCTCCGATATTCCCGGGGTTTATACGGATTTTATTAATTCCGCGCTCTGCCGCGGCAAGTGCGAGCTTATAATCGAAATGAATATCCGCAACGAGCGGAATACTGCTGTTTTCGACGTAATATGGGATAGCCTCTGCCGCCTCTATATCGTTAACCGTGAAACGAACTATATCGCATCCTGCAGCGGAAAGCGATTTTATCTGCGCAAGCGTTGCATTTTTATCGGCGGTTTTGGTATTTGTCATCGACTGGATAGCAATAGGGCTTCCACCGCCGATTGAAATATTGCCTATTTTTATTACTTTTGTGTTTTTCATATCAGAAAAGTCCTGCAATATCTTTCATTAAAACGAAGAACATTAAGCCGAGCAATATAACCGTAAACACGGCACTTATTGCCTGCTCGTATTTGGGATTTATAGGTTTACGGCGTATTGCTTCGATTATATAAAACAGCAATCTGCCGCCGTCGAGCACGGGAATCGGCAAAAGATTGAATATGCCGAGCGAAACCGATATCATTGCCACAAGCACACCAAGGCTTTGGAGCGTTTCGGCTAAACCGTCGCTTTGCTTTATAACCTCGTTCACCTCGTTACCTACGCCGACCGGACCGCTAACCGCATCTATACCGTATCTTCCGGTAAAGGTATCAACAAGCGAATCGAGCGTCATATAAATCGTCGAGCCTGCCTTCCAGAAGGCTTCGCGCATTACGTTTCCAACCGTTTTTTCCTCGCCGTAAACGCGGAAATCCATTTTTCCGAAAACTATGCCGTCCTGCTTTTCCTGCTCGAAGCAGACGTCCTCCAGCAATACCTCCTTGCCGTCGCGGATGACGACGATATCGATAGGCTCTATACCGTCGGACATTATTTTATAGGATATATCCTCGGCACAGTGAATTTTTTTACCGTTCACTCGCACTATTTCATCGTTGATCTGCAAGCCGTATTGGTTGGATACGCTGCCCTCGTCAAACGCGCCGACGATTCTCGTACCGACCATATTTCCGCTTGCGACAAGCGCAATCATAACGATATAAGCGAGCAAAATATTCATAAGCGGGCCGGCTACAACGATAAGGATACGCTTCCAAACCGCGCGCTCGTTTAGCGGGATTTTATATTGATGCTCTTCGGGTATTTCCTCGTCGTATTCACCGACCATATTCACAAATCCGCCGATCGGGAACGCGCGGATAGAAAAATCGTTATATTTCCCCTTCCATTTCTTCAGCGTGGGGCCCATACCGATAGAAAACTCGATAACACCCACACCGAAGGCGCGCGCAACGACGTAGTGACCGAATTCGTGAATAAAAATAAGCAGACCGAAAACGAAAACGGTTACGGCAAGGCTTATAAGCGATTGAAACATTAAATAACACTCCTAAATATGAGAAACGACGTATTCACGCGCCGCGTTATCCGACGCAATGATATCTTCAACGCTCGGGCGTTCGATAAAGCAAGCGTTTTCGGTTGCTTCGATAACGAGCTCGAACAATTTTGTAAAGCTGATTTTATTATCGAGGAACAGCGCAACGGCGATTTCGTTTGCACCGTTCATCGCGGCGGGAATATTTCCGCCCTTTATTATTGCCCTCCTCGCAAGTGCAAGCAACGGGAAGGTCTTTTCGTCGGGTTTTAGGAAGGTAAGCTCCTTGCCGAACAGATCGAGGCTTTCGGCGGGCGAGGGCTTACGATCGGGATAGGTTATTGCATATTGTATGCAGACGCGCATATCCGGCATACCGAGCTGGGCAACTATTGCGTTATCCTCGAATTCGACAAGCGAATGAACTATACTTTGCGGATGGATAACGACCTCGACCATTTCGGGAGAAACGTCGAAGAGGTGCACGGCTTCGATAAGCTCCAAGCCTTTATTCATAAGGCTTGCGCTATCGACCGATATTTTTTTGCCCATATTCCAGCGCGGATGGCGGACAGCCATTTCGGGAGTTACGGTTTTTAAAAATTCGCTGTTTTTATTAAGAAAAGGGCCGCCCGAGCCTGTGAGCAAAATCTTCTTTATTGCCGCACCGCCCTGTATGCATTGGAATATCGCGGAATGCTCACTATCTACGGGGAGAAGCACGGCGTTGCCCTGCTTTACCGCATCGGTAACCAGCTTGCCGCCGGCAACGAGCGTTTCTTTATTGGCAAACGCGATACGTTTACCCTTGCTTGCCGCGGCGATAGTGGGCAAAAGCCCCTTCATACCGAGCACGGCGTTTACTATCGTTTGCGATTCATCCTCGCTCGCAATTTGCAAAACGCCTTCGTCGCCGCAAACGATTTCTATATCAAGGTCGCTTACCGCGAGCTTGAATTCTTTATATTTTTCCTCGCCGATACAGACAAGCTTCGGCATAAATTCACGGCATTGCGATTCGAGCAGAGAAATATTCGAATGTGCCGAAAGCGCAGTGACGCGAAGCCCAAGCTTGCGCGCCACGTCGAGTGTTTGTGTTCCTATCGAGCCGGTACTGCCCAACAGAGAAATAGATTTTTGCATAATATTACCCTTTTTCTGCCCGATTAAAGCAGCCAAGCGAACGTATCGATAGCAACGAGAATGAGTGCGGTCATTATAGACACAGGAATGATGCTGTCGAATCTATCGAGCACACCGCCGTGCCCGGGGAAAATTTTACCGTAATCTTTAACTCCGAAGCGGCGCTTGATAACCGATGCGGAAAGATCGCCGAATTGGCTTACTACAGAAAGCGGAAGCGCCATAATGCCCCAAAGCGGAGTGCCGAACGCTATCCAATAGACCGCAACGCCCGCAAGAGTACCGAAAATGGTTCCGCCGATTGCGCCCGCAACCGTCTTTTTGGGTGAAATTTCGGGGCAGAGCTTTCTTTTGCCGAAAAGCATACCGCTGAAGTACGCCATCGTATCGGTCACCCAAGAAACGCAAAGCACCAAAGCCACCGACCACAAGCCGTAAAGCGAGCGGATTAACGAAAGCGAAGCGAAGCCTGCGGTTATATACAGCGCAAGCGCAAAAAACATAAGCAGGCGCTCGGGATCGATGCTTTTATGTGCCGCAACCGACACGAAAAGAAAGCAAACGAGCGAAAACGGGACTGCCGCAAGGCAGAAGCCGATAATCAGAAGCGTATGGGGATAGCCGATTATGGGAATAAGCGCACAAAGGGTTGCGAAAAGTATCGAGGGGACAGAAATATAATACTTTTTAAGCAAGCCGCAGCAGGAAAGCATTTCGTAAACCGAAAAGCCGCAGATAAGCGCAAAAAGCGCACCCGCGCCCCACATACCGCCAAACACAAGCAGCGGTATAAGCAAAAGGAGTGCGACGACTGCTGTTATAATTCTCGTAACCATTTTTTACCTCCCGTAACGGCGCTCGCGCTTTGAGTAGGATTCGATAGCCTTTACAAGCTCTTTTTTATCGAAATCCGGCCACAAAACGTCGGTAAAATAATACTCGGCATAAGCCGACTGCCAAAGCAAAAAGTTTGAAATACGGCATTCGCCGCTTGTGCGGATAACCAAATCGGGATCGGGTACACCCGCAGAATACAGGCTGTTTGAAATATCCTCGGCGGTAATTTCGGTTTTGCCTTCTTTTAAAAGCTTATTTACGGCGTGAACGATTTCCTGCCTGCCGCCATAGGAAAGACAGATGCAAAGTGTCATACCCGTGTTAACCGAAAGGCGTTCCTCGACACCGAGAAGCGCTTCGCGGTAGACCGGCTCGAAGCGGTCGAGATCGCCGAGCAGCTTAAGCTTTACGTTACGCTTTACCATTTCGGGCTCGTATTTTACTATGCCGCGGCTCATAAGCTCCATAAGTGCCGAAACCTCTTCGGGAGAGCGGTTCCAATTTTCTGTGGAAAATGCGTACACGGTAAGGTATTCGATGCCCATATCGTTGCAGGCATCGGAAATGTCGACGAAGGTATCGAGCCCTGCCTTGTGACCCGCGCTTCGCGGCAGCATACGCTTTTTCGCCCATCTGCCGTTACCGTCCATTATTATTGCTATATGACGCGGTGCGGTAGCTTTTTCCGCCATAAATACCTCGCATAATCAATAAAGTGTTTCCCGCCCGAAGAATAATCCTCGGGCGAGAATTGTAAACGTTTGATGAAACCTGATTAGATTTCCATTATTTCCTTATCTTTTCTTGCTACGACGGAATCAACTTCCTTGATATACTTATCGGTAACGTCCTGAATGCTCTTTTCAGCAGCTTTCAAATCGTCTTCGGTAATTTCGGAGTTTTTCTTCATTGCCTTTGCGGCGTCGTTTGCATCGCGGCGGATATTACGGATTGCAACCTTGCATTCCTCGCCCATTTTTGCAGTCTTTTTGGTGAGCTCTTTTCTGCGTTCCTCGGTAAGCGCAGGGAAAACGAGGCGAACGCACTTGCCATCGTTAGTAGGAGTAATGCCGACGTCGGACGCAAGGATTGCCTTTTCGATTTCCTTTACCATATTTGCTTCCCAAGGGGTGATAACGAGGGTTCTTGCATCGGACGCTTTGATAGTAGCAACGCCGTCAAGACCGGTGGGAGTGCCGTAATAGGGAACGGTGATCTTATCGAGTACCTTTGCGCTGGCTCTGCCTACGCGAATGGTAGCGAAGTCCTCCTCGAGAACAGAGATAGACTTTTTCATTCTTTCTTCAAAGGGCTTTACGTTAAACATTTTGTTTACCTTCCTTTTTTGGTTGTATGTTTTTATTTTTATTCGTTATAAAGCAGAGTTCCTATGCTTTCGCCGCGTGCGGCAAGAATTATGTTTTCGGGGTCGGATAGCGGGAAGAGCACGGTTTTTATACCGTTTTCCGCGCCTATTGCGGCGGCGCTCGTATCGATAGCCTTTAGGCCGAGAGAAAGCATTTCGGAATAGCTGAGCTTATCGAACTTTTTGGCATCCTTGAACTTTGCGGGGTCTTTATCGTAAACACCGTCGACATTCTTTGCCGAAAGCACCGCATCGCACTTTAGCTCTGCCGCGCGGAGCATCATACCCGTATCGGTCGAGAAGAAGGGGTAGCCAACGCCGCAGGCGAGTATTACCACTTCGCCGTTTTCGAGATATTCGATAGCTTTATATTGCGCGTAGGTTTCGCAGAACTGCTGTATTTGCACGGCGCTCATAACGCGCGCCTTTACGCCTGTTTTAATAATATAATCCTGCATTGCGATAGAGTTGATCAAGGTCGCGAGCATACCCATATGGTCGCCGCGAACACGGTCGACGGTTAAGCCGTTTTGCCTTGCACCGCGCCATATATTGCCCGCACCGATAACCACGCAGACCTGAGTGCCCTCTTTTACAAGGCGCGCAAGCTTTTCGGCAACCGACGAAAGCATATCGCCGTCAAGAATACGACCTCCCTCTCCTGAAAGTGCTTCTCCGCTTAATTTTACAAGAACGCGTTTGAATTGCTGTGCCATTTTAAAATTCCTCGCTTTTTATTGGTAATAAAACACACGGTATAGCGGTGGCAGTTGATCGGTTATGCCGCAGGCGTATGCCGTTACGGGTGACATTTCCGAAAAGGTTAGGCTTTCGGAAACCATTATATCGTTGGGAAAATACCTACGGTAGAGCGCTTCGGTGTATTCATCGCAAATTCCTTCGCCGTAGTTATACGCACCGAGCAGTGAAAGCAACGACACGCAGATTTCGGTCTCCTTTGATTCCTTGTTAATCATCACGCGTTCACCGTAATATATCTCGGTTTCGTTAGTGCCCTTATACGCCGCGAAGCTGGTTTTTATATCCTTATCGATACAAACCGCAACGACGTAATTATCGTAAGCGGTTATATCCAAATTCGATTCGGCAAAGTTTTGCAGCGTTCCGAATCCGGTTTCGGCAAAGACTATATCGAAATCGAGAGGACGGTGGCCGATTATTCCCGCATGGTCGAAATAAAGGTTTTCGTAGCTTATATTAACCTCGTTTCCGTAACGCTCGGATTGCTCGGAGATATAATTCAATGCCGGTTCGAGCTTTTTGTGGAATTCCTTTTCCTCGTCGGCGGTAATTTCGCTTTCTTTATCCGAAACGAAAAGCTGTATCACCAGAATATTGCCCGAAAACTCCATAAACGAGCCGAGCGACGAACCCGGGAATTTTTGTGTGAATTCCTCCTCGGTCTTGGGGTTCAGCAGAAATATACCCTTTTGCAAGAGCCATTTCCCTTCCTCGAGCACCGCTGTAAATTCAATCTTTTTGCCGTCTGCCGCGAGCGCGGTAAAATGCTTTAAAGTTTCGCTGCCGCCGTTCAGTTCGATACTGTTTACGTCGACGTAGCCGTTATAATGGCTTCCGATATGGTTAAAAACATTGGTTCTGCCGTCGATATTCTTTACAGCGGGCAGGCTTTCGTTCGGATATGACAGAAAGGCTTGAATACTGCCACCCGATTGGGTATAGGTATTTTCAAGCGCCGAAAGAAGCTTTGAATAATCGGCGTATTCGTTAAACGAAATAACCGGCGAATATTCGGTTACCTTTTTACTGCAAAGCGAATTATTTACAAACATATCGGTAATTTGCCTATCGCGCTCGATAAGCGATTTCGCCGTATCGAGCCCGAATTCGTTCGTTTGCGAAATTTCCTCGGGCAAAGAGGATTCATCGTTTTCGTTCTTGCAGGCAAAAAGCGAAAGCATAAAAGCAAGCGAAAGCAATATTAATATTGATTTTTTGATTAAGTCGGTTTTCATATATTTCATATCATTATGATTATACCAAACAAAACACGCAATATCAATAGAAAATTGTTCTAAAATATAATATTCTCGCGAACGGTACGCTTTAATTTTACTTTGTCGCCGAAAAACGCGGCAACGTAGGAGGGATTAAGATAATCGTTACCCGCGGCGTTAAGCTCGACGCGCAAAACCGCGAGATTATTTTCGACGGTAACCGATATAAATTTCGTCATAGGTGAAATATCGACCTGCTTTTCTCCGCTTTTACCGCGTTTGGTAACGACCATCGCGCCATCGAACGCTTTTTCGATTGCCTGCGAGGAAAGCTCGGTTTCGAGCTCCAAACGCCAAACGGCACGCTTGGTATGAAGCTTACCAACAGCGATTTCCGCCTTTATGATTTCCATTTCGGGAAAAGACGCTTTTCTGAGTTTTTCGGTAATTTCGGCTTCGGGAACATCCTCGGTCAAGCGGAAATCGAAAAGCTCGCGTTCGCCCTCCTGATAAATAGAAAGCGGAAGCGCGATATTCAATCTCGGGTGGGGGTTAAAGCCCTCGCTGAAGGAAATGGGAAGTCCGCTTCTTACAAGCATTCTGTGTATTGCGCGCTGAAGGTCGAGATGCGATATGTATTTAAGCTTTCCCAGCTTTGTAAAGGTTACGCGTATATCAGCCATTTTCGTTACCTCCGTCACACACGCATTTGCCGTTACAGAGCGTGCTTGCTCCGCAGCCCGAGCATTTGGTACGGCAATCGGGCGTGGTTTCCGCCTTGCGAGATCTTGCCTGCTCGAGCTTCATAAACTTTTTGGTTACGCCGATATCGATAAAATCCCAAGGCAGAATTTCATCAAGCCCAAAGCTTCTGTTCGCATAGAATGCAGGATCGATACCGCAATCGTCAAACAGCTTTATCCATCTGTCGTAGCTGAAATATTCATCCCAGCCGTCGAGCATCATATTGCGGTTATACGCCTCGAGCAGAGCTTTGCAAAGCCTTCTGTCGCCGCGTGCAAACACCGCCTCGATGCGTGAAACGCGTGCGTCGTGATATTTATATGATATCTTTTTGGTTTTTATTTCGCCCTTCAAAAGCTGTTGCTTACGCTCAAGCTCCTCTAAGCTGTCCTGCGCTTCCCATTGGAACGGAGTAAAGGGCTTGGGCACGAAGCAGGAAACGCTTACCGTTACGTTCACACCCTTGCCGAACCCGTTGCGTTTTTTGGAGTAATAGGTATCGACGATATTTTGCGAAAGTGCGGCGATGCCCTTTATATCCTCATCGGTTTCGGTGGGAAGACCGTTCATAAAATACAGCTTTAGGCTGTTTCTGCCGCCGTCGAACGCCTTTTCGCAGGCAGAAATAATTTCTTCCTCGGTTATGTTTTTGTTGATTACGTCACGCAGTCTTTGCGTGCCCGCCTCCGGCGCGAAGGTAAGACCGCTTTTACGCACCGAGGACACCTTTTCCAAAAGTTCCTCATAGAAATTATCGATTCGCATCGAGGGGAGCGAAAGATTAACGTTCTTCGCGTTGGTCCAGGGAAGAAGGCTATCGATAAGCTCGCGCAGGTGAGTATAGTCGCTTATAGAAAGCGAGGTGAGCGAGATTTCGGAATATCCGGTATGGTCGATAGCGATTTTTGCGTTTTCGTTAAGCACCTCGGGGGATTTTTCGCGGTAGGGGCGGTATATCATACCCGCCTGACAAAAGCGACAGCCGCGGATACAGCCGCGGAACACCTCGAGCATTACCCTATCGTGCACCGTTTCAAGAAAGGGAACCGAGCATTTGCAGGGGAAATAGACCTCGTCGAGATTTTCGATTATGCGTTTTTTTACGCTTGTCGGCACGCCCTCTTTATTGGGGGTGAAGGATTTAATGGTGCCGTTTTCGTTATATTCAACGGTGTAAAGCGAGGGAACGTAAAAGCCCTCGAGCAGCGAAGCGCGGTAAAGAGTTTCTTCCCTGCTTACGCCGTTCTTTTTGCATTCTCTTATAAGTGCGGCAAGCTCGAGCAACGCCTCCTCACCTTCGCCTATCGAGAATATATCAATAAAATCGGCAATAGGCTCGGGGTTATAGGCGCAGGGGCCGCCCGCAATAATTATCGGATCGGATTCGCCTCTTTCGCTCGAAAGCAGAGGAATGCCGCCGAGTCCGAGCATTGCGACGACGTTGGTATAGCAAAGCTCATATTGAAGCGTGAATGCAACGATATCGAAAACGTTGAGCGGATCGCCGCTTTCGAGCGCATACAGCGGATAGCCGTGCTTAATAAGCTGCTCTCGCATATCCGGCCAAGGCATATAGCAGCGCTCGCAGCTGATATAACCGGTATTATTAAAGCAGCCGGTTAATATTTTTATACCAAGGTTCGACATACCTATTTCGTAGGTATCCGGGAAGCAGAAGCAGGCGCGCAGCTCTGCGGATTCGGGGTTAGGTATTTCCGAGCCGTATTCGCCGCCGACGTATCTGCCCGGCTTTTCCACCTGTTCGAGCAGGGGTGCGTATTTTTCGTAATTTATCACTTTTATATTTCTCCGATTATAAGTTTTTTAGCTTACTTCTTAGATAAAATCCGGTATAGCTGTCTTCGTTTGCGGCAACCTCCTCGGGCGTGCCCTTTGCGATAACTCTGCCGCCCGCATCGCCGCCGTCGGGACCCATATCGATAATATAGTCCGCGGTTTTGATAAGGTCTAAATTATGCTCGATTACCACAACCGAGTTGCCCGCATCGACAAGCTTTTGCAGAACGCTTACAAGCTTGTTTACGTCATCGGTGTGCAAGCCTGTGGTAGGCTCGTCGAGAACGTAAAGCGTTTTGCCGGTTGCACGGCGCGAAAGCTCGTTTGCAAGCTTTACTCTTTGCGCTTCGCCGCCCGAAAGCGTGGTTGCCGGCTGACCGATTTTAACGTATCCCAAGCCGACGTCGCAAAGCGTATCGAGCTTGCGCTTTATCGAGGGGTAGTTTTGGAAGAATTCTCTGCCCTCGTCGCAGGTCATTTCAAGCACGTCGTATATCGATTTGCCCTTATATTTGATTTCGAGCGTTTCGTGGTTATAGCGTCTTCCCTTGCAAACGTCACAGGTTACGTAAACGTCGGGCAGGAAGTGCATTTCGATAGTAAGCGTACCGTCGCCGCGGCAGGCTTCACAGCGTCCGCCCTTTACGTTAAACGAGAATCTTCCTTCGTTATAGCCGCGCGCCTTTGCATCGGGGGTGGATGCGAAAACCGCACGGATATCGTTGAAAAGACCGATATAGGTTGCGGGGTTGGAGCGCGGGTTTCTGCCGATAGGCGATTGGTCGATTTGAATTATCTTATCGATTTCATCGGCGCCGACGATTTCCTTGTGCTTACCGGGGATAACCGAAAGCTTGCCGAGCTTGCGTGCGAGCGTATTGTAAAGCACGGAATTGACAAGGCTTGATTTACCCGAGCCCGAAACGCCGGTTACGCAGACGAATTTGCCGAGAGGAATGGTTACGTCGATTTCTTTTAAATTGTTTTCACGCGCGCCAACAACGGTTATAAATCCGCCGTTGCCCTTGCGGCGCTGCGAGGGAACGGTTACGCACTTTTTACCCGCAAGGTATTGGCCGGTTATCGATTCCTTGCATTTTTTTATCTGTGCGGGGGTACCGGTAAAAATAACCTCGCCGCCGTGAATACCCGCACCGGGACCGATGTCCACGATAAAATCGGCTTCCTCTATCGTTTCCTCGTCGTGCTCGACAACAAGCACGGTATTGCCGATATCGCGCAGCTTTTTAAGCGTATTGATAAGCTTTTGGTTATCGCGCTGGTGCAGACCTATGCTCGGCTCGTCGAGAACGTACATAACGCCGACCAACGAGCTGCCGATTTGGGTTGCAAGCCGTATTCTTTGCGCCTCGCCGCCCGAAAGCGAGCCTGCCTTACGCGCAAGCGTAAGATAGCCCAAGCCGACGTTTTCGAGGAAGGAAAGGCGAGCGTTGATTTCTTTTAGTATTTCTCTTGCGATTTCGCTTTCGGTATTCGTAAGATTAAGCGTTGCGAAGAATCTACGTGCCTTTATTACCGAAAGCTCGCAAAGCTCGGAAATGTTCAATCCGCCGACGGTTACGGCAAGCGCCTCGTCCTTTAAGCGTTTACCGTGACATTCGGGACAAGGAATATAATCCATAAACTGCTCGTAGTATTCACGCGCTTCGTATCCTCCGCCCATTTTATAGCGATGCTCTATCATACCGATAACACCCTTGAAGGACGGCTCGGATACCGATTTACGCTTACGCTTATTGCCGTACATAAGAATGCTGTATGCTTCTTCGGAATATTGGTTTATGGGGGTGTGAACATCGAAGCCGTGGTATCTGCCGACGGAATTTATAAGCTCGGCAAGATATCCGCCCGGCTCGGCGCTTTTAAAGCCGTTGCAGACTATTGCGCCGCCGAATATCGAAAGGCTTTTTTCGGGGATAAGCTTTTCCTCCGAAAATACGTTGTTTTCGCCCAGACCTCCGCACGCCTCGCAGGCGCCCGAGGGGTTATTGAACGAAAACATACGCGGAGTGAGCTCGCCGACCGAAACGCCGTGGGTTTTGCAGGCGTAGTTTTGCGAAAAGGTTATTTCGTTATCGTCGTCGCTTGCATCGGGAAGCAGGATTTTAATAATTCCGTTCGCCAGCTTGGATGCCGTTTCTATACTTTCGGCAAGACGGGAACGCATTTCCTCACCCTTCATAACCAAGCGGTCGACGACTATATCGATATCGTGCTTGATATTTTTATCGAGCGTGATTTTTTCGGAAAGCTCATACATATTTCCGTCAACACGTACGCGTACATAGCCGCTCTTGCGCGCGTTTTCGAAAATCTTTTCGTGCATACCCTTTTGCGCCGAAACGACGGGAGCGAGCACGATAAAGCGTTCGCCCTGTTGGAATTGGCAGATGCGCTCGACTATTTCATCGACAGACTGCTGTTTGATTTCCTCGCCGCAGATGGGGCAATGCGGAATACCTATACGCGCATAGAGAAGGCGCAGGTAATCGTATATTTCGGTCGCGGTGCCGACTGTCGAACGGGGATTGCGCGAGGTGGTTTTTTGGTCGATGGAAATTGCGGGCGAAAGCCCTTCGATAAAATCGACGTCGGGCTTATCGAGCTGGCCGAGAAACATTCTTGCATACGATGAAAGCGATTCGACGAATCTGCGGTGTCCTTCGGCGTAAAGCGTATCGAAGGCAAGGCTGGATTTTCCCGAGCCCGAAAGCCCTGTGAACACGACGAGCTTATCACGCGGGATGGTTACGTCGACGCTTTTTAGGTTATGGACGCGTGCGCCCTTTACTACTATTTTATCTGACATCTTTACATTAATCTCCTGATCCTATCGCGCAGCAATGCGGCGGTTTCGAAATCGAGCTCTTTCGCGGCGCGCTTCATATCGGCGGTGAGCTTATCGATAAGCTTTTTCTTTTCGTCCTTGGTAAGCTTTTTGTTCTTTTCAAGCTTTTCGGCTTCCTTCTTCGAGGTTATTTCGATAGGTGCGCGAATATCCTTGACGATTGTTTTCGGCGTTATGCCGTGCTTTTCGTTATATTCCTTTTGTATTTTTCTTCTTCTGTTGGTTTCGGCAATCGCGCGCTTCATCGATCCGGTTTCGCTGTCGGCGTACATTATAACCTTGCCCTCGGCATTTCTTGCGGCTCTGCCGATAGTCTGCACGAGCGATATTTCGCTTCGCAAAAAGCCCTCTTTATCGGCATCGAGTATTGCAACGAGCGACACTTCGGGAAGGTCGAGTCCTTCGCGCAGGAGGTTTATGCCGACTAGCACGTCGAATTCGCCCGCACGCAGTCCGCGCAGGATATCCATACGCTCCATTGTATCGATATCGTAGTGCATATAACGGCATTTAATCCCCGAAAGCTCGAAAAATTCGGTTAGGTCCTCTGCCATTTTTTTGGTCAGCGTGGTAACGAGCACGCGCTCTTTTTTCGCGGCGCGCAGGCGTATTTCGCCCGCAAGGTCATCGATTTGACCTTTGGTAGCACGTATTTCCACCTCGGGATCGAGCAGACCTGTCGGACGGATTATCTGTTCGACAAGGCGGGTGGAAAGATTTCTTTCGTATTCCTTCGGTGTTGCGCTGACGTATACCGTTTGTCCGCGCTTTTCGTTAAACTCCTCGAACACGAGCGGACGGTTATCGTAGGCAGACGGCAGGCGGAAGCCGTAATCTATAAGATTTTTCTTTCTTGCTCTGTCGCCCGATGCCATACCGTGTATCTGTGGAAGCATAACGTGGCTTTCATCGACAAACACGAGATAGTCCGAAGGAAAATAATCGAGCAACGTATAGGGCGCACTTCCCGGTTTTCTGCCCGAAAGCACGCGTGAATAGTTTTCTACACCGTTGCAAAACCCGATTTCACGTATCTGCTCGACGTCGAACATCGTTCTTTCTCTTATACGCTGTGCTTCGATAAATTTATTTTGGCTTTCGAAAAAGGCTATTCTTTCATCGAGCTCCTCGACTATTTCATCGAGCGCCTTTTGGCGTTTTTCGGTAGAGGTAACGTAGTGCGATGCGGGGTATATTGCGATATGCGACATATCGGCAACCGCTTCGCCGGTAACTACGTTGATTTTACATATACGGTCGACCTCGTCGCCGAAAAATTCAACGCGCACCGCGTCGGTATCGGTATTCGAGGGGAAAATGTCCAAAACGTCGCCGCGAACGCGGAAGTTGTTACGCTCGAAGCCTATATCGCTTCTGCCGTATTGCAATGCAACGAGGCGTTTTATAACGTCGTCCCGCGGGAACGTAGCGCCTTTGCGGATAGACAGCACCTGTTCGGCATATTCCTCGGGGTCGCCAAGTGAATATATACAGCTTACCGATGCAACGATAATAACGTCGCGCCGTTCGAAAAGCGCACTCGTAGCGGAATGGCGAAGCTTATCTATTTCGTTGTTTACGGCGGCGTCCTTTTCTATATAAACATCCTTGCCGGGAACGTAGGCCTCCGGCTGATAATAATCGTAATAGGAAACAAAATATTCAACTGCATTATGGGGGAAATACTCACGCATTTCAGAACACAACTGTGCTGCGAGCGTTTTATTATGAGCAAGAATAAGCGTTGGCCTGTTAACCTGAGCAATGATGTTTGCCATAGTAAAGGTCTTGCCAGAACCTGTAACACCCAATAAAGTCTGTTCTTTCAAGCCCATTTTGAAACCTTCAACCAGTTTTCTGATCGCCTCAGGTTGATCTCCTGTAGGTTCATACGGTGCAACTAACTCGAAATGATCCATAGCAAAACCTCCTTTTCTAAGAATTTACTATGATTATTATTGACCTTAAATTTCGTCATCGTGAGTTACTTTTTGATAGTAAAAAGTAGTTCAAAACAGGCTGATGACGAATACGGCCACTCAAGATTTATTTTTGGACGAAATGCGTTTATTTGTACGCATAAATTTTCAATATAACATTATATCACATTTTTCTGCAAATTAAAAGGGGGCGGAAGATTTTTTCACACAAAAATCAAATCCGCTCCCCTATTTGCTTTGTTGCTCTACTGTATGATACCCATTATCTCTTCAGCAAGCTCTTCAGGGAAATAATAACTTTCCTCTAAAAAACGCGTCCGATTTGCCTCTTCAACTTGTTGCTCTTGAAGATAAGTGATTGGGAAAATCTCACAGGCAAATTCCTGAGTCTGTTCTGAAACATCGACAATCATTTGCTTCTTGTCCGTATAAACATCAACAGTGATAATTGTTTTTGAATGCCCTAACGAATTTGAAATTGCTTTAACATCAATCTCCTCATTTGTTAGGATCGTAGCATATGTGTGTCGTAAATCGTGAAATCGAATATTAGGCAGACCATTATCAGATAGCAACCTCTTGTATTCCTTATAGCAATAAGATGCGCTTTGCGGTCTTCCATAGGACGAGCAGCAAATGTAGCCTTCATCTTGGAATTGTCCAGGTCTACGCCGTCTGTTTTTTTCATAGATTCTACGTTGCTCCAATATGGCATTAAAAACAATATCGGGAATATCAAGAACTCTCTTACTGGAACGGGTTTTTAACGATACCTCTTGCTTTGTTAATGTTTTCTTTGGTAATTCATCCTGCGGCTTTGACAAATCTTTTCCCAACTGTCTTTGAACATACAGAGTTTGTCTGGTAAAATCCACATCCGAATACTTAAGACCAAGAATCTCGCTTTTTCGTAAACCCATTAGTCCTGCAAATAAGATATACATATACACCTTGGATTCCTTAGCCTTTTCGATCAACAGTTTTAACTGTTCCACGGTTAAGGTTGCCTGACTGTCAATATTGATAGTTCGATATTCCTTTTTCTTTTCCTTTTGTTTGACTGTTTCGGATTTCGGAACATACAAATCCTCAGCGGGATTTTCAGATATCAGTTTCTTGCCAACCGCATATCTTAGGGC
>JAFTTN010000058.1 GCA_017466805.1 Clostridia bacterium
CATTTCGCGCAAACTACCCTCATTTCTCTCACTCTGATTCAGTCTGTAGACTTTGTCTACAGACTGAATCACTCACTGCGGTGAGTGTTTTTTGTTTCCCGTGCGTATAATAGGCAGAATGCATTAAAAGGAGGACAAAAATGAAACGCTTGGCTATTATATTTCTTGCGGTTTTGCTGTTCACTTCGCTTACGCCGAACAACGCGATCGCGCTTGCCCCGCCGGACAGGCTCGATCACGACTGCTACGTTCACTCGAACTTCGACGACGGCTTTATGCCCGACACCGAGTATCTGAAAAGCGTCGGCTGCAGCCCCTCGCGCTACGGCTCGGCTTGCGTACCCCTTATCGTCGAGTCACGCGATGAGTACGACCTCGTCTTCCCTCACGGCCCGACCGTCATTGATATGAACGACGACTACTTCGACAGTCATTACGTCGTGATAATCTACGCAACCGCACCCTATTTCGGCAACGATTACGAAATTGCCGACCTTTACTGCTTCGGCGCAGGCACGCTTTATATCGATCTCATCTGCTCGATGCCCTCAGAGCCCATCGACGGCGGCTGCGACGAGCACAGCGTAATCGAGATCCACGTAACCAACGACTACCCGCACGAAAGCGTCCGGCTCTCCACCCGCGTCTTCACCGGCGAGCTTATCTCGCGTCAGGCAACGGTCATCGACGTCGGTGCGCTCGAAATCGTAGTCCCCAAGGACGAGCTTTACGGCAAAAACGCAACGCCGACAAAGATAACCGATAAAGCAACGCTCGATGCTCTTGCCGCAAGCCATCAAAGCGAAAAGCTTAACGAATACGCCGAAAGCCTCGGCGACGATTTCTTCGACAGTAAATTCCTGCTCCGCTTCCTCGCCGTTTCGCCCAATCAAGCAGTCGCTTACGAGGTCGGTGCGGTGTCGGTCGACGATCGCAATAACCTTTATATCAACGCAACCTACGACAGATCGCAGGCGCTCGATACGGCGATGCAGTACACGCTTATCCTCATCGCACTCGATCGACCCTCGCAGGATTATGCCGAAATAAAGCTGAATATGACCGAGCGCAACGCCAAGGGCGATATAGACGGCAACGGTTATATCGATGTTTACGATTACGTATACGCAAGGCGCATCTATTTCGGCACCTATAAGCCCAACGCACACGAAAAATACCTCGCCGACGTTAACCGCGACGGTGCTATAGACCAATACGATTACATTCTTATAAAACGAATCTACTTCGGCACCTATACTGCTGATTGAGAGGTAAAACGAGGAAAACCGCCCGAAATTATCGGACGGTTTTCTTTTTGTATTAATATTTTACTGCTTTCTTTTACTGTGTGCCCAAGCAATCGCGCTGAATGCGACACATCCGAAGCAGACGGTTAAAAAATCCTCAAATCCGCTGAAGAAAAACGGGAATATTCCTCTAACAAACATCAAAAACGAAAAAAACGTAAACAGTAACTCACAAAGATTTAAAAACCACTCGGGGCAAGAGGTGTTTTTGATTTGAATATAAATCATAAAAAACAACATAAAGAATAAAATCACGCTGACGATAGGTGCGACAAACAGCAAATTCTTTGTATTGTCGGTAACACCGAAAATTGCGAACAGCAGATAAGAAACCAACGCGGTAAACAACGGAAACGCCATCGCAGGTCTTGTATTGCCGTAAAGCTTATCGAGAAAATTTTTCATAAAATTAAACCTCCGTAATTATCTGTTGCTGTGCATCAATATTATTCGTGCTATTATAGCATAATTATAATCGTTTGTAAAGGGTAGTGCATCGGCTGCGCCGAAATGATGTTATGGCTTCGCCATAGTGGTGTTTTGCTCCTCTGTCGCAAAGTGATGCGATATGTTCCGCATTCCCGCGCGAAGCGCATATAACTGCCGCAGGCATTTCACACGCCGCAGGCGTATTTCACGCACAAAGTGCATTTCACAAATCCCGCAAGGGATTTATTTCGTTATCAATCAGAATATTCAAAATGAAATATCCTTCGGATGTGAAATAATGACCTGTGGTCATTGTGAAATATTCGGTGTGCCACCGAATGTGAAATGAAATAAATCCACTCACGCCCGCAGGCATTTCACACGCCGCAGGCGTATTTCACGCAGAAAGTGCATTTCACAAATCCCGCAAGGGATTTATTTCGTTATCAATCAGAATATTCAAAGTGAAATATCCTTCGGATGTGAAATAATGACCTGTGGTCATTGTGAAATATTGCTCCTTCGTCGCAATGTGAAATGAAATAAATCCACTCACGCCCG
>JAFTTN010000059.1 GCA_017466805.1 Clostridia bacterium
AGAGTATTCTTTTTAAAGCTGTCGAGCTTTTTTCGCAGCACGGCTACCGCGTTACAGTGCTCCCGACCGAGCCGAACGGCATTACCGAGCAAAAGGTTGCGCAGGAGGTCGGCAATTATTCGCTTTGCACGGCTATCGGCGGCGACGGCACGCTTAATTCGGTCGTGCGCGGGATTATTAAAAGCGGAAGCAACGTTCCGCTGGGCTATATTCCGCTCGGCTCGACAAACGATTTTGCCGCTTCTTTAAAGCTTTCGAAGGATATTACCGAGGCTTGCACGCGCATTGCCGAAAACCCCGCGCGTGAAATCGACATCGGCTGCTTCAACGGCGAGCCCTACGTTTACATTGCCTGCACGGGTATGTTTGCCGACGCGTCGTATATGACCTCACAGCAGTTAAAAAACGCGCTCGGCTACGGCGCATATCTTTTAAAGGGCATTAAATCGCTGCTCGGCACGCGCAAGGCACGCTACACCGTTATTGCCGACGGCGAGCGTATCGAAGGCGAATTTCTTTTCTGCGCGGTTTCGAACACACTGCGCGCGGGCGGTGTTATATGGCTGCCCAAGGGCGAGGTCGAGTTTGACGACGGATATTTCGAGCTTACTATGCTAAAAGCGCCTGCCACCATTTCACAGGGGTCTGCAATGATAAACGACCTACTTTACAGCCGTCTTGACACAAACAGCTTCCTACGGCGCAAGGCGAAAAAAATCGAAATTTCGGTCGAGCACCCGTCCGGCTGGTCGCTCGACGGCGAAAACGGCGGCGCACACAGCCAAGCCGAAATCGACGTGCTCGAAAAGGCGCTGCGATTTATTTATTGATTTCGGTTTTTGGAATTAGGTATGACGAATATGAGATTTTACGAGAAGTTTTTTACGAGAGAACCCTTTTTATAAAAAGGGTTCTCTCGCGCTCTTTCCCAAAAATTTTTAGGACAAAAATTTTTATAGTGTATCATTGTCGCTTTGTTTTAGCATTGCGGCAACGAGATAACTTATCTATTATCTATTATCTATTATCTATTATCTATTATCTATTATCTATTATATACTTCTCTATTTTTTCTCGATAATACTTGACTTATAGGCACGAAATATGTATAATTGAAATGTTAGATTATACACTTGGAGGTATCACGCAGATGAATTACTCACGCGTTTCGAGTATTTCTCGTTTTGCATTGCTTATTATGGCTATCCTGCTCGTTTGCTCGATAACCGTATGCGGCGTTTACATCAACGACGATACCCGTTTGCCCGGCATTTTCGAAGACGGCACTATCCGTCTTGGTCTTGACCTTGCAGGCGGCTCTATCGTTACTTTCCAGGCTCAGACCGACGACACGGGCGACGACCTCGATGCAGGTATGCAATCGGTTGAAACGGTCATGCGCGACCGTCTTGACGGACAGGGCCTTACCGAAGCTCTTTGCTATCTTACCGGCGACGATATGATTACCATCGAGATTCCCGACGTTGACGACCCCAACGAAGCTATTGCCAGCTTTATGCAGACCGCAAAGCTTCAGTTCAAGGATTCCAAGGGCAACGTTGTGCTCGAGGGTGAACACGTTGAAAACGCATACGCAGGCTCTTATCAGACCAGCGAAGGCGTTTGGGAAATCGCCGTTTCGCTTTCGCTTAACAGCGAAGGTGCAAAGAAGTTTGCCGCAGCCACCAAAGCCGCTGCCGCTACCAAGGATTACATCGGCATTTACATCGACGGCGTTGCTATAAGCCAGCCCACCGTTAACGATGAAATCACCGACGGACAGGCTATTATCACCGGCAACTTCACTATGGAAGAAGCTACCGCGCTTGCAAACAACATCAACGCAGGTGCGTTCCGTTACGAGCTTAAAGAGGTTAAGCAGCGCACCGTTGGCGCAACGCTTGGTGAAAACTCGCTTTCCACCTCGCTTATCGCGGGTGCTATCGGCGTATTGCTCGTTGTCATCTTTATGTGCATCTACTACAAGGTTCCCGGCATTATGGCGTCTATCGCGCTGGTTGCATACTCGGGCATCTTCGGTCTTGTGCTTACCCTTACCCAAGCAAACCTTACCCTTGCGGGTATCGCAGGTATCTTCCTTTCGATCGGTATGGCGGTTGACGCAAACGTAGTTATATTCGAGCGTATAAAGGAAGAAATCGACCTTGGCAAGAGTGCAAAGGCAGCTATTAAAGCGGGCTTCAAGCGTGCGTTCGCGGCAATACTCGACTCGAACGTTACCACCATTATCGCTTGCGCAGTGCTTTACTTCCTCGGAAGCGGCACTATCAAGGGCTTTGCTACCACGCTCTTTATCGGTATTATAATTTCGCTCTTCACCGCGCTTCTTATCACCAGAGCGCTTCTTAACCTCGGCATCGGTATGGGTATTACCGAGCCCAAAAAGTACAGATCTATCGGAAGGAGAGCAAAATAATGAGCAAGTTCCATTTTATAAAAAACCAAAAGGTAACGCTTGCTATCGTTGCCGTTATCCTTCTTGCAGGTCTTATTTCCTTCTTCGTTCGCGGCTTTAACATCGATATCGACTTTTCGGGCGGTACCGAAATAAAGCTCAACGTCGGCACCGAGGTTACCAAAGAGGTTTGCGATTCTATTAACGGTATTATCCGCGACCACGAGCTTTTGGGTAACGATTACGTTTCCTCTACCACCCAATCGACCTCGAATTCCAACATGGCTATTATCCGCACCGGTACTGCCGCTCTTTCCAACGAACAGATCGATGCACTTTTAGACAGCCTTGCCGAAGCTTACCCCGCTGCAAACCTTAACGACAAGGAAATCAGCATGATCGCGCCCACCATCGGCGACAGCCTTACCAGAACCGCTATTATTGCGGTTGCGGTTGCAGTTGTTCTTATGCTTATCTACATCTGGATCCGTTTCGAGCTTAAATCCGGCATTGCCGCAGTGCTCTGCCTTTCCCACGACCTTTTCGTTATGTTCGCGGTATACTCGATTTTCCAGATTCCCGTTAACGCAAACATTATCGCCGCTTTGCTTACCATTCTCGGTTACTCGATCAACGCAACCATCGTCGTGTTCGACCGTATTCGTGAAAACAAAGCAAAGGCCGAAGCGGGCACTCCCTTCTCGGAAATTGTCAACGCAGGCGCGCACGAAACGCTTGCAAGAAGCGTAAACACCACCCTTACCACCCTCTTCACTATCGGTATGATTTACATTTTGGGTGTTGACGCTATAAAGAACTTTGCGCTTCCCCTTATCATCGGCATCGTTGCAGGTCTTTTCTCCTCGATATTTATGTCCGGTATGATCTGGAACGCGCTCGACAAGCTCGGCAAAAAGAAGGAACAGTAAATAAACAAAAAGAGCCGTTTCGCTTGAAACGGCTCTTTCGTTTAAAGATAAAAGAGAAAAGATAAAAGATAAAAAATTCGGAAGCTTTTTGCCTTGCAAAAAGCATCAATATCTATTATCTATTATCTATTATCTAT
>JAFTTN010000060.1 GCA_017466805.1 Clostridia bacterium
CAACAGCCTAATCCGCAAGCCCGAGCTTTTAGACACCCCGCCCGAAACCATCGTCGAGGATATTCCTTAATATCGACTTCTGAAAACAGAAAGAGTGAACAAAACGGCTTTTACCGTTATGCTCACTCTTTTTTATTCATTTTCCGAAGTTTGAAAATTCCTCTTCCGTGCCGTTGAAAACATTCATATCGATAAATTTTTCTTCGCCGCTGTGCCCCTTTAGGCGTGCTCGGTTGGTGTATTGCCAAAAAGCAATGCTTCTTCCGTCGGGCAGGGGAGAGGGCTTTGCATAAACCGAACGCATCCATATCGGGCATTCTTCAAGCCCGCCCGAAATATACAGCGAATATTCCTCCTTCGCGGTGTAAATTATCGGCATAACGCCGTAATGGGAATAAAGCGCACTTACCATTGCCGAAAGCTCGCTTTTTACCGCTTCGGCGTTCGGGCGCTCCTTCAAAAACCTGCCGTAGAATTCAAGGTCGATAACCGGCGGAAGCATATTCTCGATTTTCGGCACGGTGCTGATAAAATGCTCGGCTTGGGCTTTGCCGCTGCTTTCGAAGCTGAAAAAGTGGTATGCACCGATACGCAAATCGGTTTTTGCCGCCTCGGCGTAGTTGTATTCAAATCGGTTATCGGTGTGGCTTGCGCCCTCGGTGGCTTTTATAAAAGCAAAATCGATATTTTGGCTTGCGAGAACCCGCCAATCTATTTCGCCCTGATAATGCGAAACGTCGACACCGCGCACCGAATATTCGCTTTCGCTTGGGTTGTTAAGCAGTATATAGCCGTTCCATACCGCAAAAGCAAGCGCCGCTGCGGCAATAAAAACCGCCGCAATCGATATTAATACAGCCTTTTTCATAGCAAACCTCGTGGAATTAATTACATATATTATATTTATAAATATCCCTGAGTCAAGCGCTTTTGTGTAAAATGTAGCCTTTTTATTGCTTTGGTGGGGTAGAAATGTGTCGAAATTAGAAAATAGTAAAAGTTTTTAAAACTGCTTGAAAATTTGTTAACGTTGTGTTATCATCTTCGCTTGATGAAATAAAGAAAAAAAGGTGAATTTATGGAACAGTTAATGCCAATCGGCATAGCTATGACGGCAGGCTTGCTGCTTTCCCGTCTTGTTAAAAAATTAAAGCTTCCCGCAGTTACCGGTTATCTTATTGCAGGTATACTCGTCGGCCCCTATTGCTTGGGTGCGCTCGGCGAATGGTTAAACGTGAATTGGCTCGGCTTTGTAAGCTTCGAAGCGGTCGAAGGCAACAGCGTGCTTTCCAAGGTTGCGCTCGGCTTTATCGCGTTTGCTATCGGCGATGAATTCCGTATTTCCTCGTTAAAGAAAATCGGCAAGCAGGCAACCGTTATCGGTATAGTTCAGGCGATTATCGCAACCCTCGTCGTTGACCTTGCTCTGATTTTGCTTTGCCAATTCCTTCCCGAAGAGGTTATCAATACCCCCTCGGCTATAGTGCTCGGTGCAGTTGCAACCGCAACCGCTCCCGCCGCAACGTTAATGGTTGTACGTCAGTACAAGGCAAAGGGTAAGCTTACCGATATCCTTCTTCCCGTCGTTGCTATCGACGATGCTGTCGGCTTGGTGGTTTTCGCCGTTTCCTTCGGTATCGCGCAGTCGCTCAACAGCGGCGTTGCGTTAAGCGCAATTTCGGTCGTTGTCGAACCGCTTTTGGAGGTTATTCTTTCGCTCCTTCTCGGCTTCGTTTTGGGCGTTCTCTTCAGCCTTGCCGAAAAATACTTCAAATCCAACAGTAAGCGTCTTGCACTCTCTATCACCTTCGTTATAATGGCGGTTGCGCTTTCGATGTTCGAAACCCATATCGGCGGCGTACACGTTAAGTTTTCCTCGCTCCTCGTTTGTATGATGCTCGGCACCGTATTTTGCAATATGTGCGATTTCTCCGAGGAAATTATGGGCAAAACAGACCGCTGGACCGCGCCTCTCTTCATTCTCTTCTTCGTGCTTTCCGGCGCAGAGCTGAAGTTCGATATGTTCGGCAATATCCTTGTCGTACTCGTCGGCGTGGTATATATCCTTGCCCGCTCTGCAGGTAAAATCCTCGGCGCGTCTATCAGCGCAAAGGCAACCAAATGCGACCCCAACATAGTTAAATATCTCGGTATCACCCTTCTTCCCCAAGCGGGCGTTGCGCTCGGTATGTCGCTTATCGCGGCGGAAATCCTTGGCGAAGCAGGCGCAATGATCCGTAACATAACCCTTTTCGCCGTGCTTATCTATGAGCTTGTCGGTCCTATGCTCACCAAAATAGCACTAACCAAATCGGGCGATATCATTCCTCGTAAGGTTATTAACCTCGGCGAAGAAGACGACGAATAAAAAAACGCCCATAACGGCGCAGAACGCATAAATGCTATAAAAAATCGGTACCGCTCGCAGTAGGTTACTACAGCTTCGGGTGCCGATTTTTCATTCTGCATCCGTTATGGACGTTTTTTACTTTAAATAAATTACTATACTATCATCGAAAATGGCAAAACGCGACCGCTTGCAGTAGATATGGGGTCCCCGAAAATCGAAAGATTTTTGGGGCAAAACGCAGCTTCGGGTCACGTTTGTTCAATCTGCATCTGTTTTAAACGTTTTTTGTGTGTAAAAAAAATAACGGCGCAGAACGCATAAATGCTATAAAAAATCGGCACCGCTCGCAGTAGGTATGGGGTCCCCGAAAATCAAAAGATTTTTGGGGCGAAACGCAGCTTCGGGTGCCGATTTTTCATTCTGCATCCGTTATGGACGTTTTTTTGTATGTGTGATGAGTACGGCAGCCGAAACGGTTTTCGTAATAGTGAAAAATATCCGCCCAAGGGCGATGCACCATAGTGATAAATCGCCTTAAAATCGCCATTTTTGCACAATACTGCATCAAAAATCCTCGATATACGCTCGTATTATCGCGGATTTATTCTTTGTCTTGCGACAAAACTATCTGATTTTAAGGTGCGTAGCAGTTTTGCGCTTATGCGATTTGTTCTGTAACGACGGCGAAAAACG
>JAFTTN010000061.1 GCA_017466805.1 Clostridia bacterium
AGGGCTCGGAACTTAATAAAGAACAACTTTGCGGATTGCTGGATCATAAAGGCTTTTTGCCCGAGTTCACAACAACTAATATTCGCTTGTAAGAAATTTATTTGTATCGAGCAGAAAATATCGGAAAATACGGGTACGGCATTTATGCGAAGAACCGTATGTTCTATGTGGATGATAATGGCAATATCGTTCCCGTTCTACATCCCGATAAGACAGAACTTTCTGATCTTGTTGATTACGAGCGAGAAAGAACTATCATTATCGACAATACTAAAGCATTGCTTCAGGGAAAACCGGCGGCAAATATTCTGCTTACAGGCGATGCAGGTACGGGCAAATCTTCAACCGTAAAAGCCGTTGCTAATGCTTTGTGGAACGAAGGACTTCGTATTGTTGAGGTAAGGAAGGATCAGCTTCGCAGCATTCCCAAGATTTTGGATGAACTGTCAAGCAATCCTTTGAAATTCGTTTTGTTCATTGATGACCTCTCGTTCCTTAAAGATGATGATAATTTCAATGCTCTTAAAGCGGTGCTTGAAGGCTCGGTTACTGCCAAGTCAAACAATGTGGTTATTTACGCTACAAGCAACCGCCGTCACATCATTAAAGAAAAATTCTCCGACCGTGAGGGCGATGACGTTCATCGTAACGATACGATGCAGGAACTCATTTCCTTGTCTGAGCGCTTTGGAATCCACGTAACCTTCTCAAAACCCAATAAAGAAACCTTCTTGCACATCGTTCACCATTTGGTAAAGGAAAATGGTGTTGAAATACCGACAGAAGAAATTGACGGACTTGCCGAGCGTTTTGCATTAGAGCGCGGCGGAAGATCTGCAAGATTGGCGAAGCAATTTGTTGATGGATTGCTTTCAAAAATTTAATCGTATATGAGCAAAAACAGGAATCGGATACTGAAATCCGATTCCTGTTTTTTATGTGAAATTATTTTGAGAATTCATGCGCTATAACATAGTCAATAAATGTTTTCATAGCTTTGGACATCCACTTATTTTTATGATAAATAAGCTGTTTCCAAATATCAATGTTCATATCTTTTACGTCAAGATAACAAAGCTTACCTTGTTTTATAAGATCCGCTGTAACAAAATCAGGCAGATATGAAATCATATCGCTGTCCCTTAGCAGCGATGTTATTATATCGGTTCGTCCGATTTCAAGAACGGGATTTATCTCCAATGATTTTTTCGCAAGTTCTCGGTCGAAAACTCGTCTATAACCTTGACCTACTTCAGTTAAAATAAAAGGTTCGTTTATAATATCTTTCATAAAAAGATTTTTTCTCTTCGCAAATTTAGAGTTTGAATCCGCAACGAAGTGCATCGGAACCAATTGCTCCTTTGCGATGATATAATCTTTATTATACAGGCGGTGGTCAAGAGTAATAATTATATCGGCTTCGTTATGGTCGAGCATACCAAGCATTATAGCTGAGTCACCCGTAGAAAATTGAATCAAAATGTGCGGGTATTTTTTATGAAAATCTTTATAATGAGCATTTATCATTTCTTCACAAACCGAGTCGGGTGTGACAATGTGAATATGTCCGCTTAAGTTTTGCTCAGCACCGATATTTTCTTTAAAATCATCCGTAAGTGCTCGAATCTGATGCGCATATGAAACGAGTTGATGACCGCGTTCGGTTAATGTTATCGTGTGATTGATTCTTTCAAAAAGTAAACACTCTAACTCGTCTTCCAATTGTTTGATTTGAAAAGAAACGGTTGACTGCGAATAACCAAGCTGTTCCGCAGCTTTTGTAAAACTGCCGAGCTCAGCAACATGAATAAATGTGATTAAATTCCGTAATTCCATTCTTTATCCTCCAATATCGAAAATGTCGATAGTAAATATTGAAATCATTTGTTTGACTAATGGTTGAATGTATTATACAATAAGTACAACAAAATTGCAAGACTCAAACGAGTCTAAGTCAAAAGGAGATTTTTATAATGAAAAAAGTAGTTTCGATTCTGTTAGTACTTACGCTTTGCGTAGGCTGTATGATTTCCTTCAGCGGATGCTCAGGTAAGGATGACGGAAAGTATAAGATTGGTATTGTTCAGCTTGTTGAACACGTTGCGCTGGATGCCGCAACCGATGGATTTAAGCAGGCAATCATTGATGAACTCGGTGAAGATGCCGTAGAATTTGATTTCCAAAACGGTCAGAACGATCCCAACACCTGCTCTACCATTGCTAATCAGTTCGTATCGAATAACGTTGACTTGATTATGGCAAATGCAACTCCTGCACTTCAAGCGGCGGCTGCTGCAACCGGCGATATTCCGATTCTTGGCACTTCCGTAACTGAATACGGTGTTGCTCTTGAAATCAAAAATTTCAACGGAACCGTTGGTGATAACATTTCCGGCACTTCCGATCTTGCTCCTCTTGATAAGCAGGCAGCAATGATTACCGAGTGGTGTCCCGATGCAAAAAGTGTTGGTTTGCTCTACTGCTCTAAGGAAGCAAACAGCCAATACCAAGTAGACGTTGTAAAGAAGGAACTTGAAAAGAAAGGTATTAAAGCAACTCTTTATCCCTTTACTGATTCTAATGACCTCGCTCAAATCTGTACCAATGCTGCCGATAACTGTGATGTAATTTATGTTCCTACCGACAATACCGTTGCGGAAAATACCGGTATCATTGATAACATTTGCGAACCCAAGAAGGTTCCCGTTGTTGCAGGTGAAGAAGGTATCTGCTCCGGTTGTGGTATTGCCACACTTTCTATCAGCTACTATGACCTTGGCTACACCACCGGTAAGATGGCTGTGAAGATCTTAAAGGGTGAAGCAGATATCTCTACTATGCCTATTGAATATGCCGAAAAACAGACGCCTAAATATAACAAGCAAAATTGCGAAGCTTTAGGCATCACTCCTCTTGAAGGATATACTGCTATTGAAGAAAGCAAATAAATGACAATTCAGCCGGGGAGAAAAAATCTTCTCTCCGGCTGTTTACCTATTTTTACTGTACGGGTGAATAATAATGGAAATTTTTAGTCAATTAATGGGCGCACTGCCCGGCTCTGTTTCGCAAGGCTTGATTTGGGGCATTATGGCAATTGGCGTTTATATTACGTATCGTATTCTTGATGTTGCCGACCTTACGGTAGACGGTTCCTTCGCCACAGGAGGTGCCGTTGCCGTTGTACTCATTTTAAACGGTTGCAATTTATGGCTTGCAATGATTGCGGCTTTTATAGCAGGTCTTCTTGCAGGTGCTATTACAGGACTTTTGCATACCTTTATGGGAATTCCGCCTATCTTAGCAGGTATTTTGACTCAGCTTTCTCTTTACTCTATCAACCTTAAAATTATGGGTAAAGCTAATCAATCGGTAAATGTCAATCAGACAGACCTCCTCATTTCGCTTCGTTGGGTTAAGGAATTTGCTCTCCATAATCCATTGATTACCGTTGGTATCGTTTTAGTTGTTTTAATTGCCGCACTCTATTGGTTCTTCGGCACGGAAATGGGTTGCGGTATCCGTGCGACAGGTGCAAATCTTAATATGAGCCGCGCTCAAGGTATCAATACCAATTTTAATAAAGTGCTCGGCATTATGCTTTCCAATGGTCTGGTTGCTTTTTCCGGTGCGTTCCTTGCTCAGTACCAAGGCTTTGCTGACGTTAAAATGGGACAAGGCGCTATCGTTATCGGTCTTGCCGCTGTTATTATTGGCGAAGCATTATTTGGGAAGATATTTAAAAACTTTGCTCTCAGACTTTTATCAGTTGCTTTCGGCTCGATTATTTATTACATTGTTGTTCAAGCCGTTATAACAATGGGACTTGATGCTAATCTCTTGAAATTACTTTCTGCGGCGATTGTTGCTATTTTCCTTGCTATCCCTTATTGGAAAAAACAGTTTACCGAAAAGCATATGAGTCATTCGAAGGGAGGCAAAGCAAATGCTTGATATTATTAACGTTGAAAAAACCTTTAATCCCGGAACGATAAACGAAAAAAAGGCTCTTAACGGTATCAACCTTCATCTTGATGAAGGCGATTTCGTAACCGTTATCGGCGGTAATGGTGCAGGCAAATCTACAATGCTCAATATGATTGCAGGTGTTTATCCTGTGGATTGCGGAAACATTATCGTTGACGGTGTTGATGTTACAAGGCTTCCCGAATATAAGCGTGCTAAATATTTAGGTCGTGTTTTTCAAGACCCTATGACAGGCACAGCGGCAGATATGCAGATTGAAGAAAATCTCGCACTTGCCGCACGCAGAGGAAAAAGAAGAACACTCAGGGCGGGTATTACCGCCAAAGAGAGAAAAGAATATAAGGAACTTTTAAAAATTCTTGATTTAGGTCTCGAAGACAGACTTACTGCAAAGGTTGGATTGCTTTCAGGTGGACAACGTCAGGCGCTTACGCTTTTAATGGCAACTCTCAAAAAGCCAAAGCTCTTGCTTCTCGATGAGCATACGGCAGCGCTTGATCCTAAAACCGCAAAGAAAGTTCTTGATATAACCGAGGATATTGTTGCAAAGAACAATCTTATGACCATTATGATCACTCATAATATGGCAGATGCAATCCGTGTCGGTAATCGACTGATTATGATGCATGAAGGCCAGATAGTCGTTGACGTTAAAGGAGAAGAAAAGAAAAAACTTACTATCGAACAGCTTCTCCAAATGTTTGAAGCATCCAGCGGAACACAAATGACAAGTGATAAGGTTATGCTTTCTAAGTAAAACGAAGGGACTGCAAAACACAGTTTGTAGTCCCTTTATAAGTATAAGAAAAGTGGGAAAATAAATGTTAGGTGTAATTGTTAATGTAATTACAGTAATTGTCGGTTCATCCATCGGTTTGCTGTTTAAAAAAGGAATACCCGAAAGAGTGAGCCATGCGGCTATGATTGGTCTCGGTGCTTGCACACTATATATCGGAATTTCAGGTAGTCTGTGCAGTGAAAATGTACTCATATTGATTGCCGCCGTTGTTTTGGGTGCTATTGTCGGAACATTGCTAAACATAGATGGTGCTATTAACCGACTTGCTCAAAAGGTCGAAACAAAATTCAAAAAAGAGGGTTCAACCGTTTCTGTTGCAGAAGGCATAATCACCGCCACTCTTTTATTCTGTGTAGGTTCAATGACTGTGACCGGCTCTATTCAAGCAGGTCTTACAGGCGATAACTCGGTACTGATTACAAAAGCTATGCTTGATTTGGTATCCTCAATAATGCTTGCTTCAAGCCTTGGTATCGGCGTTCTTTTGTCCTCTGTTGCCGTATTCGTTATTCAAGGTGGACTTGTTATTCTTGCCGGATTGATTTCACCCTTGATGAGTACCGGTGCCATCAATGAAATGACCTGCGCCGGTTCGATATTAATTATTATGATTGGTACAAATTTAATGGGTATCACCAAAATAAAGGTTGCAGATTTTTTACCTGCAATTCTCTTCGCTCCGATAATACATAACATTGTCCCACTGTTTGAAAAACTTTGGAATTTGATTGTTTGAGAGGTGCTACAATGTATTTTGATGATATAGAACTTGGCATGACCGTAAAAATCGCTCCGGCTGTTATAGAAAAGCAAAAAATGTTAGATTTTGCATATACATACGATAATATTCCACTTCATACCGATGAAGAATATGCAAAGAAAACTCCCTTTGGAAAGTTGATTGCTCCCGGTGTGATGTCGTTTATGTCTGTATGGGCAAAATATCTTGAGGTAGATTTCTTCGGAGAGGACTTGCTTGCAGGTAAGTCTACCAAGATCGAATGGTTAAAACCGGTATATGTTGAAGATATCTTAACAGGTAAAGCTACCATTACAAGACTCGAAAAAAGAAGCACAAAAAATGGATTGGTTGAGGTTACAATAGAAGCGTACAACCAAAACGGCGAACTTGTTTTGACAGATATTACCGAAGCAATAGTAAAGTGTAAAAGAGAATAATTGCATAATCATATCTTAACGGCAGGGTTTTTCTCTACCGTTTGAATATTTCGCTGGACTTGTAAAAGGTGTTGTGGTATGTATTTGTGTTGCAAAAGGAGGTGCAACGCACATGACAACACTTGAAGATTTATACTACGGTAATATCAGTCCGCACGAAAGGTATATCAAGCGAGGAACGAGGATGGATAAGCTCGTCAAACTGATATGCAAAAACGAGGATGAACTGACGGCAGGGCTAACCGAAAAACAAAAAGAAACCTTTGAAAAGTTCAAAGACTGCACAAGCGAATTATCCTGCATCACTGAGCGTGAGGCGTTCAGTTCAGGATTTATCCTTGCCACTCGCATAATGGTGGAAGTGATGGAAGGTCTGCAGGAGGTTGAGGATATATGAAGAAAGCCATAATCCTTCTTCTCTGCTGTGGGGTGCTCGTAAGTATGGTGGGATGCGGCGGCAACACCGCACTGCCACCTACCGAAAGTCCACCAACAACGGTATCCGAAACGATAATAACGGAAAAACCGCCTGTAACGGTGGTAGAGCCGACAGAGAAAGAAAAAGAGCCTACCCCGACCGAGAGTGCGGATCAGGCAATCGAGCAGACTATGACCACCACAGAGCCAACAACGGCAAAGCCAAAAGAAGAACCAAAGCCAACGGCAACCGCCAAACTTACCGAGCCATCGGCGGCGGAAATTACGAAATCCGAAAAAGAAACACCGCCGAAAACCGAAGAACCCCAAGAAGAAATATATGTTGGCATACAGTGGCCGGAGGTTGATCCTGCGGATATAGAAAGACTTGTAATTGAAAAAATAAATGCCTATCGCACAGCACAAGGCGACACGGTAGCTACGATGCTCCCCGGACTAACCAAGGTGGCGCGGTACAGGGCAAACGAGCTGACAACTAACTTTTCTCATACAAGTTCCCGTGATGCCTGTAACGAATTAAAATACGGAGAATTCGTAGATATGACACTGTATGGTATCACCGCCGAGGATAGTTATTATCAAGGCTACAATCGAGAAGCCATCGGCATGGGAGATTGGTTCGGTACGGCAGAAAGTATGTCAGACCGTATCGCAGACGGATTCCATCACAGCAAAGGACATTGGTCGTATGTTGGCAGTTCCCAATATCCATACATAGCCGTAGGAGTAACAAAGGCAAACGGTAAATGGTACGTCTGCGTATGTATGAGTGAGAAAAATTACGGCGGATAACATAAAACTCCGAGCAAGTGAGAAATCACAGGCTCGGAGTTTTTGGTTATATATATGAAATGATACAATCCAATTCATATGTATTTTAGAGCAATTCATATGTATTTGACACCATTTCATATGTATTTTTGAGGTTTTCATATGTAATTGGCTTTGTAGCGATTTGTGCGGTGCAGATAATGGTGAGCATCGATGAAAGGTTTTCTATTCGATTGTACGGGCTCCCTCGGTATTCTGCACAGGAATATTTGCTGAATAAACCTCTTCACTCCGAAATTGAAATTATAAACAGCAATATTTTCATCGTTTCCTGTGCAATATAACAGGAGATTTTTTGCTCTGATTTTTTATCAAAAAAACAGGTGGTTTGTACCAAAATATTGCACAAACCAAAACCCGCATAAACACTGGGTTTTCGAGGTGTTAAAACGCTAAAAGTGGTTTGTACCAAAATGTAATAATAACCTCTTTTTTGATGGGTAAAAATTACTACGCATGAACCAAAGAAAAAGCGTTTTTAAAGCTTTGCAATTTTTCTCCGTTGCAATTCTTTATATACCAACTTTTCGGACACCTTATATCTGCTCACACCGTAACTTGTGCGGTCACGGATAATAATATCCTTCGGCAGCTTGCTTAAAATTTTCTTGCTGAAGGTCGTACCGCCGAAATAAGCATCAAGAGAAACTACAGGCAAAACAACCCACTCAATCTCATCATCAATATTTGCGAGATAATATGCAATAAGATAAGAAACCTTATCCCGTAGTTCATCAGGAACAACAGATAATTTTTTGGATATATTCTCCGGCAAAGTTTCGGGATAAACTTTTAAAGTTCCGAGTTCCAAAGCATCAGCGATCATATCGTCAAAACGGACAATCCACGCACCTTTTGTCTTTTCGGAAAAGATAGGGATTTGAAATTGAATAACCTTGTTGCGCCATTTTTTATCAAAACCGCTTTCGATAGCAAGGGCGTTATCGTATGCACCTTTACTTGTTTTGTTGGGGTTGCTTAAAATATAGTCCGCGATACCGTGAACATGGCGGTAAAACCAACCTTGTCCATCCTCGGTAACGAGTTCAGGAAACTCCTCATGTAACTCACGAAAATCACTTTTATATTGCCACTCTTCACGGGTGGCATTTTCTTTTTTATCGGGAATACTGCACCAAGCACAAAGCGCTCTGTATGCTCGGTCAATATCGGGAGAGTTTGTTTCGTGCATATAGCCACGTGCGATAATCGAAAGGATACGCGGTAATCCTTCGAAGTCGAGAATTGTAGCAAATGCGGTTCTGCCAAGGTAAGAGAAATCCTGCTTGTTTTTCGATGTGTATTCCGAAACGCTTGTATAAGATAAAAATTCTTGCTGTTCGTTAAGCATGGTTCTCCTCCTTCCTTAAAACAGTATCTTCCACATACTCGCAAAGTACGTCCCACATAAAACTTCGTTTGCCAAGTGCAACCACATACGGAATTGATTCGCTCGGCTTCATTCTTTTTTCAATAAGTGCAAGACAGGTACGGATAACAGCATCACGGAAGGACTCGGCAGGTGGCTTATTAAGATAACCGTTAAGCATAGCAGTAAGCTCCTCGCGGTCTTCTTTCTTGTGAAGTTCCTTGCGCTTTTCAGATTTGTTTTCATCATCAATATCGCAAATAATATCGCCGAGCAGACGGAATCCGCCGTGACGAAAATCGCAAAGCAGGTCATAATACCGATAAAAATCCGCATTAGGAAAATGCCGCTTTACAAAATCGTAACGCTCTTCACGTTCCATCAAATGCCACTTTTCGTTAATAATAGCCTCACGAACGATAGCGATATATTCATCGTCAATCCCTGCAAAGGCAGAATAAAGGGAATCGGAATCATAAATTAATTCCTTTCCCATTGAATAAAGAATACGGTTAACGTCATTCTGACGGCTTCGGTTATTGATAGTAACACGGCTTCTTCGGATACGGTTAAGTGCTTCGTTATAATCCGCAATCAGACCTTCCATCCAAAAAAGCGTTCCGCTGTCAAGTGTATCTTTCCAATCGGGTTGGACTGCAAAGGAAAACAGTTCAGAATCGGGTATTTTCTTTTTTGCTATAGGAACGGTGTTATCTTTCAGTTTATTTGCAAGATACGGCATACGCTCTACGTTAGAAGTGATGCTGTCCCAATCGGTAGTATTCAGCAGTTCTTTCATTTGTTTTTTATTGGAAGGCTGATACCAAGGGGTTGCAACATCCTTGTTTTCTTGCAGATATTTATATTTTAAGAATACGCTTCTCTCTGCCCGTCCGCTTCCTAAATACTCTGAAAGGTCAGGCTTTACTCCGCTTTTGCCGGAGTCGATTTCAAGACCTGTAAGGATAGCCAAGGTCTCAACTTCCTTACGGCGATGCTCACGCTCCTCGGCGCTGGAGTTTTCGTTATAAGCAATAAGACTCCTGTCGAGTGCAGCATTGGAAATCTGCCCGATACGAGAAGAAAAGGTGTTGCGGATAGTTTCATATCGCGCAATGTTATCGTTCGCATTTCGTATTTGAGGTTCGGCAGATGGAATTTTAAGCAGCGGTATATTACTGCGATGGTTAAGATCAGCGGATGCATAGTTGCGGCTGACACATTCATTTACAAGCGGGTCGGAAACAGTGCGTATCATATCACCGTCATAGTCGGCACCGCCCAAACGCTCAGCCGCCAAAATGGTAGGATCTATCATAACAACATCGGTAAGATGATGCAGATATAAACTGCGCAGTGCATCCATTTTTTTGAGTTCGGTATGAACTCTAAGTTGCACCTCTTCGTTTCTTGCAATATGCGGATTGCGGAGAAGCGTGCAAACCTGTCCGCTGTTATATTTTGAACCCGGCGCATAAAAAGAAAAAGGTTCTAATTTTGTTTTCTTTGCGACCTTGCTGAATATGCGCTGTGTAAATTTCTGCTTGCGGTCATCGTCCAATAACCAATATAAAAATTCTATTAAATCACCCGAAAGGAAACGGTTATCGCCTTCAATCAGGATAGTGCCGACAGCATAATCCTCAAATATTTTCTCGGCTCTTGTTTTCAGTTCATCGTGATATACAGACTCATTAATAAATAACGGATTTTTCTCTAAAATCCGCGCGAGTCGGTAGAGCCTCCTTTCCTTGTCATATCCCTTTGTGTTTAATACTCTCAGAAAATAATTCAAACGGTATTCTTCATTGCAACAAAGGTTGTAATATTCCACCTCCGTGCGTTTTGTGAGCCAATGACGCTCATCATCGTTGGGTGAATGATCCCATCCGTCAGGTAAATCTTTGGGGCGGAATTCTTCGTCGGTTATGGCAAGAGTGCTTATGAATTGATAATTAAGGTCGGTATATTCCTGCGGAATAACGTGGCTGACGTTTGTGATATATAAAGCGTGATTATATTTGCGAAACGCATTCCAATAATCATCCCAAGTCATATTACAATCTTTAAGCCAACCGTATCCCTTAAACATACTCTTGGTAAGGATAATATCCACATCATCAATACGATGACTATTGCCATAAATATCGGTTATGGTTTGCACACCGGCTGAGGAAAGAAAATGTTTAAAATCAACCTTGTGAAGCATGCCTTTCACATACGGCATACGTATCTGAAATGAGGTATGAACATGTTCACCACAATACGCTTTATCAATTACCTTGGCATATTCTTTTGAAATCAAACCTTCGCCGTCAAAGGCGGTAATGGTTACATCCTCAACCGTTTCCACACGCTCATATTTGCGAACGTTGCCTTCGCCGGTTGTGTCTTTAACGGTTATGATAGGAACATTTCTTTCATTATACTCAGGGTTATCGATGACGATAACACGGTGCGGTTTATCTATTTCAATATTATCCACACGCTCACCGCTGGAAAGCATCAAGCCATTATAAGCGTAGAGTTTAGACAATTGACAGTCGCCAAGTTCTATATCCATCATAATGCGGCGGCGAACAGGATAATAAAAATCATCGCGGATAAAGGTGAGTTGAGATTTACGGCTCATACTTGCTGAGCGTTCGAAAGCATAGTAACGATGGTATCCTGCACCTAAATCTAATCCGATACCGGCATCGTCAAACATACTTTTCGCTTTGCTTTGCAACTCTAAAGTTTTAGGGGATGAAGAATTGCGGTCGAAAACACCTTCAAAATCCACGATACAAATAATACTTGAAAGGTCAGTAATTAGTTTTTTATCGGTGGGTGTTTGAAAGTCATCGCCGTGCAGCTGACACATGATCTGAAAGAACAAGGCATTGTCTTCCTGCTCGTGTTGGACGGTATATATTTTACATTTATCGGTCTGAGATTTGGAAAGCTTGTATCTATATTCAAAAGTATCGCGCCCGCTATTTTCAGCGTATCCCATTATGCTTTTCGCAGACAGTCTGTAAATCTGATATTTAACTTGCACCTATATCACCTCGATTTGCTTTCAGTATATCACAAAATATAATAAAACGCAATATGAATACTGCCCCCACTTTTTAAGATGGGGGCAAAATTTATATTCAAGGAAGGAGTGATGACGGTGCTCATTGCAGACAAAACTCCGCTGTAAATTAGAGTACAGCGGTAGAAAAACAAAACGCAGACTCTGCGTTTTCAAATAAGAGAGTCAAATAAATTATAAAGGATTGATACAAACATGAAACATTCAGAAATCAAATCGTATGACGAGCTACCGCTGTTTTTGAACGCAGACTTGGTAGCAAAAACACTTGGCGTGGCATCGTCCACCGCCTATGAACTTATGCACGAAAAGGACTTCCCTGCGGTGAGAATCGGCAACCGATTTGTAGTACCCAAGGAAGAATTTCAGGCGTGGATAAAAAAGAAGATCGGAGGTAAATGCAATGAATAAAAATTTAATTTATTGGTACAAGGAAGAAGATGTGTTTGAAGCGTTGCGAGAACGTATCCTCACAAAAGAGGTGCAAGAACTTTTTGATAACACCGAAGAATACAGGATGTTGATACAGGCGTTTGCCGAACTCACCTACAGCGAAGAAATTATTGTGTTCGGTAAAATTTATTATCAAAATGATGTGCGCCGTATTCTTTGTGATGAATTGGAATCAGGAACCGTGATAGATGCCTATGAACTTTTCAAAAACCAGTACCGTTCCAAAGGTGCAAAATTGTTAGCGTGGTTAATTTTGCGTGAGCATCTAACCGCAGAAGAATTGGCTGGACTTATGGTCGAGTATGATTTCGGGAGAGGTGCTTAAATGATTTTCGGTTCACAGAAACGGGATCCGTGTAAAAACTTTTATATGGTTCCGAATGAAATAATGCGCCTTGGTTTATCGGTTGGCGAAATCGCAGTATATAACTATCTTATTTATTGCGAAGATCACAACACCTACCAATGTTATCCGAGCTACAGAAAAATGGGTGAGGCTTTGGGTCTCACCCGTAAAACTGTTATGAAATATGTACGAAGCCTTGAAGACAGGTGTCTTATCTCAACCGAGCCGACAACGGTAACGTTGAAATCCGGTAAAAAGCAAAATGGCAATTTGCTCTACACCATCCGTCCGATACAGGATGCTGTCGACCATTTTAATGCAGAACAGCTTAGGAAAGCAGAGCGAGAAATGGCACGGCTGAATGTAATCCGCAAACTCGAAGAATACGACCGAAAACACAGTATTATAGACGGAAATCGGTCGTCATTATTTGAAGCGGGTTAAAGTGCGCTATCACGCACGGCACCACATCGGACGGCAGAGCCGACCGTTTGGAGATTTTCAAAGGCGCCGTAAACGCAAAATTATGCTATCTTAGCAAAAGGAGAAGAAAAATGGATAAAAAGTACACTTTCACCGTCCGTATGGGCGAAAAGCTCAAAGAGGAAATTCGAGAAAACTTTGACGAAGCACACGTGCGCTCGCTCAATGCCTTCGTATTAAAGGCGATAGATTTTTATCTTGGATACCTCAGGCAAGGCAAAAATCTAAATTATATTTCGCCGATACTCGCATCAAGTATCAAGAGTGAAATTAAAAGTACCGAGCAAAATTTATCGGAAATTATTTTCAAAATGGCGGTGCAGCTTTCAATGCTAACGCAAGTGGTTGCAGATGACCATGAGTTTCAACCAGAATATCTTGAAGAACTTTACCGTTGGTGCGCCGAAAAGGTTGCCTCGACTAACGGTATTGTTTCACTTCAAGATATGCAGCAGAGAGAAAATGTTTATACCGACTACGATTATTTTAATAGCGGCGGAGGTGATTACTAATGCCAAAAATTATATTCACAAGTCGGTATACCCGTAATCCGAAAGCATCGAATTCAGGAAAACTCTTACGGTATATGGCAACGCGCGAGAGCGTGGAAAAGGTGGCGGTCGGTCTCGACCGCTCACCATCAACAGTCCGTCAACAGCGTTTAATTAAAAATATTCTTGAAGCCTATCCCGAAACAAAAGACTATCTTGAATATGAAGATTATCTTAAAGAACCGTGCAAATCTAACGCAACCGAATTTATAGATGCGGTGATTGATAGAAACATTGACAGGCTTGACGGTGTTAAAAATCTTGTGAAGTATTATGCAGAGCGCCCCGGTGTTGCGAAACTCGGCACACACGGTTTATTTTCACAGACCGATGACAAGATTGACCTTGATAAAGTTGCCGAAGAAGTTTCTAATCACAAGGGAATTATATGGACTCACGTTATCAGTCTTCGCCGTGAAGATGCCGAGCGACTTCGGTATAATAATCCGTCCCGATGGCGTGATTTGATTCGCAGTATCGTTGCTGAAATTGCCGATGCCCATAATATTGATTTGGAAAACCTCCGTTGGTATGCAGCGTTCCACAATAAAGACCATCATCCTCATGTGCATCTGATGGTCTACTCTGCCGATGCCAAACAAGGTTGGATCACAAAGCGGTCTATTGATGATATGCGCAGTATGTTCGGTAACGAAATATTCCGCGGTGAGCAATACCGTCTTTTTGAAATGCAAACCAAACAGCGTGAGCTGGTTAAGGAAAAATTCAAGGAAAGGATAAAACACTTTGAAGAAAACGGTTACACCTTAACACCGCAGCTTGAATTTTTATTCTTTAATCTTGCCAAGCAATTAAAATCGGTAAAGGGTAAAAAAGTTTACGGATACCTGCCGAAAGATATTAAAGATACGGTAGACAGTATCGTGCGTGAGCTTGCAAAGGATAAAGATATAGCTGACCTGTATCATAAGTGGAATGAAATTAACCGTGAAAAATTATCTCTCTACCACGAAAAGAAAACACCGGATATTCCGCTGGAAGACAACAAAGAATTCCGCAGTATTAAAAATATTATAGTCAAGGCGGCGGTGGAGTTTAATAACACACAGTACAGCGAAAATTATACACCGCAGAATTATACTGCCTCTGCTTTCGGCAGAATTCTTTGTCAACTGATCCGGGCAATCAGCCAAAGCTATGACAACAGGGATAGAAAGTTACGCTCTCAGGTTGACGGTAAACTCCGTTCCAAGATCGCGCAAAAGAAAGCGGCACTTGGTATTCGTCCCGAACAAAGCGACTATGAAAATTATTATGAGCAGAGCATGTAAAAAACTCGAACCTACGGTCAATATTGTCTGGATATTGAAAAGGTTATGTGGTATTGTGTTGTCGCAAAAAGAAAACTAAATGAAAGGAGTTGATAATGTGGCAAAACGCAGACCTAACGGTGACGGAATGGTTAGAAAACTTAAAGGAAAATGGGAAGGCAGAATTATAGTCGGTCATAAGGATGACGGCTCTCCCATCTTCCGTTATGTGTACGGTAAAACACAGAAAGAACTAACCGAAAAGATGCACCGTAAATTAAATGAGTATGAAGGCGTGGAACTTACCGAGAACAGCAAAATGACACTCGGCGAGTGGTTGGATGTGTGGCTTGAAAAGTATATGCGAAACACCATCCGTCCAAGCACCTTTGATAGTTACGAGCGTATGTGTGATGATTATATCAAGCCTAACCTTGGTAATAAAACCATCGCCTTTATTACCGCCAACGACATACAAAAAATGTATGTAAAGCTCAAAAAGGAAGGCAGAAAGAACTACCATCCCACATTCGGTAAAAGTCTCTCCGACTCGTCTATCGTCCGCATCCACAATATGCTTCACAAAGCGATGGACGATGCCGTAAAGGAACACCTTATACCGAAGAACCCAACGGCTGGTACAAATCCTCCGAAAAAGAAAAAGCCGGAGCTTCAGATCTTAAACGAAGAACAGCTCCAAAGATTTATGAATGCCATAGAAAACGATATTATATGGCACGATATATTCTACACGGAAATGACAACGGGACTTCGCAGAGGTGAGCTGTGCGGTCTTAAATGGACAGACTTTGACGAAACCGAAGGTGTGCTTAAAATTAACCGCAGTATAACGCACGATAAGAAAGGCGGTTTCATTGAGGGTGAAACCAAAACAGGTCAAGGCAAGCGTTCTATACTCCTACCGCTTAGCACGGTAGAGATATTAAAAGAGCGTAAGCGCAAAAGCCGAAGCGAATGGATATTTGAACATCCTCTCGATCCGACAAGACCGATAGCGCCTTGCTCGGTATACAACAAAATGAAGGCTATCCTTAAAAGCGCAGACCTGCCGAGCATTCGCTTTCATGACCTACGGCACACCTTCGCCACTCACGCTCTCACAAGCGGAGTTGATGCCAAAACACTATCGGGAATCCTTGGTCATACCAATGCGAGCTTCACGCTTGACACCTATACTCACGTTACAACAGATATGCAAAAAAGAGCATCCGACATTGTAGAAAACTTTGTTGAGGATATGTTCGGAAAGGGGTTGAATTTAATATGAGTAAAAAGAGAAAGAAAGGTTCGGGTACGCTTCGCAAACGAGCAGACGGTCGTTGGGAAGCAAGAGTGGTTATCGGCTACGATGAAAAAGGTCTTCCCATCACCAAATGTGTCACCGCCCTCGAAAAGACAAAATGCCTTGAAAAGTTTGAAAAACTTAAAGAGGAAATAAATCTTATACAGCGTGATACCGTAAAATCGGATATGCCCTTCGGTGAGTGGCTTGACTTCTGGTACAGACATTATTGTCAGATGACCATACGGCAGTCAACTCAGGCAAGTTACGAAAACCGCATCTACAAGCATATTATCCCTCAAATCGGTAGCGTTAAATTAAACAAGCTCACGCAAAATGACCTGCAACAGTTCTATGCAAGCGCCAAGAAAGGCGGTCGGCTTCAATATGCCGAATGTTTAGGAGAAGGCTTATCCGACCGAATGATACGCTCAATACACGCTGTATGCAGACAAGCGCTTGAAAAGGCGGTAAGCGAATCGCTGATAACGGTAAACCCTGCAATCGGTTGTAAACTACCGCCAAAGAAATCCCGTGAGATGCAGGTGCTGACACCCGAAGAAATGCAACGCTTCCTCATACAAGCCAAGTACGAAGGCTACTTCGAAATGCTACTCTTGGAACTTACAACAGGAATGCGTCGAGGTGAACTCTTAGCATTACAGTGGGATGACCTAAACTTCCAAACCGGCGAGCTACACATCTGCAGACAGGTATATCACGTCAAAGGAAGTATGCAGATCACCGAGCCTAAAACCAAAGGGTCGATAAGAACAATAATATTGCCGAAAGTGATATTAAATGTGTTGGCCGAATATAAAATGACGGTAAACTCAAGGTGGATATTCCCGTCGCCGATGATAGAGGATATGCCAAGAAATCCGCAGTCTGTGTATAAAAAGGTAAAGACAATCCTACAGAGAGCCGGTTGCAAAAATATCCGCTTTCACGATCTACGGCACACCTTCGCTACAACGGCACTTGCCAATGGTATGGATGTTAAAACTTTGTCTTCGATCATAGGCCATGTATCATCCCAAACCACCCTTGATATATACCTGCACAGCACACTTGAAATGCAAAGACAGGCAGCAAGGAAAATTGACAGCGGTATCGCCCGAAACGACAGCGTTAACACCGAGGACGAGCAAACACCCGAACAAGACACAAACGAGCCGTGTAAGCCGAAATTTGAAGCCGTACAAGCCAAAATACGAAATCCCGGCACCGGCTGCTTGTATCAGGTCAGTGAAAACCTATGGGAAGGTAGTTACTTTCCCAAGCTTGCCGATGGCAAACGAAAGAAGTTCAATGTATATGCCAAAACGAGAGAGGAATGTGAAGTCCTCCTTGCAGAGATGATTCCAAAAGTTAAAGCTGAGATTGCAGAAGCTAAGGCAAAGCTGAAAGAACAGCAATCAGCGTAAACGAACAGACCGCCACGGAACATTCCGTGGCGGCAACTTTTGTTATTCATCATCTTTATTAATTTCTGCAAGATAGCCAGCAGTTATAACACCGGAAGGCAGTGCGATAATTGCTATTCCAAAAACGGAAGAAATCATTGTAACTATTCTTCAAATCGTTGATACCGGATAGATATCTCCATATCCTACGGTTGTAAGAGAAATGGTTGCCCAGTAAATTGCATCAAAAAAAGTTTCAAATGATTCAGGTTCAACATTGTATATTACCAATGCAGAAACAAGAACATAGGCAACTGCCATAGTAGCTACGGCTGCCAAGACTTTTTTCTGTTTTTTAAACACATTGGATATTATTTCAAAACTTTTAGAATATCTCAAAAACTTAAATGCACGAAGCACCTTCAATGTTCGTAATAGACGGAATAGTTTAAGGAGTCTAAAACCGCTATTCAAAACCGTTACAGACGGCAATATTGAAAGCAAATCTATGATTGCCATTGGAGTAATTGGATATAGAAAAAAGGATGCAACAGATTTTTTGAGTTTAATATCTGCGGTTACTAATCTCAAAATATAATCCAAAATAAAAATTGCAACTGTTATGTAGTCAATCCACCGGAAGAATAAATTATCAGTTTTAAAAGCAAGAGGAATAATACTGATAACAATAGTAGACATCATTATAAGATCATAAACGCTACTTAATTTTCCGCCATCATCCGATGGCTCGATTATTTCATAAATCTTTTTTCTCATACTTTCACCATAAAATTTTAATTTTTATCATTATATCACACAACATAAAAATAAACAAGGTGGTGTAAAATTTACTAAGCATTAACCAAAGAATAAGACATAAAAAATCCGTGTCTCCCATAGGGGAAACACGGATTTTTGGTCGAGGCGACAGGATTTGAACCTGCGGCCTCTGCGTCCCGAACGCAGCGCTCTACCAAACTGAGCCACGCCTCGATCTCTATTATTTTATTTTCAAAAAACTACGAAAAATTTCGTATTTGTGGGTATTTATGTGGTCGTAGCCGTTTTATCGCACTTATCAGGAATACTGCGAGGGCGATAAAGTGGCATACTTTAAGGGATTGTCTCGGTTCGGTAGGTTCTGGTCGAACCGTTCGGTACGGTATCCCGAACCAAGCGCTCTACCAAGCTGAGCCACACCCAGATATTAAATTATATATTAAAGACCTGACAAAAATCCCAAGCGCGCTTCCTGTTGCAACTAAGGCTCTGTCTTCGCGATTATAAATCGCTCGTCAATCGCCAAGTTGCTGCCACTCATTTTTGCTCACTGCAACCGCCCCCGGCGGCGTTCGCAAAAATTCCCCAAGCTGAGCCACACCCAGACACTCGGGTATTATAACAAAACCGAAAAGCTTTGTCAATGCTTTTGCTTGAAAAATCGCAAACCAAAATATTACTTCCTGTTCGAATCGAGGTAGGATTGCAGAATTATCTGTGCCGAAAGTGCATCGACGACCTTGCGGCGTTTTTTGCCGTTGAAATCGGCGATGTTCATATAAGTGTACGCCTCGACGGTGGAAAGACGCTCGTCGACGAATACAACCTCCAAGCCGGTTTCGGCAATTATCATTTCGGCAAAAGCGCGCGATTTTTCGGCACGGAAGGATTCGCTTCCGTCCATATTTTTCGGCAAGCCGAGCACGATTCTCGCGCCGCCAAGCTCTTTTATTTTTGCGGCGCACTTCTTCGCCGCGTCGCGCATACCCGAAACGTTAACCGTGCAGACCGTGCTCGCAAGAAATTCGGTTTCGTCGCTTATTGCAATGCCGCAGCGGGCATCGCCGTAATCTATACCTATAATTCTCATATATCTTATCCTTTTTTCGTTTGATTTATTTTAAATTATTTTCCTTTATTTGTCAACCGATTATAAGTATTAAAGCGAGCAAAGCGGCAATAATATAATCGAACGAAAGAGATTCGTTCAGACAGGAGCATCAAATATGGGAAAACGAAAAAAATACAGGTTTCCCAAAGGCATTAACGACGTGGACAGATATTATTATCCTCACCCGCTTGCACCGAACGCCAATTACCCGACTAATCTCGTTACGGACCTATTCGGATTAAACAATATGGTACCCGAAATGAATACCGACGTATTGGGCAGCTATACGGGCAGACCGATAAACGATATCAAACCGATTCAGGATGCCGATGACCTGTAATTAAACGGAATTGTCGTTTGATAATTCCAAGAAGCGTTTTTTGTAAATAGTCGTTTTTAAAACTCTTTTTGCAAATTACGACAGAGCGAGAAAAGTAAATTGCCAAAAAAGGCTTTAATTATTCCTTGCGGCAGTTTTCTATACACCTCCTTCTGCCGTAAGGTCTTTTTCAAAAAGCCATTCGCTTAATAAAAAAGTACCGTCGTATTAATTTACGGCGGTATTTTTTTCGAAATTTACGAAAATTTGTTCGAAAACGCAAAGCATTGTCCCGATTATTGTACACGGTGGCGGATATAATAAGCTTGTAAGACAACCAAAGCAGATTTATATTTGATAACCGAACGAAAGAAACCCGTTTCGGACGGTTAAAAAAAGCAGAACGGAGGATATTAAAATGAAAGATTTCGTTACCTTGGCAAAGAAGACGGTTAACGACCGCGACGGATTTGTGAACGGATTTATAAAAGGCGTGATGGGATCGGCATTGTTTATATCGTTGCTAACGCTTTTTACCGCTTGCTTCGGCGGCTGATGCAAAAATCGAAAAGCTTTATATTGCTAAAAACAGCTTACTTTTTGTAAAAAGCTACGGGAAATCCCGCTTCATAATCTTTTCTTTTCCTGCAAAAAAGCTCCAAACGGGGCTTTTTTGTGTTGAATTTGCTGCGATTGTGTGTTATTATAAAAGCGTAATAAACAAAAAAGGAAGATGTTATGGAACTGTTTAAAATAGCTCACTATAACGGCGCGCGCGGCGCAGACGAATTGGTTATCTACAACAAGGTCGGCAACACCGGCACCAACGCATACGGGTACGAGGTTTGCGTGCTCGACGGCAGAATCGTGCGGTGCGGCAGAAACAACAACGAGGTTACCGAGGGCGGCTACGTCGCATCGGGACACGGCGAGGCTATGCGCTTTTTGAGCAAAAACGCGATGGTCGGCGCAAAGGCTGTTATCGATGAGGAAAACGGTACCTTTGGTATAGAAATCGACGAAAACGCTTTGAAAATCAATGCGGAATCAAAAATCGAGGTTATCGAAAGCCGTATTGCCGAAAGAATTGCAGAGGGCAGCGGATTTGATAAGGATAGCGCGGAAGCACTTCTTTCGCAGGCGAAGGCGGCAAAGGATAGCGGAAATTATGCTTCGGTTGCCGAAATTTGCGAGGAAGCTTACTACGTTACCGCAAAATCGGTAAAGGGCGAAATACGCGCGGTGTGGCACAGACCGCACGAAAAGAGCGAGGAGCAGGTGCGCGCAACGGTATTGCGCTTGAAGGATGCCGGCTTTAATTCGATTCTTATCGAAACCAACTACGAAGGCTATGCAAACGCGCAAAAGTGCGTGCACGATTTTCTGCCGATACGCAAGGGCTACGAAAACGGGTTCGACGTTATCGATTCGTTTATACGCGTATGTAAGCAGGAGGGCGTGAAGATTCATTGCTGGTTCGAGGATTATTTCTTCGGCGTGAAGGGACACGGCTGTCCGATGGCGGATATTCACCCCGAATATATGCATCGCCGCAAGGACGGCGGATTGCTGCACGATGCTTACGACGATTTTTATTTCCTTAACCCCGCATTGCCCGAGGTAAAGGCGCTTTTGCTTTCGTTGGTAAAAGAAATTTTGGATAATTACGATTTCGACGGATTCCAGCTCGACTATATCCGTTATCCCGTTATACACGGCATCGACCGCTCGGCAGGCTTTGACGAATATACGAAGCGCGAATTTCTTGCCGATACCGGCATTGATATCGATACCATTCCCGATACGAAGTGCGACGATTGGAAGAAATTCCTCGATTGGCGCGCAGAAAAGGTTACCGATTACGTTAAATCGGTGCGCGAGCTGATTTTGGAATACCGCGCTCGCGGCAGAAATATCGAGCTTTCGACAGCCGTGTTCGGCGATCCTGTCGAGGCAATAAATCTAAAATGTCAGAATTGGCAGTATTGGGTAAAGCAGGGCTGGCTGGATGCAATATACCCGATGGCGTATTTGAGCGACGCCGAGGACGTTGGTAACGAGGTGCGCTATATGGTCGAAAAATACGGTGAAGCACCCAACATTTCGGGTATTTCTCCGATGTTCAGTAAGCTTCCGGTTATCGAATCGACAAAGCAGGTCGAGGAATGCCGCAAGGCAGGCGCGGTGGGTATCGCGTTCTTCTGCGCGGGCAACTGTACCGATATTCAGCTCGAAAAATTAAAGCTCGGCGTGTTCAGAAACAGATAGACACGTTTAAACGCTTCGCTTTCCATTTATATCCAAGGATTTTAATGGATTTTGGAACGACCGCTCGTTCGCGCAGCATTTTGGCTTGTCTAAAGACTCGGAACACAAAGAGTATTTTTCGAGGAGCATGTCCCCGAAAACACATAAATTTTCATCATATAAAGAGCTCGTCACGCCGACGAGCTCTTTGTATGTGTTGCCTAAATCAAACGCGCGCATTTTTTGCGGTATGCGAATTGAGAAAATATGCTGTTTGTGATATAATATAAGCGTTGGGAGGTATGGTATATGAAGTATAATCGATTTATTGCTTTTTTACTGTTTGCGTGTATTTGCATAACCGTGCTGTGCTCTTGCGGAAAAAAGGATACGCTTTCGTTAAACTCCACGCTTTTCACCGAGCTTGAAGCGCAAGAGGTGGATATCGAATGGCTTGATAATTATTGGCACAATGATGGTACAGGATACAGCGGCACACAATTTAAAATAGTCGAGCGCGACGGAAATATTTTCCTTGAGGAAACCGAATACCATAAAGCGTATTACTACGTAAAGACATTTTCTTGCGTAGTAGGCTACAAATATCTTGTTGCGGTTGATTACTACAAGGGTGATTATTGGATAGCCGCATACGATAACGGCACGAGCTATATCGAGGGTGCAACAAGCGAACGTCTTTTAGAAATGCGTTGCACCGGTATTTTGCCGGGACAGAAATATACGAGCTACGATGATGTTAATTACAAGTGGTATCGGGACTACGACGTTGCGTACCTATTCGTACGCGAACACGAATACAAAGATTTGCCGACTTTGGAGGATTACGATAAGGGTTATATATACCGCTATAGAATGATTAACGAGGACGAATATAAACTCGAAAAATTCGCAGAGCTCGATTATGTCGGCACAGCGTTTATGATGGACGAGGACGATATTATCGTCGCAACAGAGGGCGGACTTTACTCGGTCGACCCCACCGGCGAGGTAACACAGCTGTTCACGTCGGAGTATTGGTGTCACTTGGGCTTCAGCTCTATCGTGAAAATCGATAATGCCTATTATCTTGGTACACATGCAGGTATTTTAAAATATGACTTGGATACAAAGCAGGACGTCTGGTATCCGTATTATAATATCGAAGAATAAAATAAAAAAGCTCACTTGGGCGATGCGCCCTTCGGTGAGCTTTTTGTTTTGGTAAAAGGAGGGAGCGGGAAAACGAACGGGAAATTGTTTTTTAGGGTAAAAAGTTTTGAAGGGGTCAAGGGGAAGCTTTTTCAAAAGCGTCCCCTTGGAATGCCCGCTCGTTCGCGCAAAGACTGTGCGCGACGATTTTAAAGAAAAAAGAGAGAGGCTTTTGTAACCTCTCTCTTTCTTTTGGAATTATATTTGGTTCTTTTCGTTTTCCTTTAGCTTTTTGTTTATTTCTTCAAGCTTGCGTTTGTTTCTGTGGTCGAGAATGATGAACAAAGGAATAGTTATTGCCAAATTTCCGGTTGATCCGAGTATGAATGCAAGCGCGATTTGCTTTGCCGTGTCGAAAACGCCAAAGGCGAAAAAAGATATCGTGATGCAGGTTATATTAAACAGTGCGTTGATTATACGTTTTGCCCACAGCTCGAACGGATCCAAGCCCTCGTACTCAAGCAATACCGTAACCGCAGAAACGGGAATGCAGGCTACCGTCATCGCGGCAAGCGAAGCGACGATCTCGTCGTAGCCTATTAATGCATTTATTATAGTTATAAATACCGAAAAACCGCCAACGCCGCAGAAATACGAAACGAAAAAGCCAAAAAGCTTGTTATTGAACTTCATCGCTATACCCCCAATTTTTCCTTGATGGAATTAAGATATTGCCGCGAAACGATAACCTTTTCGCCGTTTAACAGCGTGGCGCAAAGCCGACTGTGCTTTTCGCTGTTTATAGAACGCACTTTTTTTAGATTTACCAGCGTTGATTTGGATATGCGTGAAAATGGGGTATGCGCGAGCTTTGCTTCGATTTCGCCAAGCTTCATTTTGGTTTCGTAGGAATCGTGTGCGGTATAGAAAAAGCATTTTCGGTCGACGGTTTCGAAATAGAAAATATCCGAAACGCTTATAAAATACGTTTCGCCGTTAAGCCTGCCTGCCATACGGTTGTCGGCAAGGCTTAAAAATGCGAGTATTTCCTCGAGCTCGCTGTCGAGATAGCCGTAGCATACGGTTATTTCGGGCTCGGCAATGCTTGGGTCGTGCTTGATTGTGAGCTTCATAGCGTACCCTCCTTTTGAAATAATGATACAATATCCGCGTGACGTTTTCAAGCGGTTTTGCTCGACCTGCAGTTGAGCTGTCGCAAAATGCAAATATATACGGTCGAATAAAATAAAAAAGCTCACTGCGGTGCATCGCCCTTCGGTGAGCTTTTTGTTTTGGTAAAGGGAGGGAGCGGGAAAACGAACGGGAAATTGCTTTTTTGGGGTAAAAAGTTTTGAAGGGGTCAAGGGGAAGCTTTTTCAAAAGCGTCCCCTTGGAACGACCGCTAATTTCAAATTCGCGCTTAATGGTGGTGATGGTGATGATGGTGATGCGCCGAGTGCGCAGAATGGTCGATTTGGCAGGAGATTTCGGGGCAATGCTCGCCTTCGGCTTCCAATTCAAGCGTTGCGTGGACTATGCCGTGCTCGTTAAGCTCTTGCCTTACCTTTTGCTTAATTTCGGCGTGGTCGCCGTTTGTAACAATATGCATGGTTGCATAAATGCGCTGCCCGTCGATAGTGCGTAGGTGAATATGGTGAACGTCGAGCACCCCTTCGATTTCCAAAAGGTGATGCTTTAATTCGTTTATATCGACCGACGATTTTTCGAGAAAAATATCGATAATTTCCTTTAGATTTCTGCAGGCGTTGATTAAAATAAACAGCGCAACGCATATAGACATAATCGGGTCGATGATTGCAAAATTTGTAAACCGCATTACTATTGCGCCCAAAAGCACCAAAGCCCAGCCGAGCACGTCCTCGAGCATATGCAGGTTTACTGCTTTTTGGTTCAAAGAGCCTTCGCCGCGGGTGAAAAGCGCCGCGCAAAAGTTGACGCATACACCGACAACCGCAAAGATTATCATTCCGTTGTAGTTAATTTCGGTTGGCGTGATAATACGCTCGACCGCGTTGGAAATAACCGCCAATGAGCCGATAAAAAGAATAAGCGTGGTTATAAGCGAGCCGATAACCGAATAGCGCACATAGCCGTAGGTGTATTTTTCGTCGGGCTGCTTTTTGCTTTTCTTTTCGAGAAAATAGGATATTCCTATGCTTGCCGCGTCGCCCAAATCGTGTACCGCATCGGATATAATTGCAACGCTCCCTGTGAAAATTCCGCCGATAAATTCAAAAACCGCAAACAGCGAATTAAGTAAAAATGCAATTAATATGTTCCTTTCGGTTTTCATAGCCGCCTCCGTGTGCTTCTGCTTGACTTTATAAGCCCGATATTGTATAATATGTTTAATACAAAACAAACTGTTCGGTTTTATTATAAATAAAAAAATAAGGCTTTCAATAAGCAAAAACCGAAAGCTGTTCAATAACGAACAAAAAGCAAAAACTGTTCGGGAGGGGAATATGGACAGACGGCAAAGAAAAACGCGCGACGCGATTTTTAACGCATTTTCGCGCCTGCTTTCGAAAAAGAACTACAATCAAATATCGGTGCAGGAGATTATCGACGAGGCGAACGTCGGGCGGACGACCTTTTACGCGCATTTCGAAACCAAGGATTTTTTGCTGAAATCGCTTTGCGAGGAGCTTTTCGACCATATAATCGACACGGCTATGGGAATGCCGCACAGCCACAGCCGTTTGACCTGCGGGCTGGAGGCGGATTCGGTGTTTTTGCACCTTTTGCGGCATTTGCAGGAAAACGATTTGAACATTCTTGCCCTGCTTTCCTCGGAAAACAACGAAATTTTTCTGCGGTATTTCAAAAGCAATCTAAAAAAGCTTATCGTTTCGCAATATGCCGAAAAGGGAAGATTGAAGAAGTCTAACTTGCCGGAGGATTATTTGGTAAACCATATTTCATCGTCGTTTGTCGAAGCGGTGAGCTGGTGGATAACCCGCAAAATGAAGGAAACGCCCGAGCAGATTACCGAATACTTTTTGGCAACGGTAGATATGCTTGCGCTGTAGAAAAAAACGAGCGAAGAACACCTCGCTCGTTTTATTATTTAACCTTTGAATTCTGCAATATAGGGAAGATTGCGGTACTTTTCATCGCAATCCAAGCCGTAGCCGATAACGAAAAGATCGGGAATGGTAAAGAGCGAAAGGTCCGCATCGAAATCGACAAGTCTGCGCGAGGGCTTATCGAGCAGGGCAACGACCTTTAAGGAAAGCGGATTTCTTGCCTTTAGGTTGTCGACGACAAGGCTTAGCGTTCTGCCGGTATCGACGATGTCCTCGACGATGATAACGTGGTATTTGCTTATATCCTGGTCGAGATCGAGCGTTATGCTAACGGTGCCGGTGGAAACGGTGCCGTTGTAATAGCTTTTTGCGCACATAAAGCCGATTTCAAGCGGGGCATCGATAGCGCGGCAGAGGTCTGCCATAAAAACGAACGCGCCCTTTAAAATGCTTACAAGCAATAAAGGCTTGCCTCGGTATTCTGCGGCAAGCTGCTTGCCGACAAATGCGATTTTATTTTTGATTTCTTCTTCGGTGATAATAATGTTGTGGTTGTTCATTTTTTATACAGCTACCGTTTCTCTGAATTTTATAGTGTTGGTTTCGTGGTCCATCGATTCGACAATCGCGAGCGATTCCAAACGGTAACCGAGATTGCGAAGCACTCTTCCGCCGATTTGGAAGCCCTTTTCGATAGCAATGCCGAGCCCCATAACAGTTGCGCCCGCGCTTTCGGTGATTTTAATCAAGCCCTGCATAGCACAGCCGTTTGCAAGAAAATCGTCGACGATAAGGACGCGGTCGTTTTCGTTCAAAAATCTTTTGGAAACTATAACGCTGTTGGTGTTTTTGTGTGTGAAGGATTCAACCTCGGCGATATACATTTCGCCGTCGATATTAATGCTTTTGGATTTTTTCGCAAAAACCACCGGCACATTGAAGCATCTTGCAACCGAGCAGGCGATAGCAATTCCCGATGCTTCGATAGTTAAAACCTTGGTTATATCGCAATCCTTGAAGCGATTATAAAATTCCTCGCCGATGCGGTCCATCAGCTCGATATCCATTTGGTGATTCAAAAAGCTGTCTACCTTTAAAACGTTGTTCGGCTTTATCGTGCCGTCTTTAATAATTCGTTCTTCGAGAAAATTCATAGCAATATTCCTCCGTTTGACGTATTATAACACATAAAAATCGATTTGTCAGCGGTTTTGTAAAATTATCGCGAAAAAGTGTAAAAATATATTGGGTTTGTGCTATTGATTTTGATATTAAAGGGTGATATAATCACAAAAAAGGAGGCGAAGACGATGATTCTTGCTATCGATATAGGTAATACGAATATTGCTTTGGGCGGATTCGAGGGCGAAACCCCCTCGTTCGTGGCGCGCATTTCGACCGACGCACGCAAAACGAGCGATGAATACGCCGGTATTATTTCGAGCGCACTTTTGCTTTACGGTATAAAGAACGGCGATATCGACGGCGCGATAATCTCCTCGGTTGTGCCTCCGCTTACGAGCGTTATAAAAAACGCGGTAAGCTTTATTTGCGGTGTCGAAGCGCTCGCTGTCGGCCCCGGTATAAAAACCGGAATAAATATTCATTGCGACGATCCCTCTTCGGTCGGTGCAGACCTTATCTGTGCTTGCGTTGCGGTTAATAAACTATACAAGAGCCCTGCACTTATTATCGATATGGGCACGGCAACGAAGATGACATTAACCGATAAATCGGGCGGATTTTGCGGTGTTTCGATAATCCCCGGCGTTGCTATGGGTATGAAATCGCTTTCCGAGGGCACTGCACAGCTTCCGCAGGTAAGCCTCGACGAGCCCCGCTCGGTTATTGGGAAAAATACGGCGGACTGTATGCGCTCGGGCGTGATATTCGGCAACGCCAGCCTTATCGACGGTATGGTCGAACGCTTTTTCGAAGCGGCGGGCGGCGAAATGCCGATATATGCAACCGGCGGTCTGGCGGGCAGGGTAATAAAGCATTGCCGCCACGAAATTATTCTCGACGAAGATTTGGTGTTAAAGGGATTATATATACTTTTTAACAAAAACAAATAAATATAGCTTTTAAATTCACATATACACGCCTTTTTCGGCGGTATAAATATAATGCGTTGCACCGCGTTTTTGCGGGCGACAGCAAGGAGGAATTTTTATGAACTTAAAAAAAGGGATGTCGACAAAGACTATCGCCATAGGTGCGATAATGACGGCTATAGTAATCGTTGTTCAATGTCTTGCGACATACACCACATTCTTCGGTCCGTTTTCAACGGCAATCGCGTTGATACCTATCGTTATCGGCGCGGCTATGTGCGGTCCGTTGGTTGGCGCTTGGCTCGGATTCGTGTTCGGAATCGTCGTGATTGCCACAGGCGGTGCCGCTTTGTTCTTTGAATTCAGCATTCCGGGAACTATCGTAACCGTAATTTTCAAAGGCACGTTATGCGGTTTGTCTGCCGGATTCGTTTATAAGCTGATCAAAAAGCACAATCTAACGGTTGCGGCAATCGCGTCGGCACTTATCGCTCCGCTCGTTAACACGGGGATTTTCTTATTGGGAAGTGCGATCTTCTTTCTTCCCAAAGCAGATATGATTGCAGAGAAATTAAGTCTCGGTGTTTCGGGAATGGATGTGTTTGTCGCATTGGCGGGAGCAAATTTCCTTTTTGAATTGGGAATGTGCATCGTTTTAAGCCCCGTTATCGTAAGATTACTTAATATTAAAAAGAAAGCCTAAAAACAAAAAACGCTGTCGCAATTTTGCTCGCGACAGCGTTTTCTTATTGCTTGGTTATTTAAGCTCTTCGAAAAATTCCTTCGGCTTTTTGCAAAGCGGGCAGGTGAAATCTTCGCTCAGCTCGCCTTCGTGGATATAGCCGCAGATTTTGCAGACGTATTTTTTGCCGCCTGCCGCCGCTTCCTCGGGCAGAGTAACGGCAACACCGCCGCAGAGCTCTTCTGCCAAAGCGGAAAGCTGTTTTTCGCTTTCGGCGTTAAGCGCAGAGGTTATTTTAACGTCGTTCTGTGCTAGGGTAAGATTTTTGCTCTTCGAAAGCATTTCCTTCATCACCTTTGCCGCCATAGGCGCCCAGCTTCCGTTTTCGATAAAGCCTACGAAGCGGTTTTGGAAGTTGCGCTCGGTAAGGTGGTTTATAAATTCCTTCATAAAGGGGAATATATCTGCGTTATAGGTGGTGGTGGCAAGCACGAGCTTATCGTAACGGAACGCGTCCTCGACAGCCTCTGCCATATCACAGCGTGCAAGGTCGTTCAAGGCAACCTTTACACCCTTTGCTTCGAGCATTTCGGCAAGCAAGCTTACCGCCTTTGCGGTGTTTCCGTATACCGAGGTATATGCGATAACCACGCCCTCTTCTTCGGGGCGGTAGCTCGACCAGATATCGTAAAGATTTATATAATATCCGAGATTTTCGGTAAGCACGGGGCCGTGGAGCGGGCAGATTATTTCGATATCGAGCCCTGCCGCCTTTTTAAGAAGCGACTGTACCTGCATTCCGTATTTGCCGACGATGCCGATATAATATCTTCTTGCCTCGCACGCCCAATCCTCCTCGGTATCGAGTGCGCCGAATTTGCCGAAGCCGTCGGCAGAGAAAAGCACCTTATCGAAGCTGTCGTAGGTAACTATAACCTCGGGCCAATGCACCATCGGTGCGGTGACGAAGGTTAAATTATGCTTTCCGAGCGAAAGGGTACTGCCTTCGCCGACAACGATTTGCTTTTCGGGGAAATCGGTGCCGAAAAAGTTCTTCATCATAGCAAAAGCCTTTGCCGAGGAAACGATTTTCGCTTCGGGGTAGGCGTTTGCAAAATGAGCGATGCTTGCCGAATGGTCGGGCTCCATATGCTGAACCACGAGATAATCGGGGCTTTTGCCATCGAGCGCGTTTGCAAGGTTTGCAAGCCATTCGCTTGTGAAATTTATATCGACGGTATCCATAACCGCGATTTTTTCATCGATAATGCAATAGCTGTTATAAGCCATTCCGTTCGGGACGATATACTGCCCCTCGAACAGATCGATTTTTTTGTCGTTAACGCCGATATACTTTATATCGCTTGTGATATTCATTTTCTGTTTTCCTCTTTATTTATTACTGTGGTGTAAAAACGGAAGCAGGCAAAAGGCGATTCTTTCGTGCCTTTCGCGGCTTGCCAAAAGCTTTGCGGTAACCGTTCCTGTTATAAAAAGATATCCTGCATATATTGCGGCATCGTGCAGAAAAATCGGCATAAGCAACGCCGCGAGAGAAAAGCAAACAAGCGTCCGCAAAAAGTTTGGGGTTATTTTTATTATTATCGAAAAAACGATAAAGGTTATGCCGAGCACGGTGACGCTAACCAAATTCGGCGCAAGCCCCATCAGACTGCCGAAGCTTACGCTTATACCCTTGCCGCCCTTGAACTTATGAAAAATCGGGAAGCAATGGCCGACAACCGCCGCGGCAAGCACCAAGGCAATGCCCCAAGCGTTCGTTGCAAAAAAGGAGTGGTAGATAAACACCGGCAAAAAACCCTTTGCCATATCGCAAAACGCGGTTGCACAGCCGCAGGCTATTCCGCCCTTCGAAAAAGCGTTGTAGGCACCGGGGTTTTGGTCGTCGCTTTGTGTTACAATATCCTTTTTTGCAAACAGATATCCGAAATATTTGGCGAAAAGCAATCCGCCGCTTAAATAACTTATAACCGTAAAAATCAGTGTGGATAACACTATTAAAACACCTCTTTTAAAGGCTTAAATATTGCTTCTCCAGCTTTCGTCCTTTTCGATGCGCGATTGGCGCGAGCGCTTTTCGCATTCGATACGGTGCTTACTTCCGCGGGCGAAGAGGTTTATTTTGGTATCCTCACCGAAGGATTGCTGAAGAATATCCTCGACAGTGCCGTTCGAAAGGAAGCTGCAGGAGAAGATGTCGATATTCGCAACGCGCTCTGCTATAGAATAGTGGAACGCAATATGGCTTTGCGCCACCACAAGCACGCCCGATATATATTCGGGGTTTTGCAGCTTATCGTAGATAACGTAGGGGCGGGAGATGGCTTGCATATTAATACGCGGCGCGACGTTATCGAGCCATTTGAATATGCTTTCCATATTCGCATCGATGTTTTCGGCGGTTATCATATAGTGAGGGCCGAAATCGTTGCCGGTATCGATATTACCGCTTACCCCTTCGAAAATGCGGCGGTCAACCACGTTCGTGCTTATCGTGCCGGCATAAAGCTGATGGCGGATAAGACGGGTTACCTCCTCCTCGCTAAAGAATTGGTCGGTAAGAATATCGACGAAATAGCAAGAGCGGTAGGGGAATGTATGTATTGTTATATGCGAGCCGTTGGCGCAGATACAGAACGCGCTTACGCCGACGTCCTCCGCATCCTTGCAGTAATAGTAAGGAACGAGGAAGGGGGGCATAATAGGCTTCATTTCCAAGCTGGTTGCAAGCTGTACCAAAAGGTCGTTTACAACCATAATGCTGTTGGACTGTTCGACAAAGCAGCCGTACGCGTCCAGCATATAATGTCTGTTTGCAAGCATTCTTTGCTCCTAATCCACGAAAATTTCGTTAAAGTCCTTGAAGTTTATAAGTACGGGGTCTATCCACCATGCGTTGCTGGTACGCAAAATATTGGGCAGGCAATAGAAAACGTTGCTTAAATCGTAGGAAAATTCCGAAAGCACTTTAATTTCCTTTTTTTCGGGAGCGGCGTCGCCGTCGAAATCGAAGTTAAGGGTAAGCGTTACGGTTTTAAAGCCCTCGTAGTTTTCGTTGCCGCTGTTGCAGGTTGCGGTGTAGGGATATATCGCACGGGTGGGGTTATCGCCGCTTAGCTCAAAAGTGCCGTTGCGCAAATATTCAAGCACGCGCAAAGCAAAGGAAATCCATTCGTTAACGTTGCTCTCGTCGATTTTTTTCAAACCCTCGACGTAGCCGAGCGCGTGTTTTTTAAATTCATGCGTGTTCAAAAGCTCGTATTTGCCGATAGCCGAATAAAGCGAACGGCGCGCGCTTTCGGAGGAATTGGCACCGGAGCCGCATTTTTCACACAGCTCGATAAAGCGCTGCATAAGCGCAAGCATATCGTTGTAATCGCTTGCGTTAAAGCTCTTCAACGCCTCGGCTTCGCTCCTTGCGGCATCCAAAAAGCTTTCGTGCAGCGATTTTTGGTCCTTGGCTATATCGCTTTCCGAAAGGCAGGCGATGTTCGATTTCGCATCGAATTCGGCTTTGGTTTCGCCGTATTTAAGCAATCCGGTATAGAAGCAGATTATGTGGCGGAAGGTTTCGCTTAAAATAATACAAACGTATTTACAGCGCTGCTCGGGAGTCATAGTCGTCTTCATCTTTTCGAGCAGAGCCATATTATCGTAAATATTGCCCGCGCATATCGATTTTTCGACCGTTTCTTCCTCGTGAACCGCAGAAAGCGACGCGATTATAAGCATAGCCTGCGCCCTTGCCTTGAGCCTGCGGTTGTTTGCGTTGGGAACCTTGCCGAAGCCGCTCGCTTCGCCGAAAATAAGCTTTTCCTTTATAATCGTATCGACCTCCTGCATAAGCTCGCGCTTGTTGCGTCCGCGAATGAACATTTTGGGGTTATCGATACGCTTGCAAAGGTTGCGGGCGATATCTATAAAGTTCTTTTCGAATTTTAAAAACAGTGTTTCGAGCACGCTTGTCGGGCTGTTTTCGATAAGCAGCATTACGATAATGCTGTCCCAATCTAATTTTTGGGTTTCTATCTGCGAAGCGTCTGCGTTGCCGAAAAGCTCGTCGTTTTCGCGCTTGCGAAAGGCTTCGAACAGCGCGGATTTCGAGCCGATGTTTATATCTATCGCATCGGATATTGCCAGCGCCAGATTTTTAATATATTTGTAATTAATCGCGTGGACCTGATGTATCAGGTTGTTTTTTTTTGAATCGCTCCCGCTGTTGTCCCAGGGAATAAGCGAAATTTCGGAATAAACCTCCTCGGGCACGCGGAGTATTTTGTTTTCCGCCGAGTCGCCTTCGTCCTCGGTTACGGTAAAGCTTACCGTTTGCGAGTTCTTTTCGCAGATATAGCGGAGCTCTAATTTATCGCCGCTTTCGCTGTCGTTTCTTTCTACGCTGAACAGCGAGAACATATCGAGATATTCTTCCTCGTTGAAATAAAGCAGATAGTTAACCGGAATATATTGGTAGTCCTCTGCTTCGAATGGGTTTTTCGAAACGAAGGTGAAATTGCCCTCTTCGTCCTGAACGAGATCGTAGGATTTAAGAAATTCGATATTTTGAAGCAGGTTATAGAACATAACCGAAAGCTCCAGCGTATCCATATTAAAGCGTGCGGGCGCAACTCGCCATTCGGCGATAAGCTTAAAGTATTTTATAAGGCTGAAATCGTGCGAGGAGAAGGGCGAAAGCCTTTTGAAAACATCGTAAAGCTCGCTGTCCTCGTCCTGAAGCATTTCGAACTGAATATCGGTAAGCACGAACTGAACCAGCTCGGGCGTGACGGGGTATTGCGAATATGCCTTTTTCAAGCTGTTTATAATACGCAGCGAGCTTTGCGACGATGCGTTTTCGCTTATCGATTCGCCGCTGTTCATATCGCACTTAAGGCTTCCGTATGCAAAAATAAACGAAAGCGTAAGTATATTATTTATAAAAACAACGTAGGAGGAGGATTTGCAGTAACGCTTAACGTTGGTGCCGCCGAGAATAAAGCTTTTCATATTATCGCAAACCTGCGTGTTGAAAAACTCCAATATGCTCGCGCGGGTTGCTTCCTCCAACGCTTTTTTGGAACGTTCGTCCATAATGACGCCTCCTGAATTTTAGTCGGTTTCGACCTCGTCGATAATTCTGGCAAGCTTTTTGTATCTTTCGAGCGCTTCCTTTTCGTCGTCCATAAGCTTATCCTTTTCGATCGAGTAAAGCTGGTCCTCCTGCCACATAAAGCGGTCTACCGCGGGAATACCGAATTCTTCGCGGTCGAGCATATCGAGAATATATTTGTGGCGAAGGTCGCTTCCGCCGAAGGAGGATTCGAAGTTGCCGCTGATTTTATCGATAGCGTAGCCGGGGTAGGTAACGCCGTTAATAGTCGTGCTGTATTTGGGAATAACGTTGGGCACAAATATAACGGTTTTTTCCTCGCCGATAGATTTATCGCCGTCCTCAACCGCGGTAAAGAAGCGGCGGGTACCGTTTACAAACTGAATGGTGGGACGCATACAGCATACCACAACGTTCGCCGCATAGTTGGAAATGTTTGCGGTTGCGGTATTACCTACCGAGGAGTCGAGCACGATTGCGGGGATATCGAAAAAGCGGTCGCAAACGTTTATAAAGCTTTCGAGCTTTTCGTAAAAGGAGTTGTTTGCATCCGAATAGTTGGATTTGGAATCCTTATCGATGTTTTTGTTATCCATTGCGGGAAGAAGCAAAATAGCATCGTTAACCGGGTATCCGTAGGCGTTGCCGACGGGGATAAGCTGGCTCAAAAAGGGGTGCTCGGAAATCGAGGGGTATTTTTTGGTTTCGATACCGTTGTGAAGCAGATATTGCAGACAGTTTGTATCGGTAACCTTGTCCTCCGCGCGCAGCAGATAGGACATACCGCAGCTGTCTACGTCGGTATCGATAACTATCATCGGGCTTTCGGCGGTAGGTCTTATATGGTTTGCCGCAAGGAGAGGGATAACGTTGTATGCGAGCGTGCTTCGTCCTGCACCGCCCTTATAGGAAAAGAAGGAAATAACTTTCATTTTTGTCTATTCTCCTTATAACAGTATTATTCAAACAGCGAGCTTTCGTGATCGCTCGAATTCTTTATGCGTGCGATATAGTTGCTTACCAAAAGCTGAATATCCTTGCGGATGTAGCCCTGGAAGCGCTCGAACGCCTTTTTGTTTTCTTCGAACGATGCCTTGGAGGACTTGGATGCCGAATATACCTTTTCGCTTACAAGCGACATAAAGAACGCACCCATTGCCGCTTGGAACGCCTTGTTCGATTCATCAAGCTCCTCGGCTCCCATCGTGGCGGCGTTGACGTTTGCCGCAACCGATGCGATATAAGCGGTTATAAGCTCGGGGAACATATTTCCGACCTCGCGCTTGACTATATCGATAACCGCGCTTTCGACAGGTCTTTCGACGTTATCGAGCGCTTGCTGAAGCTCGGCGTTTTTAAGCTGAAGCTCCTTGATTTCGTTGTTCTTATCGTCGATAAGTCTTTCGCGCTTGCCGATTTCGCCCTCGGGAAGCTCGTCCTGACGCTTCTGCTCGGCAAGTATCGCTTCGCGCTGTGCCTTGTTCTTGTTATAGTTTTCTATATATTCGCTTTCGTATCTTTCGTAGTAGGAATAGAATTCTCCGAGTGCCGAAATAAAGTAGTAGTTACTGCAGCTGAAGAAGCCGTCCTTTTCCCAAATCCACTTTACCGAGCCGTTCTTCTCGTAGCGGTTTTCGAGTATATAGCCGAGATACTTGCGCATATTGTGCTGGGGATATTTTACCAGGTATTCGCTTATCGCATTGTTGGTACGGATAAGCAGCGGCATAAGCGAGAATACGCGCATTCTAAGCTTACGAAGCTCTTTTATAATTACCTTGTGGCGAGTGAATTTTTCGTTAAAGCCGACAAGGAACTGGTCTACGATATATTCCTTGCCGTCGTTTTTAAGCTTTTCGTAGGTGCGGAACGCCTTTTGCACCGCGAGCTGACAGGAGTCGAGCATGTCGTTGTATTCGCGCAGCGCGGATTCGAGTTCCTCTTCGTTTTTGGCAAATTCGCGGCGGGTATCGATATCCTCGTCAACGCCGGCGTCAAGCATAATGTTTATCATATAAACCGTGTTGAAGAGTGCGTCCGAGGTGGTCGCCATCGAAATATCGTTTTCGGTAAGGGTGGTGTTTATATCAAGGTCGTTATAGAAGAATGCTTCGGCAAGTCTGTCCTTCGAAAGACGCCAAATTTCGTGTGCGACCTTTTTGCAGTTATCCTCGAGCTTGCCGTATTCACCCGCGATTTCGGCAACGCCGCCGTTGATTTCGATAAAGCGAAGTCTTAATTCGTTATAGGTATCGTACTTCGAGGCTCTCTTCGCCTCGGGGTCGATATTTTCCTCGACGTCGTTTGCGGTAGCGGCGTTTATTTTTTCGAATTCGGCAATATGCTCGTTGAATTTTTCCTCCAACTCCTCGTAGCTTTCCTTTAACGCTTCAAAGCTTTCGGAGGTGTTCTGTGCCGAGGTGCTGTATTTATCGAACTTGCGCTTTTCCTTTAAGTAGGTAAGATATTCCTCGAAGGTCTTGAATATTTCAACAAGACATTCGCAAACCGTAAAGGTGTAGTACAGCGAGGGCTCCTCGCAGCCGTTGGTGAAGTTCCAGCCGATTTCGAGCTTTTTCGATTTGCCGAGCTCGCTTTCGCCTTTAATAAAGCTTTCGTTAAGATAGCGCATACCGTAGGAAATGGCGGCAACCAATCTTTCCTGACGTCTGCATTTTTCACGAATGCTTGCGTGGTATTTAAGAATCTGCAAAAAGCAGGATAAAACCCAAGTAATTGCTTCTACGTTTGCCGTTTCAACAGTGAAGTGAGGGGTAACGTAGGGGGTTGCGTCGAAAAGATATTTGTTGGGGTCGTCGGTTTCGATTCTTGCCAGAATATCGTCCATAACGATGTCCATTACCTCACGAATGGTAAGGTTGCCGTTTTTGATTATTTCGGCATCGTCGAAATCGAGCTTAAAGGAAGATGCAAGCAGCATAAGCGCTTGGAGCGAATGACACTGCGAAAGCAAGCCGACCTTGTGGGTATCGTCCATATAAAACCCGATATCGCCCTTGCTTGCGTCGTTGTTAAAGCGGGAATAAAGCTCTTCAAATATTTTTTTGCCTATTTTGGTTTTCGATCTGTACTGATAAAAAACCTGATTGCCTTCGTTTCTCGAGGAATAGTCGACTATATCGGCAAGGTTTCCGTATCTTGCGCGTCGGTCCAATAATCTGTTGGTTGCTTCTGCCATTTTTTATATCCTCCGAATTTAATTGTTTTTAAGCTTTTTAAGGTCGTCTGCGTGTATTTCTATTACCGGACGTACGCCCGATTTTGAATTTCGGGAATTATAGCCGCTTTTGTAAACCGTACCGTTTTTGCGTATTACCTTTTGCAATGCGCCCATTGCCATATCGGCTATCCACCAGTGCGATTCGCTGTCCTCGGGGAAGGAAAGCAGCTCCTCGATGCTCGCGCTCGATTTCTTTTGGTCCTCGATCGCCTTTATATCCTCGCAGGAGAGCAGGCGTATTTTGCGTATTGCACTACGCTCCTCCTCGTTAAATGCAAGCGGCAAAAGGCTTTGCTCAAGCCAGGCGTTCAAATCCTTGCCGCCGCAGCGCGTGTCGACCGAATATTCCGAAATCAGCACGAAAATATCGTTTTCGCTGTAAAGCGCACGCCATATAATCGGCTTTGTCGAATAGCCCTTGCCGTCGATAACCATATAAGCTTCGCCGTGCTCGGTAAAGGCTTGGTTGGCTTGCAGACGGTATGGGGGAATATTGCTTTCCGGCTTATCTCTGCATATACCGAAGGTGAGCGTTAGGCTTTCCTCCTCGACAAGCGTTTCGAGCTTTTTCATTTGCAAATAATCGGTATCAATAACGCTTTGCAGCTTTTCGTTTATGCTCGAAAACAGCTTTTCGGCGGCTTCCTCGGCGTTGGAGGAATTAACGAATATAACCCTGTCGTTAAAAAGCTGTGTGATAACCGAAAGCCTTTCGTACGGGAACTGCTGCGAAAGCTTCAACGCATCGCAATCGAGCGTGTCGAACACCTTTTTAAGCAAAAGCAGGTTCGAATCGCCGTCCTTGTTGGCGGGGAAGGTATAAAAGCTTCCGCCGCGGCTTTTTTCGGCGGCAATGCGCTCGAGCGTCCAAAGCCTTTCGTTGTGGACCGCCTCTGCCTTGAACGCTTCGGGGCTGTTGAAAAAGATAACGCCCTTGCAGTTTTTGTTTTTTATTAACGATTTCGCTTTCTCGGTCCAATCGTCACCGCCTTGAAGGTTAACGTCGTACCAAAAGCGAACACCCTTTTCGTAAAGGATCGAAAGAATCGCCTCGACCGATTCGGCATCGGTATGCTTGTAGCTTATAAAAACAAAATCGCTTTTTTCGATTTCTTCGTTCGTATAATGCCCGATCATTGTGACTCCTTCCCATAAATATAAACTTAATTTTAAGAAATATAATTATATGTAACAAATATTATACAATATACGACCTTTTTAGTCAATAGCAAAAAATAAAAAAGGGGCTGTCGCTTTTGGTCTAAACCGAAAAAACCCGAAAAACAATCATAAATAACAAAAGCCAAGAACCAAAAGGTGAGCTTGGCATTAAAGCAGGTTGAAATTCTTCGAATTTCTTCCGTTATAATATCGGATTTTTTCTATCGCGCTTTGCAAGGCCCTACGTACCTTTGTACGCCTGAGCCTTGCAAAATTTCGATTTTAGCCTCAAAATCGTTCGCCCAAAATAAAAGGCTATAAAGTATTCACAAAGCGCATAAACGCCGCTTTTCCCTCGGCATCGCGCTTGTAAACGCCCGCGTCCTCGAGCACGTTCAAGAACACCTTGCCGATTTCCTGCTCGAGTATTGTGCGTGCATTGAGCTGGTTCATTTCGGGGTGCGCCTTTTTTACCTCTGCCGCCCATTCGGCGTGCGGTGCGATAGAATCGATTTGCGAAATATCGCGCCCTGCGAGCATCGCCTCCTCGAGCATTGCAATCTCCTCGGCAAGCCTTGCCGGCAATACCGCAAGCCCCATTACCTCGATAAGCCCGATGTTTTCTTTTTTAATATGGTGCAGCTTCGGGTTGGGGTGGTATAAGCCAAGAGGGCGCTCTTCTGTGGTTATATTGTTGCGAAGCACGAGGTCTATTTCGAATTCATTGCCGTTTTTCCTTGCAATAGGCGTTACCGTGTTGTGCCTTTCGTTATCGGTTTCGGCGAAAATAAACGCCGCTTCGTCGCTGTAATTACGCCATTTTTCGAGTATATGCGCGCAGGCGTTCGAAAGGGGAGCGCGCTCCTTGCAGGAAAGACGTATAACCGACATCGGCCATTTAACTATGCCTGCCTTTACGCTTTTGAATTCGGGGAGCGAAAATTCGGTTTCGGTTTCGGCTCTTGCCATTGCAAAGCTGTAGTTTCCGCCCTGAAAATGCTCGTGCGATAATATCGAGCCGCCGACTATTGCAAGGTCTGCGTTCGAGCCGATAAAATAGTGGGGAAGATAATCGATAATATCAAGCATTTTATCGAACACCGATGCATCGATTTTCATAGGAATATGGCTTGTGTTAAAGGCAATGCAGTGCTCGTTGTAATAGCCGTAGGGCGAATACTGAAGCTGCCATTCCTCACCGTTTACGGTTATATCGATAGGGCGCAGGTTTTGGCGCGCGGGGTGGGTTGCGTGGCCGGCGAAGCCTGCGTTTTCGGCGCAAAGTTGACATTTGGGGTAGCTTGCCGATTTCGCCGCCTTTGCAGCGGCAATGTCACGCGGGTCCTTTTCGGGCTTGGAGCGGTTTACGGTAATATCAAGCACGCCGTAATCGCATTCGTATTCCCATTTTAAATCCTTGGCTATTCTGCCCGCGCGGACGTAGTTTAACTGCTTGCTGAATTCAAAATACCAATCGGTTGCTTCCTTGGGAGAAATTGCGTATTTTTCAAGAAATTTCGCCCTTACCTCGCGCGGCATCGGGGTAAAAATACCCATAATCGCCGTGTCGAACAAATCGCGCGAGTTTGACGTATCGGCGATAACGCCGTTTTCGACAGCGTAATCGATTATCGGCGCAAGAAGTCTGTCTATCTCCTCTCCGCGCCAGATTCCGCTTTCGTTTTCCCAATCCGAAAGGTTTAGCCTTTGCATAAGCATATTGCGTATAACGTATCCGTCCGCCCTTTCGGTAAGTCCGTTCTTTTCGGCGTAGTCAATTAGCTTGTTCAGTGCTTCGAAAATCATTTTTTAAAACTCCGTTATATAAGACTGCTTACGAATATTTCCAATCCGATAAATATAAGTATCGCGCCGCCCAAAATTCCCGCCTTGCCCGAAAGCTTGGTGCCCGCCTTTTTGCCGATAAGTATACCGCAAAAGCAGATTCCGAAGGTGACCGACGCGATTATAAACGCCGCAAGCAACGCTTCGAGCAGGTTGTATTCGGCAATGGTAAAGCCGACCGAAAGCGCATCGATAGAGGTGGCAACGCCCTGCAAAAGCAATGCCCCGAGCGTAAGCCTTTTGCAATCGCATTCCTCGCATTTGCAATGTATTCCCTCGTAAAGCATTTTGCCGCCGATAAACACCAAAAGCACAAGCGCGATTATCGGAATATATTTTTCAAGCGAGGTGAAATATTCCACCACGGTGTGCACGCACACCCAGCCCAAAAGCGGCATTAACGCTTGGAAAAACGCAAAAACTCCGGCAACGCAAAGCGCCTTGCCGCGCTTCATCTTCGGCTCGTTCAAGCCGTTTGCAAGCGATACCGAAAACGCGTCCATTGCAAGCCCTATACCCAAAAGTATGCTGTTGAAGAAAAACGCAAAGCTTAAATCCATATTGCTTCCTTTATAATTTCCAAAAACTAACAACTAAAAAATTATATACCTAAAATTATGCAAAGTCAAGCGGAAGAATACGCGAATTCGGCTTGACACACCGCAAAATTACCGAATAATTTTAAAAACCTGCCGAATGGTTAAAAACACTTGAAATATTTTTTTCGTTGCGGTAATATGTGCTCACAAGGAGGACGCGAGTATGAAATTCAATCTTTTTATCGGCACCGCACACGAGGACGAGGTTACGGTATACGCAAAAAATCACAGCAGGCTGGTTACCGAAATACAGCGGCTTTGCGAGGAGGATGCAATCGAGCTTATCGGCACGCGTGAATACGAAAAAATGCAGATAGTGCTTTCCGATACCTACTGCTTCACCGTCGAGGAAAGCAGGGTGTACGCTATAACCAAAAGCGGAAAATGGCAGTTAAAATGCAGGCTTTATAATTTGGAGGAATCGCTTCCGCAGAGCTTTGTAAAAATCAATCAGTCCTGCATTGCGAATATAAAAATGATACACCGCTTCGACACCTCGCTTTCGGGTGCGCTGGCGGTAAGATTCAAAAACGGATATTGCGATTACGTATCGCGCAGAAATTTAAAAACTGTAAAAGAAAGGTTAGGTCTTTAATTATGAAAAGCTACGTAAAAGAATTTTTTAAGCGCGGAATGGCATTCGGCGGATTCGGCCCGATAATTGCGGGTATCGTATTTTTCGCTGTCGATTGCAGTCTGGATAATTTTTCGCTTTCGGGCGGCGAGGTGCTGACGGCGATAATTTTCACCTATCTGCTTGCCTTTGTCCAGGCTGGCGCAAGCGTTTTCAATCAAATCGAGCATTGGCCGATAACAAAATCGCTCCTTTTCCACTTTTTAACCTTTTACGTTGCGTATATCGCCTGCTATCTCGCAAATTCCTGGATCCCCTTCGATCACACCGTCGTGCTTATCTTCACCGCAATATTCGCGGTCGGCTATTTCGTTATCTGGTTTACGGTATACTTTATAGCGAGAGCAACCGGCAAAAAGCTTAATAAGGCAATCAAAGCGGGCAAATAAAACGAATAAAAAAGCAAAAAGGAGAAGCTTTTCGCTTCTCCTTTTTATTTACTTAATCTTTTTAAACACAATTGCGCATCTGTTGGGCAGGTAGCAGAAGAAGCCCAATCTGCCGTCGAGCGTTCTTTCGGCTTTATAGGTATACGCCTTGTCTACCCGTTCGAACCCGCCGAATTCTTTATCGTCGGTCGAAAGGACGACGCTGTAATTTCCTTCCTCCTCGACAGGAACGAAATAATTCGTAAACGAGCTTTCGGGGTGGAAATTAAAAGCAAAGACAATATTCCCTTTGGTATACAAAAGCACCTTGTCAAATTGCGAAATCCATTGGCTTTTCGGCTTTTTTGAAAGCAGACGCTTGCTTTTTAAAAGCTTGAGCATTGCAATATCGAAGCTTTGCAGGTATTCGTACTTCAGCAGCTTGTTGTCGGCAAGGCTCCATTGCCTGCGGCAGTAATGATAGCTCCAGCCGTTGCCTTCCCGCGGGAAATCTATCCATTCGGGGTGCCCGAATTCGTTGCCCATAAAGTTCAAATACCCCTCGCCCGCGGTGGTTGCGGTTAAAAGACGTATCATCTTGTGCAGAGCAATACCTCTGTCGATAATCGGGCTTTCGCGGTCCTTGCTCATATTCCAATACATTTCGGAATCGCAAAGACGGAAAATAATCGTTTTGTCGCCTACAAGCGCTTGGTCGTGCGATTCGCAATATGCAATCGCCTTTTCGTTTTCGCGGCGGGAATAAAGCTCGTGCCAGAGCATGAACATATCCCAATCGCTGTCGCTGTATTCCTTAATCAGCTTTATCCAAAGGTCAGGAATACCCATCGAAAGACGGTAATCAAACCCGATACCGCCCTGCTTTATCGGAATACACATACCCGGCATACCCGACATATCCTCGGCAACCGTTATTGCCTTTGCGTTAAGCTCGTGTATAAGCTCGTTCGCCAGCATTAAATAGGTTACCGCCTCGGTATCGGTGTTCAGCGAGAAATACATACTGTAATCGGTAAACGCGCTGCCCAAGCCGTGATCGTGGTAAAGCATCGAGGTGACGCCGTCGAAGCGGAAGCCGTCGAAGTGGAATATTTCCATCCAATATTTCAAATTGGAAAGCAGGAAATGCAGCACCTCGTTTTTGTTATAGTTGAACAGCATCGTGTCCCAAGCGGGATGATAGCCGCGCGCACCCTCGTGGAAATATTGGTAATGCGTGCCGTCGAAATAATTCAACCCCTCGCCGCCGTTTTTTACCGCGTGCGAGTGCACCACGTCGAGCAAAACGGTTATGCCCATTTTGTGCGCGGTGTTAATAAGCCTTTTCAGCTCAATAGCCTTGCCATAGCGCGAGCTTACCCCGAAAAAGTTCGAAACCTGATACCCGAACGAGCCGTAATAGGGGTGCTCCATTATCGCCATTATCTGAATGGTGTTGTAGCCGAGCTTTTTTATACGGGGGAGTATTTTTTCGGTAAATTCCGAAAAGCTGCCGACTCTGCCCTCCTCCTGCGCCATACCGATATGGCATTCGTAAATATAGGGAGTTTTTTGCGGCTTGAAGTCCTTATCGGTCCATTCGAAATTATCGAAAAGAATATCGTCGACCTCCGCGCAGAAATTATATGTGGTAGGGTCCTGCACAACACGCGTGGCATATGCGGGTACGCGGCGCATAAATTCGCGGTTGCGAATAACTATCGCTTGCACCTTCTGACCGACGCGTAAAGCGTTCTTGCCCTCCAAATATATCTCAAAAACGCCGTTTTCGATTTTCTTCATCGGGAAGGCATAGCAATCCCAGTTCGCAAAATCGCCGGTGAAATACATTTCGTCCGCGCCGGGTGCCCATTCGCGATAAACCCAGCCGTTTTCGGTTTTGTGTATGCCGAAATATTCATATCCGTTTGCAAAATCTTTAAGACTGCCGTTTTCGCCGACAAGCTCTTTGCGCTTGGATTTGTACAATTCAACGCGTAAATTCAAATCCTTTTCAAACGGTGCGAGATACGGGTCGGCTTTTATAATTCCGAGTGCCATAATTAAACCTCCGAATTTTTCTAACCTTATTATAATACATAATTTTTCATTAATCAAGGGGTTGAAAAATCGTTTTATCGGTGGTACAATTGCAATATATCGTTTTTTGGTGGTTGTTATGCTTCATATAGTACTTTACGAGCCCGAAATACCGCAAAACACGGGAAATATATCGCGCACCTGCGCCGTTACGGGTTGCCATCTTCATCTTATCGAGCCGTTGGGCTTCGAGCTTTCCGACCGCACCATTCGCCGTGCGGGGCTTGATTATTGGCAGTATCTAACCGTTTCGCGCTATAAAAATTGGGATGAATTCAAATCGAAAAATCAAAACGGCGATTTTTATTTCTGCACGACCAAGGGGCAAAAATGTCATTCCGAGGTCGAATATCCGAAGGATAGGGATATTTACCTCGTTTTCGGCAAGGAATCCCACGGCTTGCCCGAGCCGCTTTTAAAGGACAATTACGAAAAATGCATTCGTATCCCGATGCTTGCCTTCGTACGCTCGCTTAATCTTTCGAACGCGGTTGCGGTTTGCGTTTACGAGGTCTTGCGTCAGCTCGGCTATCCCAACCTTTCGGACGAGGGACATCTTACCGGCAGAGCAGATTGAGCCTTGCGAAAAAAGAAAAAATAAAACAGCGGTATGCTTCCAAAGCACACCGCCCTTTTTTTATTTGTGTAACAGCGTTGCGAGCTGTGTTATAACGTCGCCGTTGCCGTTTATGTTGATATTGCCGACGTTTTCGCAGATACGCTCGATATATTCGAGCTCTTTAAGCTTATAAAGGGTTTCGTTTTCCTCCATAAGCTTGGCGGTGTTAAGCAGCGAGCGTGTCGAGGCAACCTCTTCACGTCGGGTGATAACGTTCGCCTGCGCTCGCTTTTCGGCAACGAGCACGGTATTCATTATATCGCGGATCTCGCCGGGAAGGATAATATCCTTCACGTCGGCGTCGCTTACCTCGACGAAAAAGCTTTCCTGCTTTTCGGCAAGACGGTCGAACACGACATCCGACATCGCCTTTTTGCTTTCGAGAATCTCGTCGAGCCTGTGGGCACCGACGTATTCGCGCAGTGCGAGCTGTGCCGCAAGGTAAAGCTGATAGGAATAGTTGCCTATCTCGGTGATTGCCTTTACCGCATCGGTAACGCGGTAGTTGCAAACGAAGTTCACGCGTAACGTGACCTTATCTCTGGTGAGCATTTCCTGCCCCGAAACCTCCAGCGGAGTCAGCCTTGTGTCGACGTATTGAGTTGTTATCTTGGAGTTGCCTCTCCAAAAGTGGTAAACACCCGCGTCGAGCGTGCGGTCGATCTTGCCGTTGACAAAGAGCAAAGCCTTTTGGTAGTGCTCAACCTCGACCTTTATAATACAGCTCGTGGGGAGCTTTGCGATAACCGATTCGGGCACGCCGATTATATCGGGCGCAGTCGTGTCGAAAATATCGACGCGTCGGCTGTCGGCGGTGTTAAAGTAGGCGTAGCTGCCGCGGGGGACCACGCAGCTAAACCTGCCGTTTAGGTACTGCAGACCGATTTTTCCGTCGCCGATTTCGTAAACCGTAACCGCGTTTTTAAAATCGCCGTTTTCTAAAAGCCCGGCAAGCGAGCAGTATTTACTTTGTATCGGGATATCGGTGTGCACCGTTTCCAAAACGGCGTTAAAGCCGATTCGGTGTTTGCCCGGCTCGAGCACGCTTTGGAATTTGCCGTGCTTAAAAAGCAGGCCTCTTTCGTTTTCGTTGATTATTACCTTTTTCATATATACTACCTCCATAAAGAGAAATTAAAATCGTCCCAAGACCGTCACGCAGAAAAAGCGGCTTTGCATTTGCGCGGGCTATTCTGAACGCGGAGCGTATCTTCGCAAAAATACGCTTGGCGTAAAGGCTTGCACGCGCTGAAGGATGCAAGGACAAGGCTTTTAACGCGCTTGCTTCGTATGCCGTTTTCCGCAAGGGAAAAAGCATATTCGGCCGACGGTCGTGCGGATTTGCTTTTTTCAAATAAGTATGAATGATCACCAAATCCACCTGGCGTGCCCGAAAGAGCACGGCGGGATTCGAACCCGCGATAAAAAAGGGTTGTGCACCCACGGGGAGTTGAACCCCATCGATCTTCGAGCCTTAGAAATCGGCTCGATTTTCGATTGCCGTTGCAGATGCGTTTTTGCGCTCTGCACAGCAAAATCGGTTCTCGAATACGCTTTGGAAGCTCCTTGCGCACGGCGGTGTAAAGCGTTTGGTAATTCCGAAACACCTGCGTGAATCGACCTTGCAGGCATATTCTACCAAACGAAAAGGAGTTTATCACGGAAAAAAAGCTGCGAGAACTCTTTTTTCGGCAAAAAAAATCCCCCGCGGAGTATAAATCCGCAGGGGGATAGGCCTTTTACATATAGGAAATTTCTTTTATACAGCTCGTTATCAGCAATAAAACGATAAATCCGAGCACGCAGTAATCGATTATTTTAAATTTAACGCTGCGGCGGAATATCCAATAAGCCGCAAACGCGAAGATAAGGCAGGCGGTAATATCCATCGGATCGCCGAGCGTATCGTAATAGCTGTATATGCCGAACAGCGAGCCCGTAATTGCATATAGCGGAATAAGAATATTGTATCCGAAAATACTTGTGGAAATTTCGCCCGCGCGCTCGTGCTGCCTTTTGCCGAAGCGCACCGCAAACAGCACGCCCGCCAAAATTCCCAAGCCGATCCAGCCGACAGTTGCCAAAACAACCCTTGTTCTGCCGAAAAGCTCGGCGGCGAAATCGCCGTCGCTGCCGCATATTTGGCGTTCTGTTGCAAACAAAACCCTTTCGAGATATTTTTCGGGCGAGAGCAGGTGCGCGTTCAGCGAATCCTTTGCGCGTGCGTGCATTATGAAGTAAAATACGTTGTGCCACAAAAACACGAACGCACAGCCGTCGAACAGCGTGTTCGCCTCGTTAAATACGAATACGTACAGCGTGTATAGCAATATCGAATAGCACAAAACCACGCCGAAATGCAATATATACCAGCCGACAGCTATTTTTTCGATACCGTAATTAAGAACTATCGCCGTAATATTGCAGGAGTATGCGGTAATTATCGGAAGCGCGGTGGAGCTTGCTCCGAAAATATAGTGCGCCGCACCGACGGCTTTGTGACCTATCGGCATCGATAAAAGCATATCCAAATTACGCCTGCGCTTGAACCGTGCAAACGAATATATCGCCGAGGCACCGCCGCAGTAAAGCCCGATATATCCGATAAAGCGCGGAGCGGGGAAGGAAGCGTGTACAATGCCCGATTCCGAAATTTCGGTAACCGTGCTTGCCGCCATAAGCACCGCTACCGTGGCGGAAATAACGCACAATATCAAATAAAACGCAAAATTATCCTTGAAAAGCTTTTTCAAATATCCGAAAAATCTGCTTTTATCTGCCATAGCCGAGCTCCTTCAAAAGCCTTTCCGCCGCTTCGGTATATTCGATTCTTGCGTAAACGGTTATAACCGTGCTGTCGATCTGCGATGCGATAAACAGCTTTTGCGTGCTTTCGAAGCTGTCTGTGTATTTGTATTGCAGATAGCTTTTTTGGGCGTAAAAGCGTTCGCCCTCTTGGATTTCGAGCATAGCCTCGTAGTAATTTTTGTAATCGGTTATTGCCTTCTTCGCCGCATCCTCGTCGCAGTATTTGTCGAAGCAGACGAAATAACTGCCCCAAGCCTTTATCTGCTCGCCTTCGCCGCGGTAGAAATCAAGCGCTTGGTCGAGGTTTTCGGTGTGGTTTTCAACCGTAAAGCCCTTTTCCGCCATAAACGACGAAAAATATTCGGAATCGATAGGCTCGCCTTGCGCGCAGGCGCAAAGCGCAAGCAGGCAGGCAAGCAAAAGCGATATTATTTTTTTCATATTGCCACCACCTCGTATACTATTTCGCTATAGGTGTCGATACGCGGCAGAGAGTCTATTATTAAATCGTACGTAAACATCGAGCAGACGGTTAGGGCAAGCATAATTCCCAAAACTATATAGTCGCTCTTTTTGAACCTTACTCCTCGGCGGTAAATCGCATAGCCCACCGCGCAGGCAACCGTTATTGCAAGGCAGGAGGTGGTTTCGGTCGAATCGAATATGCCGAGATGAATATTCGTGCTTATACAGCAAAGCGGAATCAAAAGCTTGTAGCAGAAAATGCTGCTCGAGCTTTCCTCTGCCGATTCGGCTTTCTTTTTGTTAAAGCCGTATATAAGCCCAAACGACGAAAGCAGACCGATAACGCACCAAGCGATAAACCAATTAAGATCGCTGTCGCCGAAATATCTGCTCGTATAGTTGACGTATATCATTTCGGCGTCGCATTCCAGATAGTTTAACAGCTTTTCGAAGAAATAAAACGGCATTGCGTTATCCTCGTTAAAGGATAGGTAGCGCAACCGCGGAGCAACGCCTACTGTGCCCGGGCGAAGCGATTCGATATATTCCCCGTATTCCAAGCGGTAGTATATTTGGAATATTTTGTTGGTTATCGCTTCTGTGTTGGAAATCAGCAAATACAGCAAAAGCATATATACGCATATCATTACTATACCGTCGATAACCGTGTTCGCCTTTTCGAAAACGAAGCAGGAAAGCGAATATAGAATAAATCCGGCAATCAGGCAGATAAGAAAATGATAAAAAATATATTTGTGCTCTAAAGTCCCGAATAATCCGTATGATGCGTTGCAGGCAAGCATAACCGCATAGCTGCATACGAACGGGATAACCGCCGCTATACCGCCCAGCAGATATTGCACCGTGCCGGTTTCGCGCTTGGATATCGGCAGGGAATAAAAGCAATCGAGATTACGCTTCTTTTTCATAAAGCCGAACATCCATACCGGCACCGCAACCGCAAGCAGAAAAAGCAGGCTTGCGGGGTAGGAAAGCGAAAGATCGCGGTAGCTTACCTCTATAATCTCCTCGTCGGTTATATTAACGTAGCCCTTACCGTCGTGATATCTCGTCGGAACGTTTTTTTCGCCGTTGTAGGAATATTCAACGCTGGTGTAAACCTTTTCGCCCACCTTTACAAAAAGTGTGTAGCGCTCGTGTCGCATCGATTCGGCAGCAACGAAAAACGAAACGATCATCATAAGCACGGTAATAATGATTATCGCGCGGGAGTAGCTTTTAAGCTGATGCTTGAAATAGCTTTTCATTTCACTCTCTCCTTTCGGATTCCACGTCGTGAATGAACGCCTCCTCGAAATCGAGCGGAAGCTCGTCCATAACCGCGGGGTTAAGCGATTCGAGCCTTCGGCGCATTTCGGTGCTTTCGCCTTCGAGCACTACGGTTGCAAACCTGCCCTTTATTTCGAGCGATACGATAGGCATACCCTCGAAGCTTTCTTTGGATATTTCCTGCAGGAATGCAAGCTCGAATTTGCACATACTTGCGACGTGCTCGGCAATATCGCCCTGATTTTTGATTTTGTTGTTATCGATAAGCACGAATTTGTCGCAAAAATCCTCCAGCTCGCGCAGAGAATGGCTGGAAATAAGCACGGTGGTGTTTTCGTCCTCGACAAGCTTAATAATCGCGTCCTTGAATATCTTGCGCGAAAGCGGGTCGAGCCCGTCGAACGCCTCGTCGAGCAGCATATACTTCGGCTTCGCCGCAAGCGCAAGCGCAATAAATACCTGTCTGCGCATACCCTTCGAAAAGCTTCGAAGCGGAAGCTTCGGGTTTATCGCGTATTTCGAAATAAGGCTGTCGAAAACAACTTTGTCGATATTCGGATAAAATGCCTTGTAAAACGCAAAGGTCTTTTCGGGCGTGCTTGTCGCGGTGTAATAGGGGTCGTCGGGCAGGAAAAATATATCCTTGCGGGTTTTTGCAAGAGAGGGACTTTTTCCGTCGTAAAGCACGCACCCCTTCGAATCGTAAACCCCGGCAAGCAAGCGCAAAAGCGTCGATTTGCCTGCACCGTTTATGCCGACAATGCCCAAAACCGTGCCGTCGGGAACGGTTAAATCTATGTTGTCGAGAACAAGCTTTTTGCCAAACGAATGTGAAAGCGATTTAATCTCTATCATCGTATACCTCCTTCAAAATATCGGCGATAACGCCGTATTCAATACCCTTTTCCTTAAGCTCGCTCAACGCCTTGTATATCTCGGCGCGGCGGTCGTTTTCCTGCGTCGCCTCGCCCGCATAGGTGACGAACGCCCCTTTTTTCGGCAGCGAGCAGATTAACCCCTGCTCCTCGAGCAGAGTATATGCCTTTTGTACTGTGTTCGGGTTGACTCCAAGCTCGTTTGCCGCAACGCGTACGCTGGGAAGCTTGTCGCCGTCGCGCAGAACGCCGATGCGTATATATTTTTCGTACCGCTCGGCAACCTCGATATAAACGTCGCGCTTGCCTGTTAAGCCCTTGGGCATTCTACCGCCTCCTTAAACTGTATTATCTGTATTATCTGTGTCAACTGTATTATAACAACCGCCGCGGCGTTTGTCAATAGCTTTTTTGTGTTTTTTAAAAATAGGGGAAAATGGAAAAAACGCCCTCCGTTCACACGAAAGGTGGCAGCCGAAGGCCGACGGAGGAGCGGCGGTTATTGTATAGGTTATCCCGTTGTTGCAATTCCAAGCTAAGCGACAATGATACACTATAAAAATTTTTGTCCTAAAAATTTTTGGGAAAGAGCGCGAGAGAACCCTTTTTATAAAAAGGGTTCTCTCGTAAAAAAACTCGTAAAAAACTCGTAAAAAACTCGTAAAAAAACTCGTAAAAAACTCGTAAAAAATCACAAAAACCGTTAAAGCGTAAAGCGGCGTTGAAGCATAAGACGGTTTTTTATCAGCCCGACGAAGCGCGCGGGGGCAACCACCTTTACCATAGGGCCGAAGGAAAGGATGCGGATAATAAGCTCGCTTTCGTCGTCGGCATCGTATTTCACGGTTAGCCGATAGACGTTTTCGGATATACGCACCGCCTGCTTTTCGAAATGCGCGAAATGAAGCATAACCCGTTCGAGCGCGTTGCGCTCGTCGAACACGTCGAGCACCACCTCGCGCGCGGTGTCGCGTAATCGCGGGCGAGCAACGCCTTGCGCTCCGTTTTCGCAAAGCTCGCAGCTTGTAAGCCTGCCGAGGTTAACCGTTACGATATCGCGCGCGGTTTCACCGATAAGACGGAACTTGTCGTCCTTTTCGGAAAACTCAAGCTTTTTCGGCATAAGCGAAAGATGCATTTTTACTCCGCGGCGGTTTATCATAGTAAGCGAAATCCGATTTTGCCCGCGCAACGCCGAAAGCACGGTGCGGAAGCGCGATATATAGCCGGGATCGCTGTAATTGTCGCCGTCGGAATACTTGTCGTAAATTATATAGTCCTCGTCGGTGAAAAGCGGGGTAACGTCTTCGAATCCGCTTTGGTCGATGTCGAAGAGCGCAATGCGCTTGTCGCAAAGCACCGCTTTAATAAACCGCTTTTGCAAAAGCGTTAAAGGCATAGTGGGGGAATGCAAAATCGGGGTGGAAAGGTCGGGGTTCAAAAGCTGCCATTTTTGCTTTTTAAGCGCGGGCGCAATAGTAATCGCGCTTTCCGCAAACGCCGCTTCGCGCACGGCATCGGCAAGCGTTTTTTCGGTTAGCTCTCCTTCGATTGCAAGGCTTAATATCTTTGCAACGGTATTGTAATAGGCGGAATAAAGCTCGCTGAATATCATTCTGCGCCACCCCCGATTCCGTATAGCCTGCAGGTTTTTTCTATATCCAGCTTAAAGCAGTTTTCAACCGCGCGGTTGCTGCATTTAAAGCTTGTTATGCGGCAAATAAAGCTGCGTATCCAGGGGATAAGCTCGCTCGAATCGAAAACGCGTGCGCTGAATTTGTAGTGAGCTTCATCGATTTTTTCGATTTCGCCGATGCGCTTTTCGCGCAGTAACCGCGAAACAATGTGCGTTTCGGCGGGCTTTACCTCGACGGTGAATTCGATTTCCTCGAGCCCTCCTCTGCCCGAACGGCAGGAAACGCCCCACATATTTTTTTGCGCGGTTTTCAAAAGCGCGCGGTATTCGGCAAAGCTTTCGCATTCCTCGCAGATTTCGATATTGGAAATATAATCTATTCGAAGCGAGGTAAGCCCGCGGAAGCGGGGGTTGTAGGCAAGCAAATGCTGCCTGCCGCTTTGCGCCGAAACGTAAATACGCAGCGGGACAACCTTGTGCCGATGCGTAACGGTTGAATTGCGGCTTAAATTATCGAGCGTTATATAGCATTTTCGGCTCATCGCATCGAACAGCGTTTCCAAAATACCGCTGTCGAGTGTGCCGGTGATATAGTGATGCTTGAAGCCGAAAAGGCAATCGGTGTTATTTTGCTTGTCGAGCAGGAACGATCCGATAACGCCGCAGGGAAGTATTTCCGAAAAATAATCGAGCGCGGCTTGCGAAAGCGGTTGGCGACCGCTTTCGGCGCGGCGGTATAAAAGCCTTTTGCCCTGCTTTTGCGTTGTTATAATTCCCTCCTGCGAATATTCCTTTAGCTTTTTGCGAACGGTGGATTCGTCGAAGCTTATCGGGCTTTCGAACGCCGAAAGATATTCGTCGGCTCGGTTTAAAATATCCTCGAGCGGAAGCGCAATTTCGCTCGAATGAAGAATATCGAAAAGGATAAAATGAAGCGTAATATCCTTGTCGGTAAAGCTTTTCGATTTCCACGCCTTAAAAAGCGGGTTTCTGCCTGCAGTGCGGCTGTCGATGGAAATAAAGGTTACCTTGCCCTCGGCGTTGCGTACAAAGCGCATATTATCGGGCATCCAGCTTTCCATTCTGCGCCGCTCGTCGTCGTATGAACGGGCGCTTTTGCGGTCGTATTCCTCGCGGCTTTTAAAGCCGTAAACGTAAAAATCACGCATATATGCGCGCACCCGCTCGAAATTTTTTATAAGCTCGCTGTATTCCGACAAAGCTCCCGCCTCCTTTTTCCGTTTCTTCCTTTTAATTATAACAGCAAGGCTTGCTCTTTGCAACAAATAAAGAAAAAAACCGTTTACTTTTTTGCTTTGTCGTGTTATGATATTAATAATAAAAGCATTAGGGGGCAAAAAAAGGTGAAAAAATTGAACTCTTTATTTCTCGTTATCGCGCTTCTTTTGTGTCTGCTTACACAGGCGCTTTCGGCGTTCGCGACCGATACTCCCACCACCGTTACCGTAACCTTTGTGGGTGACGAATCCGAAAAGGCGGGCTTTATGCAAAGCGTTATAAGCATCACCCCCGGCGACAACGCCATTGCCGAGGGCTATTATCTCGTTTATTACACCGACGGCAGCAAGGTTTTGCCGAATTACGATGAGCTTGCAACCGTTCCGGCTTCCGACGGAAGCACGGTAAGCGTTAATATTTCCGACGGTATTATGATACCGCCCGAGGCAAAGGGAATTGCCGTTTTCGAAAGCGCAAAACGCTTTCTCGATACCGCTCCCGATATTAAAAACGCGGTTGCAAAAGCCGAAATACCCGCAAGCAAGCGTATAACGCTTGGCACGGCGGAAAGCATTTTCGGTGCCGTTTCCGACGTTCATATGAACTACGAGCAATACGACCGCGGCGCTTATCAAAAATGGGCAAACGCGCTTGATTTCTATAAGAACAGCAAGGCGGAATATATTATCGTTGCCGGCGATATGACGGGCGACAAGGGCGAAACCCCCGATTTAGAGGACCAATACAAAAAATACGTCGAAATCGTCGAAGCATCTCCCTTCCCGCTTTCGAATATCTACGAATGCATCGGCAACCACGGCAACACAAGCGCCGACCGACCGCTGTTTAACCAATACCTGCAGGGCGCAGACGAGATTCACCCCTATGCAAATTCGCCCTATTACCATATTTTAAAGGACGGCAAAACGCGTGACAGCCTTTTCGTGTTTATGTGCCAGGAAATCGAAGCCACCGGCGAAAGCTCGACAAAGGATAACTTTTCGAAAGCGCAGATCGATTGGCTGGAGGGGCTTTTGAAGCAATACGGCAACAGCGGCACGAATATATTTTTAATCATTCACTCGCCGTTCCTTAACTTCGGCGCGGGCGACCGCAAGGGCGGCGGTTATACCGCCTGCATCACCTTCAAGGACGAATACACCCAAACGATGCGCCTTAAAGCGATGCTCGAAAAATACAAGGACATTATCGTTATGTCGGGACACACCCACGTTTCGCTTTACGATAACGCCAACTATTCCGACGAATACAACTCCTTCGCACGCACAGTACATATCGGCTCGACCTCGCAGCCCTGCGGCTACGGCGAGGGAAGCGTTTACACCCGCAGCTACGACGGCAGATATTCGGTTACCACCACCTATGGCAGCGAGGGCTATCTCGTAGAGGTTTATTCGAACTATATCGTATACAAGGGCTACAACCTTTCGACAGGTAAATTAATTCCCGCCGCGATTATTCTTATCCCCGTGAACGCATTCGGCGGTGCGGGCAACCCCAATCTTCCCAAGGATCCGAGCGAGGTATTCGAGGGCTCGGGCACGAAGGCAGACCCTTATCTTATCACCTCGCCCGACGATTTTATGGCACTCACCGCGGGCTTCAACGCCTGCTCCACCACCGTGCAGAGCGAAATGTACGGCTACGGTAAATATTTCCGACAGACCGCCGATATCGATATGACCAACTATTACGGCTATATCGGCACCGAGGCGAACGGTAACGCAAAGGCGTTCTTTGCGGGCATATACGACGGCAACGGCAAAACGCTTACCGTTAACATCAACAGCACGAATCAGCGCTCGGTATTCCCCTACGTCTACGGCGCGGTTTGCAACCTACATATAAAGGGCAGTATAAAAGCAGACGCCAGCGCACAGCCGGTCCGCACGCTTTACGGCAGTATAGTAAACTGCATTTTCGAGCTTAATCTCGATTCGGGAATAGCCAACGGCGTGCTGTATTCGAACTACGGCTTGGTTTACAACGTCTACACAAAGGGCACTCTTTCGGGCACCAACCTCAACCCGATTTCGAGCAACGACACCTCGGTTAACTACGGCAACGTTTACCATTATTATACCAACAACGGCGCGGCTGTAAGCGATTCATACGGCGTTCGCAGCAACGATTTGGCGGCTATTGCCAACGCCTTCAATTCGCACAGCGGAAGCGGATACTCCGCGGCGGTCAGCGCAATCGGCGGCATCGAGCTGCAATTTGCACGCGCAAACGGTAGCGCGCTCGTTTTCGGCACCGCGCCCGCACCCGATCCCGACCCCGATCCCGACCCTGATCCCGACCCCGACCCCGATCCCGATCCCGATCCCGATCCCGACCCCGAATACACTCTTGGCGACGTTAACGCCGACGGCAAAATCGACCAATACGATTACATTCTTGTAAAGCGCCACTACTTCGAAACCCGCATTCTTTCTTCGGAAGAAGCTTTGCGCGCAGACGTCAACAAGGATAACAAGGTAGACCAATACGACTACATCCTTATCGCAAGACATTATTTCGGCACCTATATCATTAAATAACAAGGAGAAGAAAATGGAAGAAAACAAGGTTATCTACTGTAAAAATTGCGGTGCAGAGCTTGACGGAAATGCATTCTTCTGCAACAAATGCGGCACACCTACAGCAAATTCGGAAAAGATTACTCCGCCCGCACAGCCCGAAACGCAAAACATAGACCCCAATATCAGCAAAAAGGATTATATGAAGCTTTGCGCTCCCGCTTCGATAAAAAAGGCGGTGCGTAATTCTGCGATCCTGTGCTATATCTGCGGCGGCATTACGGTATTGGCTTCACTGCTTTTAAACCCGCTCGGCATCATCGACGGCTTGGTGTTTATCGGGCTCGGCTTGGGAGTTCATCTTACAAGCAGCCGTGCCTGTGCGATCATCGCGCTTGTTGTCGCGGTGCTCGAGGTTGTGCTGACCTTCGTCCTTTCGGGTACGCTTACGGGCTGGCTGTGGATAATCGCGGGTATTTCCTGCGTTATCGCGACCAACAAGGCGCATAAAAGCTATAAAAGCTTTAAATCGGGACTCGTTTCCAACCCCAACCTCCACGATTTTCAGTAAAAATACACACTTGAAACAAAAAAGAAGGCGTCTGCCTTCTTTTTGTTGTGTGTTTGGTTTTTAGTGATATTCCGTCTTCGACGGAGTGATATTTTGTTTTAAAAATCCCTCGCCTATGGCGAGATATTTTAAAAACAAAGTGATATTGAAACCCTGCGGCTTCAGTGATATTCTATTCGCCATAAACTGTCCGCAGGCATATCACTTGCGAAGCAAATATCACGCACCGAAGGGGCATATCACTCGCCGAACCTGCCCCACAAAACACAGTTTGCGGGGACCCAGTAAGGCGAATATAACAGAAAAACCACTTCTTGTGAAGTGGTTTTTCTGTCTATGGGTAACCAAACGGAGCGGAATTAAGGTGAGAGTAAGTAAAAGTATAGCTTACTGTTTTTTCTCCGATAAGAAGGTTTCAAGGTTTATTGTGTGATGATATTTGATTGATGCTTTTTTGTCTTTTTCAATCATGAGTGTCGTAAGGTCGATATCATTAATTGCAGCAATAGCAACAATGTAGTGTATCATATCCGCAAGCTCAATACCTAATTGCTCCTGAAGATCATTTTCGTCAGATGCTTTACGGCCGGCTCGCTTGTTCAACACTTCGGCAACCTCTCCAATTTCCTCTACCAACTTCATAAACATACTTTGTTCAGTGGCCCAACCACAGTAACGGTCTGCCAGATATGTCTGCAATTCATCGATGGAAATTTTCACTTTGCATTCTCCTTTGCAGTATTGATGGAGGCAATTAAGATGCGGCGAATCGTACCGCACTGATTATAAAGATCTATTGCTGTATCTCTATTCAGAATATCGGATTTTACAAACAATTCAAGCCAATATTCCGTTTCGTAGCATTCCTTCACAGCGATTTGGAATTTTGCCATAAAGTCAGGCTTTCCGTGGGCGTAATTTGCTTCGTGAATGTTGGCACCGATAGATGTAGCAGAACGCTCCAACTGCTTTACAAGGGAATAATGTCCTTTGATGGTTTCGCAGAGCTTAATGATTTTAACTGCAAAGTCTGTTGAAATATCCCGGAGTTTTGATTCAGTCATATCACTACCGCCTTTCGTGAAATAAGTATATCATAATTGTCAGGAAAGTTAAAGTGAAATATCCTTCGGATGTGAAATAATGACCTGCGGTCATTGTGAAATATTCGGTGTGCCACCGAATGTGAAATGAAATAAATCCACTCACGCCCGCAGGCATTTCACACGCCGTAGGCGTATTTCACGCACGA
>JAFTTN010000003.1 GCA_017466805.1 Clostridia bacterium
ACAAAGTCCTCCATATCCTCGAATTGTTTGGCATAGTCGTTTTTTAGATTGTTAAGTAGAAACTTCACTAACGAAACAGAGCACTTTTCTTGGTATGTCATAATCTCTCCTTATTTCATTAACACTTTAATTGGTGCTGCATTGGGCGTGCCATCCGATACAATCCAATACGGACGTCCATTAAAATGAGCATCATCAAAACGTGTTCCGTTCATATTGTAGCGAATTGCTTTGTTGTCTTTGTAAACCCTTATGCCTTTTCCATTTTTAGCAGGTTTGCATTTCCATGATGATTGTTTCCCGATGGTTTCAAACTCCTCTACAGTATACTCGGCAATGCTTTGAGGGTCATTAATTATTCGTTCCAATTTTTTAATTTGGGTAATATTGCCCAAATTATCGTAAATATAGGAATAGGTTGCGAGGGGTGTCCCCCGGCACTACTTTAAGCAGCTCCGAGGGTAATAATTGAGCAACAAAATCACTTTAATTTATTTACGACTTTGGTTTTTGCGAGCATATCCCCCAAGCGAGTATGGTTCGGTGTCGCAAATGATACGATTGCTTCGACAACCGCAAACGGCGGGATAATATAAGTAATATTTCTTTTTAGAATTTGCTTGAACGACGGATGTGTACCGTCCTCGGAAACAACCCTGACATTCATAATAAGCTTTCCTATGCTTGCGTTGCGAAAGACAAGGTCTTTAATCAACAAAACCAAGCCCCAACCAAAGAAACCAATAAGCACGGCATATTCATTATCAGAAAGCTGCAAATAAATATTGACAGGAATACCGATAATCAACCAGTCTATTATAAACGCAACGTATCGTTTGAAATTCATAAAGTACCTCCATATAGAATTTAATGTATTTAAAATGAATCTTGTCGTTCTACTTCTATGTCCATACGATGTCGATTCAGCGCTTCTACGAATTTTAAATCGTACTGTAAAAATACCGCTTCGGAGCCATTAGGGGTAAAACGATGTTTGTAAGAAATATGGTCATGTTCATCATTAAACACAAAGATTATTTTTCCTGTGCTTGTTTTAGTTACCAACAATACTCTGGTGATGCTCTCCCAAGACATAAAAACACTTCTTCCTACGATTCGATACGCATATACTCCTTTAGCGTCAAAAAATACATACTGACACACAAACATAAGGAAATATGTAATAACAAAGCACGTGCATAATACAGAAAGCGCAAAAAGCAACAGTTTTACGAATTTATCAGCATCAATATAACGAAGCATCATATATATCGCCGCCTCAAATACCACAGCGAGAATCGTGATAAATATGATTTGAGTAATTACAAACCTTTTGTATTCCTTATTTCGCATAATTAGCCCCCCTACCATGTCCACGAAACCGTGGTACTTTCTTCCCCAGGCCTACGTTGATAGCCAAAAAATAAGCATACTGAAGCCATTACATTCCCACTTGGCGTTATTCCTGCGCTTTTGCCAACATATAAACTGCCATATTTTGTTGATGCGACATGGTAATATTTGCTTGAGCGAGTAAGTGTAGGTCCAGTGTAATCTTTCACATTAGATGCAGATGAAACTGTGCCTTTTACGTAAAATCCGTATGCATCAGAATTGCTAGCTCCGAGCGTGATTTGTATGTCTATTTCGCCGTCTGCTACCACAAGAGAAGCTTCTATAGAAATATAGAACAGACCTTCGGGAATGTTTTGATCGAAAATCAAGATTTTTTATGTTTCGCTTGCAGGGAAAATACTCAAAACATATCTGCTACGGGGAAGGTAATAGACTTTAACCGTATCACCGACCTCAAATTTGCCACGAGTAGGAGCCTGACATTTCACGCCGTTTACGGTAATCATTACTCCGTTTTTGTTGTCGTATCCGTATTCGTTTTTCATTTTTGGAAATTTGGACTGACTTAAATCTTCGATTTCGGTAATTTCTCCTTCTACGCACACAGCATCCCCGCTATTCTCGAAGAACAAATACATACCGCCATTTAACAGCACACCAAATGATTGCCCCCAAAAAATAAATATCATTAAAAACGACAACAAAAATATCAAAAGATCTCTTTTTGTTTGATTTTTTGCTTTTATTAACTTTACAAAATGAATCAAACCATCAAGAAAAATACATACGAAAAAAATCGCAATTATCAAAGGGACAACCAACGCGGCCCTGTTGTATTGTTCGATATCAAAAATCATAAACACAACCTACCATTCGAACAATTGGACCGGACGAGAATATACATCCACACCAAGTCCGTAATTGAGTCCGCTAGAAGAGCTAAGTGCGGTCGCTTGTGTTGCGCTTCCGTGCGGTTTTCGCGGATCCCAACAGTGATCGACACCTATATCATATCCAGCATTTATATCAATAAATGGTCCGGAATAGTCCTCTGGGCTATCGTAATTATCGACAAGCCCTACTGAATAACTCATTCCGCTTCCATAACCTTCGCCGTTACCACCGTGAGCGTAAAACTGTGCGTTATCGTCTTCAAAAGTAGTGTCGGGGGGTGTTTAGTCAGCGCGTGTTAGACCAACCGATCTTTTTATTCCGACCTATTCTATTTCTTGAAGAAATGACAACAACGGCAAAAATAATCAAAAACACAATAATGAATACCGAAGAAGATGACAAAAACGAGCCGCTCGCTTCGTATACGATATGCTCTGTTCCGTCGGCATCTATCCTTATTAACCTCTGCGGAACATAGAATTTTCCGTCTTTGAAAAAAGCACTGCTCAAAAGACGATACTTGTATTCGCCTACTGTTTTTTCATCTTTTGATTCTAAATATCTGTCATATTTTACGTTTTTTTCTGTGTTGGCAATTTTTGAAACGCTCAAACATTCGCCGTTTCTATCAAAATTTAAGATATAGTCACTTCGATGGTCGATAACGTTAACTCCGTTGGATGACCACTCGACAACGAATGTACCGTTGGTATCAAACTCAAAACCAAACAAAAACACTCCGTCTTTGTCGTAAACAACTGCTGTACTGCGTGTGTTTCCGTAAAAAGCTAACACAACTTCGCCCTTATCGTTCACGTCGTAACTATAAATGTCATCATTTTTAATGTAGCTTTTAAGTTTTTTTATATTCCTCGCTTCAATAATACTGTCTTGTCTATCGACGCTTTCGCCAATATCAAATTTAGTTTCAAAAGCAAACGATGATAACATCAATACCAATAGTGCAATTGTAAGAATCTGCAAAACTATTAATAAAAATTTTTTCATGAACTCAACTCCTCAAAATAACGTTCAGTTCCGTCAATATCATTATACACGTAACAGGTTTTGCTGTCAATAATTCCATTTATTACGGTCTGTTGAACGGAAGGCTTGTGGATCTTGATTCCTTCGAGCTTAAGATAGAACGAGAAGGTATACGAACGAGAAACAAAGAAGCATCACAAAGCTTAACGTAATAGAAATGACTTTTTGATTCTTTTCGTTTTTCCATAACGGCTTTTCGCCGTATTATAGTCCGAATCGCGCTCTTTTTTGACAACGTAAAAAAGCCCGAACTAACCCCTTGGGGAAGTTCGAGCTTCGAAAAACGTTTGTATTGGCTTGTACGGTGCGGAGCGATTTTTCTTCATAACTTCGTACCTGTAACGTAAAATCTGTTGATTTCTTGGCAATCAGCATAGTTCTGCGTTGCATTTACAGTATATAGGAATTATTACTATTTGTCAAGAAAATTATGTAAATAATACTGCATAATATTTTGTTTGTATGCTTACACCAACCAAGCCGAAATTCATCGGCTTTTATATTCGCGTGTATCCGAAAGCTTCGGCAGATGCTTGAATCAATCGGATTTTTCGCATCCCATAAAATCTATCATAAAATCATCCAACTTTTTTTCAAGAGGGACGTCAAGAGGGACGTCTTTGTCTTTGTTGAATATTTCGCAAAACCAAGCGATTATACCAACGATAACGACAATCCACCAAAACAGGATCAAGCCTATGGCTGCTATGAGAAAATCTTTGATCTTTTCTTTCTTTGAATAGCTTTGCTCCTTCGGGTTTCCGTTTTCGTCGGGATCGTGAACGATACTTCCCGTGATACAAAGCCCATTTTCGCTTTCGGCGATATTTCCCACAAAATAGTAGCCGCCGCCGTGAGTGCTTTTCAGTAATACGAAAAACATATCTTCGTCTTTGACACTGACGTTGAAAAATTGCGGGGAATTGTTTTTTAGCCTATGTAAAAAGGTTGATTTGCTGTCGGCTTTGTTTATATATTTAATCATACGGCGCACTCCGAAGCTATGTATTATTCGAATTTATCGGTTATTTCGATATTGCCGCGGTAATATTTTTTGTCGCGCTCGGTAATTTCGCGCATAACCTTGCAGGGATTGCCGACCGCAACGACGTTTGCGGGAATATCCTTTGTTACCACGCTGCCCGCGCCGATAACGCTGTTTTCGCCGATAGTTACGCCCGGAAGAATTATACTGCCCGCGCCTATCCAAACGTTATCCTTTATCGTTACGGGAAGATTGTATTGCACCACCCTTTTGCGCAGCTCGGGGTCGATCGGGTGGGTGCCGGTGCAGATCGTTACGTTCGGCGCTACCATAACGCTGTCGCCGATCGTTATTTCGCCGTCGTCGACGAGCGTAAGGTTGAAATTCGCATAAAAGCCTTTGCCGATACGAACGTATTTGCCCGCCCAATTTGCGTGGAACGGCGTTTCGATATATCCGCCCTCGCCGAACTCTGCGAACATTTTTTGCAAAAGCGAGCTCTTTTTTTCGAATTCCGACGGCTTTAGCGAGTTGTATTCAAACAGCATATCTAACCGTTGCATTTGCTCGCGCATCAATCCTTCGTCGTTGCATTGGTACAGCTCGCCGCACGCCATTCTGCGTTTAAGCTCTTCGATTGTCATAATCAATCACCTCGATAGGATTCTAACATATTACCTTTCTTTTTTCAAGAATTATCTTGCCTTTTTGTATTTTATATAGTAGAATGTATTAGAACGATTTAAGGGGGCGCGGATATGAACGGCGAATACACGATAAAGCCTATTGCTTATATTTACAACGATTTGACCACGAAATTCGGCGTGCCGCGCCAAAGCGGACTTGCAAGCTCGCTTGTTTCCGAAATTGTGTTCGAGCCCGAATACCGCGTTGCCGACGCATTGCGTGGGATAACCGATTTTTCGCATATCTGGCTTATTTGGAGCTTTTCCGAAGCGCGCCGCGATAGCTGGTCGCCAACTGTGCGCCCTCCGCGCTTGGGCGGAAACGAAAGGGTTGGGGTGTTTGCCACCCGCTCGCCGTATAGACCAAACAGTCTTGCGCTTTCCTGTGTTAAGCTTTTATCGGTCGAGCACAAGGATGGCAAGGGCGAAGTGCTTATCGTTTCGGGCGCGGATTTAATGAACGGCACACCGATATACGATATAAAGCCCTATCTTCCGTATGCCGATTCGATACCCGATGCCGTTGGCGGATTCGCGCGCGACGGCGGAAAAACGCTTGCAATCAGCGATGAAAATTCGGTTGTCGAACTACTGCCAGAAAGCAAGCGCGCAGGACTTTTGGAAATACTTTCCCGCGATCCCCGTCCGCAATACCACGATGACGGGAAACGCGTTTACGGTATGGCGTTCGGCGGCTTCGAAATAAAGTTCCGTGTGGAAAACGAAATACTTTATATATTGTCGGCGGAAAGAGAAGAGAAATGAACGAGTTCAACGGCATTCCTATCGACAAGGGTGGATTGGTCGCCGTAATTGTCGTCAATGTGATTTTGGCTTTGGTGATCGCGGTTGCGCTTTTCGGCGTCCTGCTTGACCTTAAAAAGCGTATAGATATATACCGAAAGGTATGCAAAAAAGAGCCGTCTGTGAATATGGACGGCAATAAAAGTGAAAAGAAGCTTCGCAAACTCAACCGTAGAAAGCAGGAAAGCAAAAAGAAGGCTATGGCGTGCGTTCTTGCCGATGCGGGATCGGTTTTGGTGATAGGTCTGTTGCTTTCGGGTGTGATTGCTTCTGCGGTCGTTCCTGCGGCGGATGCAATAATGGAAGACTATTGCGACGTGGTTTCGGAATACGAAATAGTAACGCGGCGTGTTCGCAGAACGCGCGAATACGTGATACTCGAGGACGGAACAACTCTTGAATACGATGCAATGGTCGGAAAGGAAAGCGGCGAAACCGGCAAGGGCAGATTTATATACGGTAAACGAAGCGGAATTATAGTGGGATTCAAGGAAATCGAATAAATAAAAAAAGAGGTGCAAAAATGGCAAGATACCACAAGGAATTCAGATTTGCAAACGGCGTACACGAGCTCTTGCTGCCGGATATTCACAAATATCTGCTCGACGAGGGCTATGAATACTGCGAATACGAAGGCGAGCAGGTTTATAAAAAGGGAAGCGGTTGGGTAAGCGCGCCGACCTTTGTTAAAATTCAGGCAAGCAAGACGGTTGTAATTATAGAAGCTTGGATAAAAACCGCGATACTTCCCGGCGTTTATGCGGGCGAGCACGGTATCGACGGCTTTTACGGCGCGGCACCCAAGGGGGTTCTTGCCAACCGTGTGCGCCATATCGAGCAGATGATAATGAACAACGGCGGTGTCGATGCTTCGACTCCGCAGACTCGGCAAACGGTAAGCCAAACGCCCGCAAAGGCGAAATTCTGCACCAAGTGCGGCAATAAGCTGGCGGATAATGCAAAATTCTGCAACAAATGCGGCGAAAAGGTATAAAAGAATAAGCGAAGAGCCGAGAGAAAATCGGCTCTTTTTCTTTACATTTTAAGTATTTTGTGGTAGAATTAAAATAGCATAATTTGGAAGGAATTTTCGAATGGACATAATTGCAAAAATCGCAGAGGAACTTAAAATAAAAAGAACGCAGGTCGAGGCGGCAGTTAACCTTATCGACGAGGGCAACACGATTCCCTTTATCGCGCGGTACCGCAAGGAAGCAACCGGCTCGCTCGATGATGAAAAGCTGCGCGAGCTTGGTGAAAAGCTCGAATTTTACCGCGCTCTCGATACACGCCGTGCCGACGTAAGACGTCTTATCGACGAGCAGGGTAAGCTCACCGAAGAGCTTATCGAGGCTATTGAAAACGCACAAACCCTTTCGGAATTAGAGGATATTTACCGCCCCTACCGTCCCAAGCGCAGAACCCGCGCAAGCATTGCGGCGGAAGCCGGCCTTACTCCTTTGGCAGAGCTTATGCTCGAGCAGAAAAAAGAGGTTGATATAGCTGCAGAGGCGGAAAACTATCTTAACCCCGAAAAGAAGATAAACACCGTTGCCGACGCGTTGAACGGCGCAAAGGATATTATCGCCGAGCGCGTTTCGGACAACGCCGATTTCAGAAAATGGATACGCGAATATACATATAAGCACGGCAATATCGTTTCCAAGGCAAAAACCGAGGAGGACAGCGTCTATAGGCTGTATTACGATTATACCGAGCCGCTTTCGAAAATGCCGTCGCACCGCGTTCTTGCTGTCGACAGAGGCGAAAAGGAAGGCATTCTTTCGGTAAAGGTCGAGGTAGATAAGGATAAAATATTCGATTATCTGCGCGGACAGATGCTTTCCGCACGCGAATGCTCGAGCACCGACTACGTGCGCGAGGCGACCGACGATGCATACGAACGCCTTATCGCACCCTCGGTACAGACCGAAATGCGCAACACGGTTACCGCTAACGCGCAGGAGCAGGCGATACGCGTGTTCGGCGAAAACCTAAAAAATCTGCTTATGCTGCCCCCCGTTCGCGGCAAGGTGGTTATGGGCTTCGACCCCGCATACAGAACCGGCTGTAAGATTGCAATAGTCGATGAATTCGGCGACGTGCTCGATACCACCGTGGTATATCCCACCCCGCCCCAAAACAAGCAGGACGAGGCAAAGGCAAAGCTAAAAGCGCTTATTAACAAGCACAAGGTAGATATAATCTCGATCGGCAACGGCACGGCTTCGAAGGAAAGCGAAATTTTCGTTGCCGGAATGATAAAGGAAATCGAACGCCCGGTAAGCTATATTATGACCAACGAGGCGGGCGCTTCGGTATATTCGGCAAGTAAGCTTGCAAGCGAGGAATTTCCGCAGTTCGACGTTTCGCTTCGTAGTGCGGTTTCTATCGCAAGACGCTTGCAGGATCCGCTTGCAGAGCTTGTAAAAATCGACCCGAAGGCTATCGGCGTCGGTCAGTATCAGCACGATATGGAGCAAAAGGCGCTCGATAATTCGCTTGCGGGCGTGGTTGAATCCTGCGTTTCGGGCGTTGGTGCCGACCTTAACACCGCGTCGGTCAGCCTGCTTTCGCATATCGCGGGGATAAACTCCAAAATAGCAAAAAGCATTTACGAATACCGCACCACCGTTTCGCGCTTTAAAACCAGAAGCGAGCTTTTGAAGGTAAAGGGTATCGGCGAAAAGGCTTATAAGCAGTGCGTTGGCTTCCTTCGCGTGCCCGAAAGCCGCGAGGTGCTCGATAACACCGCGGTCCACCCCGAAAGCTACGAGGCGGCTTATTCGTTGCTAAAGCTGCTTGGCTACACGCGTGAGGACGTTAGCGAGCGCAAGCTTCAAGAGCTTCCCAAAAAGGTCGAGGAAAAGGGCGATGCAAAAATTGCTTCCGAGCTCGGTATCGGCGTTCCCACGCTTAACGATATCGTTTCCGAGCTTTTAAAGCCGGGCCGCGACCCGCGTGACGAGCTTCCGCCCCAGATATTGCGTACCGATGCGATGGATATTTCCTCGCTTAAGACGGGTATGGAATTCGTCGGCACGGTTCGTAACGTTGCCGATTTCGGCGCGTTTGTCGATATCGGCGTGCATCAGGACGGATTGGTGCATATTTCCAAGCTTTCCAACCGCTTCGTTAAGCGCGCAAGCGACGTCGTAAAGGTCGGCGATATTATTAAAGTGCGGGTAATCGACGTTGACGTTGCAAAAAAACGCATTTCTCTTGAAAAAATCAACTAAAATATGCAATAATTCTATTGCAATCCTGCAAAAAGAGTTGTATAATAAGCCATTCTAATCGATAATTAACTCTCGGAGGTAATATTTATGCAGATCAACAATCAATATCTTCAGGACCTTTACGCTCAGGTTGAAAAGCGCAATGCGGGCGAAAAGGAATTCCTTCAGGCAGTGGGCGAGGTTTTCGAATCGCTTGCTCCTGTTATCGAAAAGCGCCCCGATCTCGTTGCGGCAGGCGTTATGGACCGTATCGTAGAGCCCGAACGCTTTATTCAGTTCCGCGTTGCTTGGGTTGACGACAGCGGCAAGGTACAGGTAAACCGCGGCTTCCGCGTTCAGTTCAACAGCGCTATCGGTCCCTACAAGGGCGGTTGCCGCTTCCACCCCAGCGTTTGCTCCTCGGTTATTAAGTTCCTCGGCTTCGAGCAGACCTTTAAAAACTCGCTTACCGGTCTTCCCATGGGCGGCGGTAAGGGCGGCGCAGACTTCGACCCCAAGGGTAAATCGGATAACGAAATTATGCGCTTCTGCCAGGCGTTTATGACCGAGCTTCAAAAGTACTTGGGCCCCGATACCGACGTTCCCGCAGGTGATATCGGCGTAGGCGCAAGAGAAGTTGGTTATATGTTCGGTCAGTATAAGAGAATCCGCGATGAATTCACCGGTGTTCTCACCGGCAAGGGACTTTCCTATGGCGGCTCGCTCGCAAGAAAGCAGGCTACCGGCTATGGTCTTTGCTATTTTACCGACAATATGCTTAAAAAGAAGGGCGACAGCTTTGTAAACAAGACTGTTGTAATCTCCGGCTCGGGTAACGTTGCTATCTACGCTTGCGAAAAGGCAACCCAGCTCGGCGCAAAGGTTGTTGCAATGTCCGACTCCAACGGCTACGTTTACGACCCCAACGGCATTAATCTCGACGTTGTTAAGCAGATTAAAGAGGTTGAACGCGGCAGAATTAAGGAATATGCGGATCGCGTTGAAGGCGCAACCTATACCGAGGGCAAGGGTATTTGGACTATTAAGTGCGATATCGCTCTCCCCTGCGCTACCCAGAACGAGCTCAACGGCGACGACGCAAAGACTCTTATCGCAAACGGCGTAAAATACGTTGCCGAAGGCGCTAATATGCCCTCTACTCCCGATGCTATCTCGGCATTCCTTAATGCAGGCATCTACTTTGGCCCTGCAAAAGCGGCAAACGCAGGCGGTGTTGCTACCTCCGGTCTTGAAATGAGCCAGAACTCTATGCGCCTTTCCTGGACCTTCGAAGAGGTTGACGAAAAGCTTCGCGGCATTATGGATGGCATCTTTGCAAACGCAACCGCTGCCGCTGCAGAATATGCAGACAGCGACGATAACCTCGCAGCAGGCGCAAACATCGCAGGCTTCTTAAAGGTTGCAGATGCGATGAAGGCACAGGGCGTACTTTAAAGCTTTGCGTAGCGGCACATATCGAGGATTTCTGTAAAATCTATTAAAAAAGCTCGCCTTTTGGCGAGCTTTGGATTTAAAGGGAAACAACGGCTAAAAAGCATTTAATTCAGGGGGAGTGCTTTTTTGGCTTTTATGCTAAAAGCTTCGCAGTAACGGCAGGGATTTGCTTGTTTATAGCAAAGGCTTGTGCAATTAAGGCGATTTTTGCCGCAATTTAGTGCATACGTCATCATAATGAACGCATATGCGTTCGCGGAAAGGGTTATATAAGCATAAAATGAATTGGGGTGATAATATTATGTACTTTCCTACACTTGACGCGGTCGCCGTTGGAAAGGTGATTGCGGATTTTAGGAAGAAACGTGGTGTATCACAGGAGGTATTAAGCGGTTTGGCTGATATAGGGCGCAGCCATTTAAGCGCCATTGAACGAGGGGAAAGAAAGCCGACTTTAGAAACGTTTTACCGTATCTGCTGTGCACTTGACGTTCGAATGAGCACCGTAATTGCAAAGCTCGAAGAAGAGCTCGGCGGTGTGTGAAAAGGAGCATTATGCTCCTTTTTTTCTTTTTGCTTTACGATTTGACAATACGTAAAAGGTTTGGTATACTAATATCGACGGGAGGTGTATTTGGCTTGAATATGAAAACTATTGCGGTTATCGACGACGACGTATATATCGGCGATATGCTCGAGGAGCTTTTACGCAAGGAGGGCTATGACGTTTTGCGCGCCTATTCGGGTACCGAAGCGCTGTATATGCTCGGTTCGTCGACGCCCGATTTGATTCTGTTGGATTTAATGTTGCCCGGTCTTTCGGGCGAGGCGTTGTTGCCAAGCATAAAGGATATTCCGGTTATCGTGGTCAGTGCAAAGCTGGATATAGACAACAAGGTAGAGCTTTTGTTAAGCGGCGCGGTCGATTATATAACAAAGCCGTTCGACCCAAAAGAGCTTCTTGCGCGCATTGCGGTGCATTTAAGGCTTTCTGCCGCCAAGTCCGAGCAGGATTGCGGCGACGAATCCTTCGATTGCGGTATTCTTTTGGATATGGCGGCGCGCGGCGTTTTTGTAAACGGGGTTGCGGTGCATCTTACCCGCACCGAATACGCGATATTAAAGCTTTTAATACAAAATCCCAACCAGGTTATAACCAAATCGCTTTTGCTCGACCGTATCAGCCGCGATACTCCCGATTGCACCGAAAGCTCGCTGAAGGTGCATATTTCCAACCTGCACCGTAAGCTTCGCGATGCCGGCGGCAGAGAATATATCGAATCGGTCTGGGGCATCGGCTTCAGGCTTATAAAGGGGTAAAAATGCAATATTTGGCTTGGATAACGGCGGCGTGTGCGGTTATTGCCGCATTGCTGCTTGCTGTTAAGCTGTATAAAACGCGGAAAGAATTGAAAAGCCTTTGCGAAGGCTTGGAAAAATCATTGCCGTTCGGCGAGGAAATTGCGTTCGACGGCGGCGATAAGCATATTAAACGAATAATTGCCGCGTTGAACAGGCAGCTTAACGAAATAGAGCGGATAAAGCGAAGCATCGAAGATGCCGACAGCGGTATGAAGGAGGCGATAGTTAATATATCGCACGACCTTCGCACGCCGCTCACTGCGATAAACGGCTATATTGCTCTGCTCGAGCGCGAGGAAAAGAGCGAAAGCGTTTCGCGTTATATTTCGCAAATCGAAAACCGCGTCGCTGCGATGACTGTGCTGATCGAGGAGCTTTTCGGCTATTCGCTTGTTGCCTCGGTGCGTGCAAGCTCGCCGAAGCCGGTCAATGTTTGCTCGGCACTCGAGGAATCGCTGGTTTCGTTTATCGGGGCGTTCGGTCAACGCGGCATCACGCCCGAAATACGCTTGCCCTCGTCTGCCGTGTGGCGTGTTTGCGACGAGCAGGCGCTTGCGCGCGTGTTCGGCAACGTTATCGGCAACGCGGTTAAATACAGCGAAAGTGATTTTTCGGTAACTATGACCGAGGATTGCGAAATCACCTTTAGCAACACCGCTTCATCGCTTAAAAATGCCGATATTTCGCGTCTTTTCGAGCGGTTTTATACCGCCGATGCCGAAAAAAGCTCGACAGGGCTGGGCTTGGCGATTGCAAAAACGCTCACTCTGCAAATGGGCGGCGATATATCTGCAGAATATAAAAACGAAAAATTAATAATACGTCTGAATTTTTGCAACTAAAAAGAGGTCTTGCGACCTCTTTTTAGTTGACTGTAATTTGGGTAAATTGCCGTCCGTCCTCGGTAACGCCCTCTTCGTAAACCGCGCTTGCAGGGTAAATTACATTTTCGGAATTATAGGTGTTTAACGATTCGTTGTATACCGCGTTTCCGCTTTCGGCATAAATGCTTCCGCCTTCTACCGTTATTGCCCCCGCTTCTATTCCGTGGCTTTCGGGATAGGCGTGGTGGTCGGGCGCATCGTCGGATATTGCAAAGACCTTGCCGCTTTTTTGAATATATTCCGAGCAGGAAATGCCTTGGCTCGTGCCGAAAACGCCGTTACCTTTACCCGAAACGGCAAACAGCTCGCCGCTGCCGAATATTTCAAGTTTGCCGTTTATGCTTACGGCTTGCGAGAAATTTACAGAATCGTTTTTGCATTCAAGACGGTTTTCTCCCAACAGCTCGATTTTAAGGCTGTGCGCGGAGGTTATAATCGTTTCGCTGCTGCTGAAATGTGATTCGGAAATACTGCCGCCGACAATATTTGCGTTGTTAAGTGTGAGTGTATTACTTTCGCTGTTATAGCTTACACTGCCGTCGCCCAAAACGTCGTGCGAGTTTATTTTCGTTATACGTTTATCGCCTACCGAAATACCGTAATGACGTTCGTCGCCTTGTGTTATTTTTATATAGGGTTTTTCGAATATCTCGTTTCTCTCTGCCTTGAATGCGTTTTTGCCGCTTTCTCTTTCCGAAACGTATATATCGGCAAGGTAATATTCGCCATCGGCTGAATCGCGTATGCGTTCATCGATGTCAAAATAGTTTCCGTAGCAGACAGAAACGTTACCGCGCAAGGTTACCGCACCGCTCCCGTTCACACAGATAGAGGGTGCCTCCCAATACGTAAAATAAATCGACGTAGACGAAGGTCCGTTATAAAACGAGGCAGGTGCTTCGGTAATTCCGCATATATCGACGTTGCTGTTATGCGAGAAGATATTTACTGCCTGTACGCCGTAGGAATAATTGTACTCTCCGCTTGATTCGGCATTGACCGAAAACGTTGTGCCGAGCGCTTCAACGCTGTCGGCATATACTCCGACAACCTCGTTTTTTCCTTGCAGGTCTATATCGACGCAAGTGTTGCGCAGGGTAAGGGCACCGTTGTTATCGATACCGCATACCGAAAATGCATTGCCGTTGCCCTTCGTGTATATTTCAAGGCTTCCGCCTTCTATCGTTATAGCTTGCTTGTATGCGGTGCGGATACCGAAGCAAAAGAAGAAGTCTATATCGGGAGTTTCTATAATTATTTCGCTTTTACCGTTTAATGCTATCGACAACGAACGCTCGCTGTATATTCCGTTTATAGATTCGATTTCTTCTGCGTCGGGCAGGGGAAGGGCTTGTATTTTTGCGTCGGTCAGCGTTAGATAAACGGTGTTTTCATCCTTGTTATATACCGCGCTTGCCGTGCCGTCGCCAAAGACGTCTGCTTGGTTTTCCTCGGTCACTAAAACGCCGCCGATAACAAGATAAGGAAAGCCCATTTCTTCATCAGGTATGCTTTCATCAGACGTGTTTTCGTCGATAATTTCCGAACCCCCGCTCCCGCTCGTTTCCGGATTTGGAGCAGACGAGTCATCGCGCGGTGTATTCGAGCTTTCTGCGCCCGATTGCTCGGTCTGCGAAGCGGTCGTCATATCTTCGCTGCCGCAGCAGGCACAAAATATCAAGATGCAGGCAAGTAAGATTACAATAAAACGTTTCAAAAGGGACACCTCGCTTTCTGTATTTATTAAGACGTAAATAAAAGCGGTTTTGTCACATTAATTTTAAAAAAATTCAAAAAAGTTTTGTGGAGGGAGCACGAGGGAGGAGCTTTTTTAAAAGTTCCTCCCTCGTTTGCTTATGTATAAATATTACTTATCCAAATAAGCGTTTGCCGCCAATGCTGCGGTTGCGCCGTCGGCGATTGCGGTTGCAATCTGGCGAACGCCTTTCGTGCGGCAGTCGCCCGCAACGAATATGCCCTCGGTTGCGGTGAGGCATTTTTCGTCGGAAACGATATAGCCCCATTTGTCGCGCTCGGCAAGCCCTTCGGCGATAGCGGTGTCGGGAGCAAGTCCGATTGCGACGAAAACGCCCTCGAAGTTCATTTTGGTTTCCTCGCCGCTTGCGACGTTTTTGGCAACCAATCCGGTAAGCTCGCCGTTTTCGCTTATAAATTCGGTAACTACCGTGCCGAAAATTGCTTTAACGTTCGGCTTCGCCATTAACTGCTCGGCAAGGCGTTGCTCGCCGGTGAAATTATCGAGATTTTGTATAACCGTAACGCTCTTGCAGACGTCGGAAAGCAAAATTGCTTCCTGCAATGCAGAATTGCCGCCGCCGATAACCGCAATGCTTTTGCCTGCGTGGAATGCGCCGTCGCATACTGCGCAAAAAGAAATTCCGTTGCCGATAAGGTCGGTTTCGCCCTTTACGCCCAAAAGCCTGTGCTTTGCACCGGTTGCGATAATAACAGCCTTCGCGCAATGCTCTCCACTATCGGTTTTAACCGTCTTTGTGCCGTCGGGGTTAAGAGTGATTGCTTCTACCTCCTCGAGCTCGACCTCTGCTCCCTGGGCGAGCGCCTGCTCGACAAGGCTATCGGCAAGCTCGGTGCCGGAAACCGAAATAAAGCCGGGGTAGTTTTCTATCTTGGGAGAAAAGGTCATCTGTCCGCCGAAGCTTGATTTTTCGAGAATAAGAACGCTTTTGTTGGCGCGCAACGCGTATATTGCGGCGGTAAGACCTGCGGGGCCTGCGCCTATGATTATAATATCGTACATCTTTACATTTCCTTTTTTTATTTATAAACCCCCGAAAATTGCTTTCGGGGGTTTGTTTTGCGGTGGAGCTTTTTTTAGTTGCCCAAATATTTTTTGATATTCGAAACGTTAACGATCTTTTCGCCGCCGACAACAAGCGTGGGTGCCTGCTTTAATCCAAGCTTCTTTGCAAGCTCGGGCTCGTCTTCGACGTATACCTTGCGGTAAGAAACGTTTGCTTTATCGAGCAGCGAAGCGGCGATACGGCAGTTGGGGCAGGTTTTGGTTGCGAAAAGAATAGTTTCTGCTACTTCGTCACAGCAATCGCACTGCTCTTCCATTCTGCAGGAGGGAGCATGCACGGTGTTTTTGTTCAAAACGTCGTACTGAACGCGATCCTTGTATTCCTGTGCCTTGCCGTCGTTCCAGTTTTGAACCGGGCGGTAGTAGCCGGTGATACGGCTGTAAACCTCGGCGTTTTCGCCGCATTCGGGGCAGGTGAAGTGCTCGCCTGCAATATAGCCGTGGTTCTTGCAGACCGAATAGGTCGGCGAGATGGAATAATAGGGAAGCTTGTGGTTTTCCGCAATCTTGCGAACGAGGTTAGCCGCAGCCTTCCAATCGGGAAGCTTTTCGCCGAGGAATGCGTGGAATACGGTACCCGAGGTGTAAAGGGTCTGGAGGTCGTCCTGAATAGCGAGAGCTTCGAAGATATCGTCGGTGTAGCCAACGGGAAGGTTGGAGGAGTTGGTGTAATAGGGTGTGCCGTTTTCGTTTGCGGTGATAATCGAGGGATAACGGCTTACGTCGTGCTTTGCAAGACGGTATGCGGTCGATTCTGCGGGGGTAGCCTCGAGGTTGTAGAGATCGCCGTATTTTTCCTGATAGTCGGAAAGTCGTTCGCGCATATGGTTAAGAACGCGCTTGGAGAATTCCTGGGTTTCAACGTGAGTCATATCCTTGCGGATCCACTTTGCGTTCAAGCCCGCTTCGTTCATACCGACAAGACCGATAGTGGAGAAGTGGTTATCGAAGGTGCCGAGGTAACGCTTGGTGTAGGGGTAAAGACCTTCGTCAAGAAGCTTTGTGATAATAGTTCTCTTTACCTTGAGCGAGCGTGCCGAAACGTCGAGCAAATGGTCAAGACGCTTCATAAAATCGTCCTCGTCGGAGGAAAGGTATGCAAGACGCGGCATATTAAGAGTTACTACGCCGACAGAACCGGTGGATTCGCCGCTGCCGAAGAAGCCGCCCGACTTTTTGCGGAGCTCGCGGAGGTCAAGACGCAATCTGCAGCACATCGAACGAACGTCGCTGGGCTCCATATCGCTGTTGATGTAGTTGGAGAAATAGGGGGTGCCGTATTTGCTGGTCATTTCGAAAAGAAGCTTGTTGTTTTCGGTTTCCGACCAGTCGAAATCTGCGGTAATAGAATAGGTGGGGATAGGATACTGGAATCCTCTGCCGTTTGCGTCGCCTTCGATCATAATTTCGATAAACGCTTTGTTTATCATATCCATTTCGGCTTTGCAATCCTTGTACTTGAAGTCCATTTCCTTGCCGCCTACGATACAGTTGAGCTCTGCCAAGTCGTTGGGAACGGTCCAGTCGAGCGTGATGTTCGAGAACGGTGCTTGAGTACCCCAACGCGAAGGAGTGTTAACGCCGTAGATGAAGGATTCGATGCACTTCTTAACCTGATCGTAGTTAAGGTTATCTACCTTAACGAAGGGAGCGAGGTATGTATCGAACGAGGAGAACGCCTGCGCGCCCGCCCATTCGTTCTGCATAATACCAAGGAAGTTAACCATCTGGTTGCAAAGCGTTGCAAGGTGGCTTGCGGGGGAAGAGGTGATCTTGCCGGGAACGCCGCCCAAGCCCTCTTGAATAAGCTGCTTCAACGACCAACCCGCACAGTAGCCGGTAAGCATCGAAAGGTCGTGGATGTGAATATCTGCATTGCGGTGTGCGTTTGCAATTTCATCATCGTAAATTTCGGAAAGCCAATAGTTTGCGGTGATCGCGCCCGAGTTGGAAAGGATAAGACCGCCGACCGAATAGGTAACGGTGGAGTTTTCCTTAACACGCCAGTCAACGTTTTTAACGTACTTATCTACCAACGCCTTGTAGTCGAGCATGGTGGATTTCATATTACGAAGCTTTTCGCGCTGGCGGCGGTAGAGAATATACGCCTTTGCAACGTCGGCGTAGCCTGCCTGTGCGAGCACGCTTTCGGCAGAGTCCTGAATATCTTCTACTGCGATAAATCCGTCCTTGATCTTGGTTTCAAAATCGGAGGTAACTTTGAGTGCGAGGAAATCGATAACGCTGGGATGAGTGGGTCTGCCGCAGGCTTCGAACGCTTTGGTAAGAGCCGCTGCGATTTTTTTGATGTCGAATTCGGCGGTTTTGCCGTTCCTTTTAACAACCTGATACATAATCTGTTACCTTTCTATGTGTAAAAATTTTATACTTTTTATGCGACGCGCAAGCGTCGGCTGGCGAGTTTAAGAATAACACAATATTGAGCCCTTGTCAATAGAAAAACACAAGATATTGTGGTTTTGTAACTTTGCACAATATCTTGTGTGGTTTTTGGTTATTTTTTCCACGGGGTTAAATAACGCGTTAATTCGGTACTAAATTCCACGGGAATCGGCGTTTGGGATATACTTTCTTACTGCCGCAAGGAGTTTGAGCGTTTCTTCCTTTGTGAACGCCTCGAGCCCTTGGGATATAAGGTCGCCCGAATCGATAAACTGCTGTATAAAATAGCGCTTCGCACCGTGCAACCATTTGCCGATTTCCTCGAAGTCGGACACAATATGTATACCCTTTACTGCGGTGGTGCGGAACTCGTAATCGATTTCCGAAGCCATAATAAGCTCGGTGCTTTTAATCATCGGAGCTATATCTATATCCTGTATGCCGACAGCCTTTGCATAGCCCTGCTTGCTCGATTTTATATCCATTGCGATATAGTCCACCAAGCCGCGATTTATAATTTCCTCCAGCCGTTCGGGGTAAAAGCCGTTCGTGTCGAGCTTTACCTTGTAGCCGAAGCTCTTTAAAAATTCAATAAACTCTATCGCGTCCTTTTGCGCCAACGGCTCGCCGCCGGTAAGACAAACACCGTCCAAAATTCCTTTGCGCTTTTGCAGAAAAGCGGCAAGCTCTTCTTTTTCTATAATGTTTTCGGGCTTGCGAATTACCAGCCCTGCGTTGTGGCAAAATGGACAGCGCAGGTTGCAGCCGTGCGCAAACACCGCGCAGGCAACGTATCCGGGGTAATCGAGCAGAGTCGTTTTTTGCAATCCTTCTATTATCATTTTCTCACCTCGGCTATATTATATTACAAATATGTAAACATTTCAACCTTGTGCTTGAAAAAGAGATAAAAATATAGTATACTGACCACAGTATTAGACAAGGAGGGAGTGATAAAATGTCGAAAAAGAAAGCGCTCGTGCTTCCGCACGCTTTGTATTTTTCGTTCTTTTTGTTTATATGCGTATGGTTAATTATCGAGCCGATAGACACGAATTACAGCTATCTCGATTCTTTTTCAATAATATTTTTGGTGTTTTTGCTTTCGCCTATTGCGCCTACGGTGTCGGCTTTGTGGGTGTTTGTTATCGAGCTTGTTAACCGCAAACGCGGCGTAGCGTCGCGCAACCGCGCTCTGCATATCGCGGCAGGTGTTATCGGGTGCGTATCGACGGCTTTATTTGCGCTTTTTGCTTTCGGAGTCATATTCAGTCTGTACAGCGGCATCTTTTCTACGGTGTACGAGGCAACTATTAGCTTTTCTATAATCGGCGCGGTGGCGATATACCTGCTTTGGCTTGCCTGCCTAATTAGAAATAAATCGCATAAGCGCGCTTTGGGTTATAAATACGAAAAGAAATAATACAAAAAACAATTTCAAAAGGAACGGCTGACCGTTCCTTTTTCTTTTTGAAAAAATAAAAAAATTAACGATAAACATTAAAAAATAGTTGACAAACGCAAAAACGTGTGATATTATAAAGTCACAAAAGGCAGGAGGTGCTTTGTTATGGAAAAGTTTAAAAAATGTATGACTATTCTCGAAAAGGGCTTGAATGCGATAGGTATCGCGTTTTTGGTAGTGTCTATAGTAATGGCGGCGTTTGCCGTTATCGGCTTTATCGGTATCGAGGGAGTGGAAATCGGCGAATTCGAAACCGTGCTTGAATTCGGTATTTTGAAGCTCGACGTTTCGAGCGAGGTTATTGCCGACCAAGAAACCGCCGATACGTTGCTTGCGTTTTCGGCGCTTTCGCTTTCGTTTTTGTTTGTTATTTCCTACGTGCTGGTGAAAATGCTTCACAAGCTTGTCGCACTTATGAAGGATGGGGAAATATTCAGCGGCGAGGTTGCCGGCTCGATAAAAAATCTTGCAATCTACGTTGCAATCGGCGGATTGTTAAGCGAAATCGTTTATTCGGCGGTTTCGTATATAATGATTTCCGCATACGACTTGTCGGCGCTGTTTAACAGCGAAGCGGTTCACGGCTATTCGTTCGCTTTTGAATTAAACGGCAACTTTTTGGTATACGCCGCGGTGATTTATTTGCTTTCCTACGTGTTCAAATATGGTGCAGAGCTTCAAACCCAAGTCGACGAAACGCTTTAGGAGGTAGAAAATGGATTATCATACAAGGCAAAAGCTTGCACGGATAGCGAAGGTTTTAGACGTTTTAACCATAATAACAATGGCATACGCTTTATTTGTGCTTTTATTCTTTTTCGCTATGATGCTGTTTTCGTTCGAGGGTGTGTACAGAGCGCAAGTAAACGCTCTCGATTTCGGAGGCTTGTCGCTGCACTTCGTGGAACACGATGGATTGAAATCGTTAATGCCCGACAAAAAGGTGCTTGACGTTAAGTTTTACTATGAGGTTGCGATGAACGTAACGCGCGTTTTGCTGCTTCTGCTTTGCGGGTGGATAGCACGAAAAATGATTAAACCGCTAAAGGAAGAAAAGGCGTTTACAAGAGAGCTTTCCAAAGGGTTCAGAACGTTGGGAATAATCGTTTTTGTATCGAGCTTCGTTTTGACGGTTACGGAAAACCTGTTTTATGAATATTTTTATGAAGCCTATGGGGTTTTTGATGCGATTTCGGTTTATGAAAGCTACGGAACGGGAACCGCTCTGCTGCTGTACAGCCGATACGAAAATCCTGCAACGTGGGTCGGCTTATCAATGGGTTTATTTATGTGGATACTTTCAATACTGTTCAAGCACGGCGAAAAGCTTCAAGTGCAATCCGATGAAACGCTTTAGAGGTGCAATATGGCGATAATATTACGGCTTGATCGCGTTATGGCAGACAGAAAAATGTCGCTGAACGAGCTTTCGGCAAAGGTTGGGGTGGCAAACGTTAACCTTTCCAAGCTGAAAACCGGAAAGGTCAGCGCAATTAGATTTTCGACGCTCGAGGCGATTTGTGACGTGCTCGACTGCCAGCCCGGCGATATTCTTGAATTCAAGCGCGACAAAAAGGAAGAATAAGGCGTTTTTGGGCTTTGAAAAATTAAAAGCTATCGGTTTTTACGTTGCCGATAGCTTTTTGTTATTGAATTTTACAACAGTGCCTCCGCCGCAAAAACGGTAATACAGGATGCTACCGCAACCACAGTCAAGCCCTTTTCGAGTACCGCGAACACCGCACCGACAAGCAAGCCTGCCGCAGCGGCGTAAATATTACCTGTGGCGTAAAGTGCGGCGGGGAAGGTCATCGCCGCAAGCACGGTATAGGGGATATAATAAAGGAATGAACGAACGAAACGGTTGGTTATTTTTTGCTTGACTGCCGCAAAGGGTATTGCGCGGATAAGGTAGGTCGAGCCTGCGAGGATTAAAAGATATATCCAAAAGCTATTCATTTTCCGCCTCCTCGCTCTTTGGGAACAAAAGCGCGCCGAGCACCGCCGCCGCAACGGCGCAAATGCTTATAGCAAGTCCGCTTGGTACGTTTTTGCTAAGGAACGGGATATAGTAAAAGGCACAGCTTAACGCAACGGCAAACGCTATTACGGCAAACAGCTTTAACGATTTTTTTGCAACCGGCGCGATTATTGCGACGAACATACCGTAGATTGCAAGGCAGAGTGCGTTCATAACGCTTTGCGGCAAAATATTGCCGAGCAACGCGCCCGAAAGCGTGCCGAGCGACCAGCCGATATACGGCATTACCGAAAGCCCCGCGAAAAATTTCGTGTCCACCTCGTTTTGCGCCGAGGCGACGGCAAAGATTTCGTCGGTCATAAAAAATCCCAAAAGCCAACGCTTTATTCCCTTGAATTCGTCTGACGTTTTTTGCGAAAGCGAAACCGACATAAACGAATAACGGATATTAACGGTTATCTGCGAAATAAGCATTTCGATATATCCGCCCGAGGCTGCCATTATATTTATCCCCGCGAGCTGTCCCGCCGAGGTTAGCGTGGTCATCGAAATAAGCAACGCCTGCCACCAGCTAAAGCCGAAGCCAACGGCGAGTATTCCGAACGAAAACGACACCGAAAGGTACCCGAGCCCTATCGCCACGCCCGATTTTATTCCTCTTGTAAACGATTTCATATTTGTATCTCTGTTGCGTTTTTTGCAATTTTACCACAAACAAACAGATTTTGCAACATAGAAAAAAGAGCCGCTTTTGCGGCTCTTTCGGATTGGTGAATTTTAGTAAATTTCGATTTCGTTCAGGAATGCAAATACGCCGTCGAGAGTGAATTCAACCTTAACGTACTGTGCTTTGCCTTCGAGCGCGCCCTCTGTCCAGTAGGATTTGCTGTCGGTAGTGTCGACGGGAATCGAAACTGCATCGCCAAAGGAGCTGCCGTCTTCGGAAAGCGAAACGGTAATCTTCTTCGGTGCGCCGATACCCCAGCTTGTGTTGTTAACGCAGTTGATTCTTATAGCGGAAACGTCGGTAGCCTTGCCGAGATCGATAATAACGTAACCAACCTTATCGGGAGCGTTAAGATCGGAAGCGGATGCGCCGTCGTTGCAGTAGAACGCAAACCAGTTGTTATCTGCGGAAATTGCGGTAGCGGCGTTGCCGTCGGTAAGGTTAGCGGTGTACTGCTGGTAGCCAACGCCCGAGCCGGAAACGGTGTAGGATTTGCCTTTTGCAAGGTTATCGCCCGAAATTTCGGGTGCGCTTGCTTCGGGAACCGAAACCTCTGCTTCGGAGGACGCTTCTTCCGAAACAGCCTCGGAGGATGCCTCTTCGGTAGAGGATTCAACAGTAGATTCAACGGTAGATTCTACCTTGGATTCTGCTTTGGATTCAGCCTTGGATTCTGCAACCGATTCGGCAGCAGAGCTTGTGTCCGCATCATCGTTGCAAGCAGCGAGAACGCCGCAGGTGAGAACGAGTATAAGTGCGAGAACAAGGGATAATTTCTTCATCGTTTTTTCTCCTTTAAAGTATTAAGCGTTTAATGCTTTACCACATTATACTACACCTATAGCTATATGTCAAGAAAAAACTGCCGAGGGGCTAACCTCGGCAGGAAAACTTTTTCGTTTAATTATTCAGCGGCGCCGAAAACTTCGATTTCGGAAACGAAGAGGAAGGAGTTGCCGGATATTCTAACCTGAACGTACTGTCCCTTTGCTGCAGCGGATACTTCAGCGGTGATGTGGGGAACAGAGGTGTCTTCGGTGTTTTCGGGAGCAACTTCGCCAACAGAGGTCCAGGTTTCGCCGTCATCGGAAACGAGGAATTCAACCTTTGCGGGAGCAGAGATGCCTGCGCCGGGAGAGATGCCCGAGGTACCTACGTGAAGAACGAATTTAGCAAGATCCTTGCTTTCGCCGAGGTCAACGGTGATCCAGGAATAACCGTTGGTGCCATAGTCGGGGCAACCGTAGTGGAAGCCTGCCCAAACGGGATCGTTGTAGTCGCTGCCGGGAGTGGGTTCGCAAACGCCGTCGGTAAGGGTGATTTCGCCTTCATCGGGGTATGCGATAGCTGCGTTTTCGTCCCAAGCCCACTGAACGTCAGCACCGCCCTGGCGGTAAAGCTGGCTTCTGGTGTAGGTCTTGCCTGCTGCGAGGTTAGCGTCGCCTGCTTCGGGAGCCGAAACCTCTGCTTCGGAGGATGCTTCTTCGGAAACAGCCTCGGAGGATGCTTCTTCGGTAGATTCAACGGTAGATTCTACCTTGGATTCTGCTTTGGATTCAGCCTTGGATTCTGCAACCGATTCAGCCGCAGAGCTTGTGTCCGCATCGTCGGTACAAGCAGCGAGAACGCCGCAGGTAAGAACGAGCGCGAGAACGAGAATTAAAGATAATTTCTTCATTGCTTTTCTCCTTATAAAATTTCGAGTGTAGGTTTATTATAACCCCGATTCGTCTTTATGTCAAGTAGAATATAAAAACTGCCGAGGGGTTAGCCTCGGCAGAAAAACCTATTCGTTTAATTATTCGGCAGCGCCGTAAACCTCGAGCTCGGAAACGAACATCCAGCCGTCTCTTGCTAAACGGAACTGAACGTATTGACCGCTTGCGGCACCTTCGATAGTGGTGGAAACGCAGCTGAGGTTAGCATCGTCTGCGGGAACAGCTTCGCCGACAGAGGTCCAGGTTTCGCCGTCATCGGAAACGAGAACTTCGATCTTCATATTGGTTGCGCCGATACCTGCGCCGAGCTTGGAGGAACCGATATGTGCGACGAATTTAGCAAGATCCTTGCTTTCGCCGAGGTCGATGGTGATCCAAGCGTAGCCGAGAGTAGGATATTCGGGGTGCATACCGGACCAGCCTGCCCATGCAGCGTCGGTGTATTCGGAATCGGTGCCTGCGATAACGCCGTCGGTAAGAGAACCGGGCTCATCGAGATAGCAGATAGCGGCATCGGGATCCCAGCCCCAATCTACGTCTGCGCCGCCCATTCTGAACTGTTCGGAGGTGGTGTAGGTCTTGCCGGAAGCGAGGTTAGCGTCGCCTGCTTCGGGAGCCGAAACCTCTGCTTCGGAGGATGCTTCTTCCGAAACAGCCTCGGAGGATGCTTCTTCGGAGGATTCTGCAGTGGATTCAACGGTAGATTCAACGGTGGATTCAACCTTGGATTCTGCTTTGGATTCTGCTTTGGATTCTGCAACCGATTCAGCCGCAGAGCTTGTGTCCGCATCGTCGGTACAAGCAGCGAGAACGCCGCAGGTAAGAACGAGAACGAGTGCGAGAACGAGAGATAATTTCTTCATTTCGATATTCTCCTTAAATATTATCGGCTTTACGCCTTTTCTGTATTATACACCGCGCTCGTTTATCTGTCAAGAGCGAAGCAAACGGTGCGGAAAAATATAAATAAATTGTAAAAGGTTTTTATTTTTTAAAAAAGCTATTGAAATATTTCGAAAAACAATGTATAATCGTATCTTGGTGATATTTTATGGTTAACAAGACGTTCAAAATAGCATTGGACGGGCCCTCCGGCTCGGGCAAGAGCACGCTTGCGAAAAATCTCGCCAAGCGTTACGGCTTCGTTTATATCGATACCGGCGCGCTTTACCGCACTATAGGTCTTTTCGTTTGTGAACGCGGTATCGCATCGGACGACGTGAACGGAATTATTTCCTGCCTGCCCGATATTAAAATAGAAATGAAGCTCGAAAACGGCGGCGGCGCGGTTTACCTCGGCGGTAAACGTATCGGCAACGAAATCCGTACGCCTATTATTTCGAAATACGCGTCCGACGTTTCGAAAATCCCCGAGGTGCGCGCATTCCTTTTGGAAACACAGCGCGCTATCGCAAGGGAAAACAACGTTATTATGGACGGCAGAGATATCGGTACCGTTATCCTGCCCGACGCGCAGGTAAAGCTTTTCGTTACGGCATCGCCCGAAGCGAGAGCTTTGCGCCGCTATAACGAACTAAAGGAACGCGGTGAAGACGTTAGCTACGAAGCGGTCCTTGCGGATATGCAATGGCGCGACGCGAACGACAGCGGCAGAAAAATCGCCCCCGCGGTTCCTGCCGAGGATGCGATTATGTTCGATAATTCGGGTATGAGCATCGAAGAAACTGTCGAAAACGCGGCAAAGATCATAGATAAGGTTATAAATTTATGAGTGCATATAAGCTCGTACGCGGATTGGTAAGCATCTGGGCGAAGCTTGCCTACCGTGCCGAATACCACGGAAGAGAAAACGAGCCTGTCGGCAAGGCGTTTATCGCCTTTTCGAACCACACCTCGTTTTCGGACCCGCTTTTCACCGCCTGCGCATTAAAGAGCGAGCTTTACTTTATGGCGAAAAGCGACCTTACCAAAAAATCGCGCTTTCTTAAATTTTTGTTCAAGGTGTGCAACGTCGTAACCGTAAACCGCGGTGAATCGGATATTGCCGCATTGCGAAAAAGCTGCGAGGTTTTAAAAGCCGGCGGCTGCTTGGGCATATATCCCGAGGGAACGCGTATCCCCTCGCCCGCGCCCAAGGCGGAAAACGCTTTGGCGGGTGTCGGACTTATGGCAACGAGAACGAAGGTCGACCTTCTCCCCGTAACGATATGCTACGGCAAAAAGAACAATAAACCGAATATCTTCCGCAAGGTGCACGTTTATATCGGCAAGCCTATTCCCAGCGAGGAATATTTAAGCATAAACGAGCATCCCAATTCCCACGAAATAGCCACCTATTCGTTCGGAAAGCTTTGCGAGGATTTTGAAGAGAACAACCATGACTGAAATCACGGTTTCGGAATACAGCGGCTTCTGCTTCGGTGTGAAGCGCGCAGTAGATATGATAAATAAAAGCCTTGACGAAGGCTCGGGCAGAATATACTGCCTCGGCGAGCTTATACACAACCGCATTTTCAACGAATCGCTGAAATCGCGCGGGGTAAGCTTTATCGGCTCGGATGAAATCGAAGGTCTTCCCGAAGGCGCAACCGTGTTCCTGCGCGCGCACGGCACGGTTAAGCAGGTTATCGACGATTTGGAAAAACGCAATATTGCGTATATCGATGCGACCTGCCCTTACGTTTCGAAGATACATAAAATAGTCGCTTCACAGCCGCAGGAAACCAAAATTATGGTTATCGGCGATAAAAATCACCCCGAGGTAAAGGGGATTATGAGCTGGGCAAAGGGCGAAGGCGCGGTTTTTGCCGACAGCGCGGATATCGAAAGCTCCCACCCCGCAGGCTTCAAAAGCGAAATAGATTGTATTCTTGCCGTGCAAACCACCTTTTCCGGTGCGGAATGGGAAAAATGCAAGGTGAAAATAAAAGAGCTTTACCCGAACGTGCGTATTTATGAAACGATATGCAGCGTTACCGAAAACCGCCAAAAAACCACGCGTGCGCTGGCAAGCGTTTCGGACTTTTGCGTGGTGGTCGGGGGCAAAAACAGCTCGAACACGGCGAAGCTTTTCGCCATTGCGAGCGAGGTTTGCGAAAATTCGGTTATGATCGAATCCGCAAGCGAGCTCGGTGCGTATGCGGAACGCATTAAATCCGCAAATAAAATTGCAATAGCCGCAGGCGCATCGACGCCCAGCGGGATAATACAGGAGGTTTACAACACGATGGCAGACATCACAAATGAGGAACTCAGCTTTGCCGAGATGCTCGAACAGTCATTCAAAACTTTAAATACAGGTGAAAGGGTTACCGGAATCGTTCTGGCAGTCAATCCTACCGAGGTCAAGGTTGACCTTGGTACGAAGCATACGGGTATTCTCCCGTACGACGAAATTACCGCTGAAAGCGGCGTCGATTTGAACGATCTTTTCAAGGTAGGCGACGAGGTAGAGGTTATCTGCGGTAAGTTTAGCGATTCCGACGGTACCGTTCTTCTTTCCAAAAAGAAGATCGATATGCACAAGTATTGGGAAGCTATTAAGGCTGCTCACGAATCGGGCGAGCTCCTCGAAGGCACTATCAAGGAAATTATCAAGAACGAAAAGGGCTATGCAGGCGTTATCGCGCTTTACGGTCCCAACAAGGTCTTCATTCCCGCATCGCAGACCGGCGTACCCAAGGGTGAAGAGCTCGAAAGCTTAAGAGGTCAGAAGGTTTCCTTCAAGATTATCGACGTTAACGAGCAGAGAAAGAGAGCAGTTGGCTCTATCAAGGCTTCCAACCGCGTTACCCGCAAGGCAGCAGAAGAGGAATTCTTCGCCAACGCAAAGGAAGGCGATAAGTTCGTCGGTACCGTTCGCGCAATTATGAGCTACGGCGCATTCATCTCTCTCGGCGCAGTCGACGGTATGCTTCACATCACCGAGCTTTCTTGGGGCAGAATCAAGAAGCCTGAAGAGGTTTTGAAGGTTGGCGACACCATCAACGTATTCATCAAGTCTATCGACGTTGAAAAGAAGAGAATTTCGCTCGGCTACAAGACCGAAGAAAACGATCCCTGGAACATCTTCCAGAAGAACTACAAGGTTGGCGACGTTGTAGACGCAACCATCGTTTCGATCATGCCCTTCGGTGCATTCGCAGAAATCTTCCCCGATTTCGATGGTCTTATCCACATCAGCCAGATCTCCGATAAGCCTGTTTCCAACCCCGCAAGCGTGCTTAAGGTTGGCGATAAGGTTACCGTTAAGATCACCGCTGCAGACGTTGAAAGAAGAAGATTGAGCCTTTCTATCCGCGCTCTTCTCGAAGATAACGGCGCAGAGGAAGCTCCCGCAGAAGTCGAAGAAGCTGCCGAAGCAGCAACCGAGGAAGCTGCTGAATAATCACGCTTAATTAAAAAATCAGGAACGGAATGCCTCGCGGCGTTCCGTTCTTTTTTGCGGTTGACAGTGTTGGTTTTATGTGTTAGAATAACGACGATGAAATAAGGGGGAGAAAAATGGAGAAAAAGACGGTTTTGGCAGGCGAAACGAGCTATGCGGCGGAATCGGCGATAAAGGCGTTCGGGTTTGCTGTGATTGGAGTTTTGTTTTATATATTCGCAATACAGCAAGCGGCAAAAAACGAAATGGGAATATATTTGCTCGAAATACTTCCGAATATGGTTGCGGTGGTTTTCGGCATACTTTTCGGGGTATATCTGATTAAATTTCTTGCCGAGCTTCAGTTTGCAACCTTCAGCGACCGGGGAATTGCCTTTCGCAGCGTGCTTTTTAAGCTTGGGTTTATAAAATGGGACGAGCTCGTTGCCGTGCGGTATCAAACCATTACGATAAGGGTAAGAAAGCGGTACGGTAGATACAGCAGAATGGTAGACGAGCCGAAAACCTACGTAGTGCTTCAAACAAAGGAATACCGCCGTGCTCCGCAAGGCAGATTCAACGCAAAATACGGCGAATTTTTGCGAATCGTTCCGGTAACGGCAGACTGCACGGTTGCGACGTTTTTGGAGCAATACCGCCCCGATTTGAAAATAGAGTGCTACGAATAGAATAAAGATTGTTTTGTTTCAAAAAAAGAGGAGCCTTTCTGCTCCTCTTTCTGTTTACTTTTTCGGTTTTGTTTGATATAATAATATATGATATAAATATTCGGTGCGAAAATTAAAAATATCTACCGCAAAGGGCAGATATTTTTACTCGTTTTCTGCGTTTTCGTCAAGCACCTTTTCGCCGTAAAGATTAAAGCGGAAAAGCAGGCTGTCGTCATCGGGGTTGTCGCAAATGATTTTTGCTTCGGTAACCATGCCGCCTTCGACTATCTTTGCAAGACCTAACAGCTGGCAAAATCGGCTTTTAAGATTTAGTCTGTCACCCTCTGCGGTGACAAGCCAAACGTTGCCCTTGCATTGATCGAGCGCTTCGATGAATTTGCTGAAATTGATTTTGTGAAGCTCTACGGAACTCATATTGTTTTTTCCTTTCTTGTTTTTTCACCTGTATTATATTCACGGTCGGCGCGAAAGTCAACCGTTGTTTAGTACAAATAGATAATTTGCGTGATTAAATTTTGTGCAAATGGCACAGTTTGGCGGTTTGTTATGAACAACGATTTCGTTTTTGTAAACGGTAAAATTCCATATTACCAAAGCAGGCTTTTTAACGAATACGGCGTTCCGCACGCCTTTTTTACCCGTATCGGCGGGGTTAGCGGAGGCGTGTTCGAAAGCCTTAATTTCGCAATAGGCGCGGGCGATATAAAGGATACCGCCGAAAACGTGGCGCAAAACCACGAGCTTGCCGCGAGCGTTTTCGGATTGCACAAGGAGGATATCTGCCGAAGCTATCAAACCCACACCGCGTGTGTCGAGCAGGCGTACGCGGCGGACAGAGGCAGGGGATTAACCAAGCCACCCTATTCCCACGGGGTAGACGGTATGGTTACCACCGAAAAAAAGCTTTTGCTTTCGGTGCGCTCTGCCGATTGCGTTCCGGTTTTGCTGTGCGATAAATCGAAAAGCGTTTGTGCCGCGGTGCACGCGGGCTGGCGCGGAACGGTTGCCGGCATTACCAAAAACGCGGTGGAGCTTATGGTTAAAAACGGTGCTCGCCGCGAGGATATTATAGCGGCAATCGGGCCCTGTATTTGCGGCGACTGCTACGAGGTCGGGTATGAAACCCAAGGCGAATTTATTAACACCAACCCCGAATATTCGGTGTTTTTCAGGCCGAACCGCGAAAAATATATGCTTGATTTGAACCGTGCGAACGAATTCATTTTGATTTCGGCGGGCATAAAGCCGGAAAATGTTTCGGTGCTTAATATATGCACCAAATGCAACGAAGAGCATTTTTATTCGCACCGCCGCGACGGAATAAACCGCGGCACGATGAGTGCGTTGATTCATATATAGAGGTTTTTAAAGATGGTAAAAGTATTTCATTGTGCAGATATTCATCTCGATTCACCCTTTTCGCTTTATTCCCCGCGTGAAGCAGAAAAAAGACGAATAGAGCTTCGCGGGGCGTTCACCTCGGCGTTAATGTTTGCGCGCGAGAAAAGGGCGGATATATTTATAATAAGCGGCGACCTTTTCGACAGCGAATACGTCACGCGCGACACGCGCGAGCTTTTGGTGCGTGAATTTGCCAAATGCGGCGATATGAAAATATTTATTTCTCCCGGTAACCACGATCCGCTTACCCCCGCTTCGATATATGCAACGACCGAATTCCCCGAAAACGTGCATATATTCGGCGGCGAGCGCGAAATCGTGCGGCTTGACGATTTGGGCGTGGATATTTACGGTGTTGGCTTCACAACCAAAAACTGCCTTTCCTCGCCGGTTGCGAATTGGAGCATAAAAGATAAAAGCCGTATAAATATTCTCGTATGCCACGGCGATATGAGCGGCGGCGACGCGACCGGTCCGATAAGCAAGCGCGATATTGCCGATTCGGGATTCGATTATATCGCGCTCGGGCATATTCATAAGCCGACCGGATTGCAATGCGAAAGCGGGGTTTATTATTCCTACCCCGGCTGTATCGAGGGCAGAGGCTTTGATGAGCTCGGCTACAAGGGCGCGATGTTCGGCACGGTGGAAAAGGGAAGCGTCGATATGCAGCTAAAGCGCTTTTCGAAATCGCGCTACGAGCTTGCAACCGCAGATATTTCGGGCGTGCGCGAGAAATTAGAGGCTATCGATATTATAAAAAATGCAATAAAGCAATACACCGACGATACCGCGCTTCGACTTACTCTTGTCGGCGAGGTGAAGAACGCATTCGTTATTCACCCGAACGAGCTCGGCAAGGGGTGCGAATACCCGTATTATATAGAAATAATCGACGAAACCTTCGTGGCGGCGGATATCGGCGAATTGGAGCAGAGCAATACGCTCAAGGGCATTTTCGTGCGGAAGCTTTTAGAGGAAATGCGCTCGCTCGATAAGGACAGCGAGGAATACCGCACGCTTGCGCTTGCGCTTAAATACGGCATTGCCGCTTTGGAGGACCGAAGCGTTGCGGATTACGACAGAGGAGGTGAACGCGCGTGAACCTAAGTATCGAAAAAATAGAAATATCCTCGTTCGGTAAGTTAAAAAACGCGTGTGTCACCGCGCAAAAGGGTATTAATATCCTTTCGGCGCCCAACGAAAGCGGCAAAAGCACGCTTGCGGCGTTTATAAAGTTCGTTTTCTACGGCTTTGTGGGCGGCAGAATGCAATCGATTTCCGAAAACGAAAAAAAGCTGTATACTCCTTGGGGCGCCGAGCTTTGCGAGGGTAGTATAACCTTTATTGCCGACGGAGTAAAATACACCGTGCGCCGCCGCGCGCTTGCATCGGGCAAGGAAACGGTGGAAACGGTCAACTATGCCACCGGCAGACCCGAATTTGTCGGCGAGGTACCCGGCGAGGTATTTTTCGGCGTTTCGGAGGAGGTGTTCGTAAGAACGCTGTTCTTCCGTCAGCTTACCGTGCCGCAAAGCAAGGACGAAATTCTTGCCGACAGGTTGCGCAATATTGCAATAAGCGCCGACGAGCAGGTTAGCACCAAAAAAGCGGTGGCAAGGCTTAATGAATGCAAAAACGAGCTGAAGGGCAGGCTTGGCAGCGGACTTATTCCAAAAGCGGAAAAGGAGCGCGACGAGCTCGATACCGCCATAACCGAAGCGCTTTCGGTCCGCAAGGAAGCCGAGCGCCTTGGCGGCGAAATAAAAAAGCGTGCCGCAGATATGGCGGTTTGCGCAGAGCAGCTCGATATACTTAACGGCGAGCGCAGAAACATAGAAAAATACGATTCGCTTACCAAGCTTCGCAATATAAACCGACTTGCTTTAGAAGAAAAAAACGCGCGCGAGGAATACGAGGCGGCATCGGCAGGGCTTAAACAGCGCGACGACGGCGCGGCGATGGGTGCGCTTTATGCAAAAAACACCGAATACGTTGCAATCTGCCGTGAATGCGAAAAGACCGAACGCGAGCTTAAAGATGCAGAAAGCGCGCGTGACGCTCTGCTCGAGGAGGCGATGATATCCCCCGAGGATGCGAAAATCGCCGAAAAAACGCTTAAAAGCTCGAAAAAGCTTTCGAAATTGCTGTTTATCGCGGCGGCATTGTTGGTTGTTGCGGGTATAATTACCACACTTGCAAGCCCCGAAACGATGGGACTCGGCATAATTATTGCCGTGGCAGGCGTGCTTGCGGCGGTCGTAGGCGCGGTTATAATGGCAAAGCCGGCAACGCTTGCGCGCGAGCTGGGCTTTGAAACCGCGGCGGATATGGAACGTGCGGTTATCGCACTGCCCGCGCTCGAGCGCAGTATATCGGATGCCGAGCGCAGAGTAGAGCAGATAGAAAGCGAATATATCGAATGCAAAACTCGCAGAGCGGTGCTCAAGCGCGAGCTCGACGAGGGTATCGGCAGATATACCGATATTGCCGAGGGCAATTACGAGGAAAGGCTGCAGCTTATTCTTCGGCTTTCGTCCGAAAGCGGCGAAAAGCTTGCGATTTGGCGCGCAAAAAAGGAAGAGCTCGATAACGCTACAAAGGATATAGACATAAACGCACTTGCCGAGGATGCGCGCGGTGCCGAACCGCCCGAGCGCGAAAAATCCAAGGTGGATATGGAAATCCGCTTTTACAGCGACAAGCACTATAAGCTTGCCGAGCTCAACCGCGAAGCCGAGCTTAGCTTGGCGGCGCTCGAGGCGAAAAGCGGTGACCCCGCGGTTTTGGTGGGCAAGCGCGATTCGCTCAACGCCCGCATAGCCGAGCTTAATATAAAGCACAAGGCGTACGAAAAGGCGGTGAAGGCGATAGAGGATGCCGCCGACTATATGAAGAGTATGGTTGCGCCGCGTATAAGCGAGCGTGCAGACGAATATTTTACCGCCGCGATGGGCGGAAAATACACCGCGTTTGAAATCGACACCCGTCTTTCGATGAGCTTTGGCGAGGATATGCGCAGAAGCTGTGAATTTTTGTCGGCGGGCACGCGTGACAGTGCATACCTTTCGCTGCGCTTGGCGCTTGCCGATATGCTTTTCGGCGGCTGCGGAATGCCGATACTTCTCGACGACGCGTTCGTACGAATGGACGATAACCGTCTGCGTATGATTTTGGGCGCGGTAAAGGAAGCGTCGAAAAAGCATCAGATATTTATTTTTACGCACGGCACGCGTGAATCGCTTGCGTTGAACGATATCGGCGCGGAATATAGCGAAATAAGCATTAACGAACAAGATTAAAGGTAAAAAATGGCAGTAAAGCTTACGGATAAAACACCGATAAGGTATATAAAGGGTATCGGCGAAGCAAGATACGCCGCGTTTTCGAAATTGGGTATCGAAACCGCGGGCGACCTTCTTGGCTTTTATCCGCGCGCCTACGAGGAAAGGGGCAAGGTTATCCCGATATCAAAGGCGCTCGACGGTGAAATCTGCTCGGTGGAAATAACCGTGCGCGAAACCTCGGCTGTGCGTATAATACGCGGTAAATTAAGCGTTTTCCGCACCATAGTCGAGGACGAAAGCTGTGTTATGGAGCTCGTTTTCTTCAATATGCCGTTTATGGCGAAGTCGCTTACCAAGGGCAGACGCTTTCGCGCATACGGCAGAATGAAGATAGGGCTGTACGGCAGGGAAATGGTATCGCCAAAGTTAGAGCCGATTTTACCCGGCACACCGTTGCCTTATTACGTTCCGATATATAAAATCAGTCCGCCGTTAACGCAAAAGGCGGTTTGCTCGGCGGTTAACGAGGTTTTGCCGCTGTGTGAAGGCTTGGCGGAAATATTACCCGAATCGCTGCGCAGGGATCACGGCTTGCTAAAACGCGGCGAGGCGGTAAGGCTTATGCACCGTCCGACCGATAAGCAAACGCTTGCGCTTGCGCGCAGAACGCTTTCGTTCACCGAAATAACCGTGTTCAGACTTGCGCTTGCTTCGATGCGGCGCTCGGTCGAAAAGGGCAATTCATTTGCGTTAACGCTAAAAAACAGCGGAATAAAGCACTTTTTCGAAGCTCTGCCTTTCGAGCTGACGGGTGCGCAAAAGCGTGCGGTAAAGGAAATTTTTGCCGATTTACAGCGCGAAACACCGATGGCACGTCTTGTTCAGGGTGACGTTGGAAGCGGTAAAACCGCAGTTGCGGCAAGCGCATTGTATTTGTGCGTAAAAAACGGATTTCAGGCGTGTATGATGGCACCCACCGAAATTCTTGCCGCCCAGCACAAAAAAACGCTGGATAAATTTTTGGCTCCCTTCGGCATACGCGTCGAGCTTTTAATATCGGGTATGCCCGCCGCCGAAAAACGCTGCGTGCGCGAGGGGCTGGCGGACGGAAGCGTGGATATTGCCGTGGGAACCCACGCGCTTATTACCGACAACACGCTGTTTAAATCGCTTGCACTTGCCGTTGTCGACGAACAGCATCGGTTTGGCGTAAAGCAAAGAAAGGCGTTGCTCGATAAAAGCGAAAGAGAGGGAAGGCGGGCGCATATGCTGGTTATGTCCGCCACGCCGATACCGCGTTCGCTTTCGCTGATAATCTTCGGCGATCTGGACGTTTCACTGCTCGACGAGCTTCCCCCCGGCAGACAAAAGATAGAAACCTATATTGCAACCAAGGACAACAGCCGTGAAATACACGAATTTATAAAGACCGAAATAGCGCAGGGCGGCAGAGCTTATATAGTCTGCCCGCTTATCGAGGATAGCGAGGAAAACGAAGAGAGCTCGGGCGGGAAGCGCGCTGCGGAGGGCTATTTCAAGGAGCTTTCCGACGGTGTCTTCGAAGGGATCCCCATGGGCCTGCTCCACGGAAGAATGAAGCCGAAGGAAAAGGCGGAGGTTATGGCGGATTTCGCAGCGGGCAAAACGAAAATACTCGTTTCGACGACGGTTATCGAGGTAGGTGTCGACGTTCCCGAGGCGACTGTTATGGTTATCGAAAACGCCGAATGCTTCGGGCTTTCGCAGCTCCATCAGCTTCGCGGACGTATCGGGCGGGGAAGCAAGCGCTCGGTTTGTATATTGGTGCGCGGCGGCGGTAACGATGAAAGCGCCGAAAGGCTTGCCGTAATGCGCGATACCTGCGACGGCTTTAAGGTTGCCGAGGCGGATTTGGAAAAACGCGGCCCCGGCGATTTCTTCGGCGTAAGGCAAAGCGGTGAATTTTCGTTCGCCTGCGCGGCAATAGGGGATATATCTCTGCTTTCCGAAACCGAGCATATTGTAAACGCCGTGCTTGCCGACCGCGAAAATATCGAATACGCCGAGCTTTTTAAGGCGGCAGACGTATTTCTTGAAAGAAACGAAAGCGGAAAGACTGTTAACTGATATGAAAATAGGAAATATTGAATTCCGCCACGGACTTTTTCTTGCACCGATGGCGGGCATAACCGACCACCCGTTCCGCTCGCTTTGTATTAAATGCGGTGCAGAGGGGGTTACCAGCGAGCTGATAAGCGCAAAGGGTGCCTATTACGGCGACAAAAAGACCGATAGCTTGGCAAGGGTTTTCCCCGACGAGCGTATTGCCGCGATACAGATTTTCGGGAGCGAGCCCGAAATTATGGCTAACGCCGCAAGGCTTATGATGCGCTTTTCGCCGGATTATATCGATATAAATATGGGCTGTCCCGTGCCCAAGCTTTACAAAAACGGCGAGGGCAGTGCGCTTATGCGAAGCCCGAAGCTTTGCGAAAGAATAGTAAAGGCGGTTTGCTCGGCGGTGGACGTGCCGGTTACCGCAAAGCTCCGCAAGGCGTGTGATGCCGAGCATCCCGAAGCGGCTATCGAGGTTGCGCTTGCCTGCGAGTCGGGCGGCGCGAGCGCGGTTTTCGTTCACGGCAGAACGCGTGAGCAGATGTATTCCGGCGTTGCCGACAGGGAAATAATAAAAAAGGTAAAGCAAAGCGTTAAGATTGCGGTTATAGGCAACGGCGACGTTGCATCCTATGCCGATTTTGTAAGAATGAAGGAAGAAACCGGCTGCGACGGCGTTATGGTCGGCAGGGGGGCATACGGCTCACCCTGGGTTTTTTCGGAAATCAAGGCAGGCTTGGAGGGGTATGAATATACCGAGCCGAGCAACGCCGAAAAGCGTGAGCTTTTAACCGAGCAGCTCGATATGGTCATTGCCGAAAAGGGTTTAAACGGAATACGCGAATTCCGCCACCATATTTTGCAGTATTGCAAAGGCTTTTCGGGCAGCGCAAGGATGCGCCGCGATATTTCGCTTATTACGAGCAGAGCGGCGGCAGAGGATGCAATAAGGTTTATATTCGGTTAATATTGACATTTTAATGCATTTGTGCAATAATAAATCTGTATCAGACTAATTTGTAACGACACGGAGGCGCTTTTATGTCCTTTTCGGACATCCACACACATATTTTATACGGCGCCGACGACGGTGCGAAAACGCGTGAGGATGCGTTCGCTATAGTAAAGGCGTCGTACGAAAGCGGTACTCGGCTTATATGTGCGACACCGCATTTCCACCCCGGCTATTTCGGCGATAACCGCGAACAGATTTTGCATTCGTTCGAGGTTCTGTGCGAGCATTGCTCGAAGAATTATCCCGATTTAAAGCTGTTTTTGGGCAACGAGCTTTTTTATACCTACGATAGCGTTTCCTGGGTAAAAAACAAGCTGTGTCTGCCTATGGGAAGCACCGAATATATGCTGGTCGAGTTTTCGGTACACAGCAGTGACGACGAAATTGCCGAAGGCGTGGACAGGCTTTTGAATATCGGATATATTCCGATAATCGCCCACGCCGAAAGATACGGCAGGCTTAAATGCGGCAGGCTTGCCGCACTGCGCGAAAACGGTGTTTTGGTACAGATGAACACCGAAGCGGTGAACGGTAAACGGCTTGGACTTGGCTATAATAAGCGGGTAAAAACACTTTTGACCGAAGGACTTGTCGATTTTATCTCGAGCGACGCGCACGATTTAACAAGACGGCCGCCGCAAATGGATAAAAGCTTTAAAATTCTTGCAGAAAAATATGGTCACGGTTATGCCGAAAGGCTTTGCCGTACAAACGCGGAAAAGCTGTTTTGCCGCGAAATGACTGCGGAGGATATATAATGAACAAAATTACTTTAAAAACAATATCGTTCAAGGATCTGTGGAGCGTATTCCGCGGATGCTTCCTTTTCGTGCTTGCCGCGGCGGTGATTTGCACCGTAGGTATGTACGCCTATGCGAAGATCACCTATACGCCGATATATTCCTCGACGGGAACCCTTTACCTTATTCCCGAATACGAGGAGGGCGAGGAGGTAGACCGCAACGATTGGACCTACGATTACACTATCGCAAACGTAATTATCGCCGATGCGACCTACGTTCTTAAAAGCCGCACCGTGCTCGATGCAGTCGGTGAGGATATAGGAATATCCAACGGCTACGGTGCGCTGAAAAACAGCATAACCATTAAAAACCCCGAGGATACGCGCGTGCTTGAAATAACCGCAACGGCATCCTCGCCCGAAACCGCAAAGCAAATCGTCGATTCGCTTTGCAAGCACGGTCCTATCGAAACCAACGACGTTTTGCAGTACGATCGTATTCAGGTATACGAGGAAGGCACCTACAGCAATTGGGCGATAAACCAAATAAGCCTTACCGGATATATAAAATTCGGTATTGTTGCGGGCGCGTTCGTTTACCTTATCTTCCTTGCAATGTTCCTTTTCGATAACTATATCCACACCGAAGACGATATCGAGCGTTATCTCGGCTTGAGCGTGCTGGGCGATATTCCCGATGCCGATGCACCCAAGAAAAAGAGCAAATATGCGCGCTACGGAAACAAAAAGCGTGGAGGAAAGCAGTATTACTCTGCCTCTGCAGATTCAGAGGAAGGAAAGAAGGAGTAAATATGGAAGCTATTAATCTTAGACTACCGGGCGATAACGATTTCTTCACCGAGGAAGCATACAAGGTATTGCGTACCAATCTGCAATTCTGCGGTCAGGACGTTCGCGTTATCGCGGTTACGAGCTGTAACGAAAACGACGGTAAAACCACCGTTGCTTTGCATATAGCAAAAAGCTTTGCCGAGCTCGATAAGCGCGTGCTTCTTATCGACGCCGATATGCGTAAATCGGTTATGGCGGGCAGAAATACCAATGCGAAGATGCACAGTGGCTTGAGCGAGGTTTTAACCGGTATGTGCCCGATATCGCAATGTCTGTACCCCGTTGCCAAAAACCCGAATATGCATATTCTTTTTGCGGGACAGTATCCCCCAAACCCCGTCGAGCTTTTAAGCGGTAAATATTTCACCGCGCTTATAAGCGAATGCCGCAAGGTTTACGATTATATCATTCTCGATACACCGCCCTTGGGACAGGTTATCGATGCGGCGGTCGTTGCCGAAAAGTGCGACGGCGCGGTTATGGTTATCGGTAATTCCAAGGTGCACTACCGTCTTGCACAGGAGGTTGTCGAGCAGATAAAGAAAAGCGGCTGTAAAATGCTCGGCGTTATCCGCAACAACCGCAAGCAGCTTAACAAAAAGTATTACTACCGCAAATATTACCGCCACGACAGCGGAAAGAAAAAATAAAAAAACTTGGGCAGAGCAAAAAGCATCTGCCCTTTTTGGAAGTGTATTATGATAAAAGACCGCTCGGGCAATATTTTGTCCCACGACAGCGCGCAGGGAAGCGCACTCGATTTTCTTTACAACAATTCGTTCGGCAGGCTTGTAACCAAGCTTCTTTGCCGAAAATTCGTTTCGGAGCTCGGCCGCGTTTATATGAATTCCCGTTTTTCGAAGCGCCGTATAAAAAGGCTTATTAAAGAAAATCAAATCGATATGAGCCAATACGAGCAACGCGAATTTGCTTCGTTTAACGATTTCTTTACCCGCAAGCTCGCACCCGGAGCAAGAAGCGTTTGTATGGAAGATAGTGCGGTTATCGCACCCGCCGATTCGAAGCTGACTGCATACGATATAGACGAAAACTCGGTTTACCGTATAAAAGGCTGTGATTACAGTATAAAAACGCTTTTGGGCGGCGATACCGAGCTGGCAAAGGAATTTTACGGCGGAAAAATGCTTGTTTACCGCTTGTCTGTCGATAATTACCACCGCTATTGCCATATTGATAACGGACGTGAGCTTTCGTATAGGCATATAAAAGGCGTTTACCATACGGTTAACCCTATCGCGCTCGAAAAATACGACGTTTACGGAAAAAACTGCCGCGAGCTCACTTTAATCGAAACCGAATCCTTCGGCAAGGTTGCGTATATCGAGGTCGGCGCAATGATGGTTGGGTGGATTAACAATACACATAAAAGCGAATTTGTGCGCGGCGAGGAAAAGGGCTATTTCTCGTTCGGCGGCTCTACTATCGTTTTGCTTTATAAAAGCGGTGTAATAACGCTCGACGGCGATATTGCCGCAAACAGCCGCGAGGAAATCGAAACTACCGTGCTCTACGGAGAAAGAGTGGGTAAAAGTAATGGAAATTAGAAATCTTGCGTTGGGCAGAGAAACAAAAATCGAAAGTCTTGCGCCGATAGAAAATTGCTATGCAAGCGTCGAAAAGGGAAGCAAGAATATGCTTACCGACGGCAATATCGGCGACCCGACAAGCTGCTATAACGGCGAATGGGCGCACTTTTACCGCGGTGTCGGCAGAAGCGTAACTATAGATTTGGGCAACGATTATGCGGTTTGCGGTTTTTCGGCAGGCTTTATTCAAGATAAGGCAATGGGTATATATTCGCCCGAATCGGTAAGGCTTTCGCTTTCCGAAAACGGAGCCGATTTTTATAGCGTTTCGCAGGTGAACGCACCTTATCCAGCTTCGTTTTCGATGCAGGTGCGCGCAAATTATTCCGAAAATTTGAAATATCCCTATAAAGCGCGTTACGCAAGAATCGATTTCGGCGTGGAGGTAAACGTTTTCTGTGATGAAATTGCGGTTTTCGGCAGAGAAGCAGACGGATTCGAATCGGCGCTTTGCGGCGAGCCGATAAAGGAAACGAACAAAAATTGCTATGCCGCGCGCGATTCGTTGGGCGGCGTTTACGATATTCCTCTGCTCTATTTCGGATATTGGCCCGAGGACGAGCGTGTTGCAAGGCTAAAAAAGGATGATTTTGTTCCGTATATCGCTTATATAGACCGCGACGGCAACCCGATAGATACGATGTTCGATGCGGTAATGCTGTTAACCGTTCAGGGCAGATGCCCCTCGGGAGCAAGCCTTGGCTACCACGGCGCACCGTCGAAGCTTTCGGATTGGGAATTCGTTATCGAGGAGCTTTTTGCCGAAAACCAAAACCTAAAAGCGCTCGACGAGGCGGTTGCTGAGATAAAATCTAAGCTTTCGCTTGCGAAGGATTATAAGCACAAGGTTTATCTTACCGCACCCGTGCCGAAGGTGTCGAACGAGCCGTTCGGCGATTTAAACGGCGACGGGATCGAGGAAAAGCTGTTGACCGACGACGATTGTATCGATGCATACGCAAGCTTCGTCGATAGCGTCACACGCAGGTTTGCAAGCGAGCATTTGGAAAATATCGTTATCGACGGCTGGTTTTGGAACAACGAATCGGCTTCACGCATGGCAAGGGACGAGGAAGAATATTTTGCAACGCGCTGTGTCGAAAAGCTACACGAGCGCGGATATAAATGCGTGTTTATACCGTATTTCCAAGCGGGCGGCTGTGAAAAAGCCGAAAAAATCGGCTTTGACTGCACTACTATGCAGCCCGGTCTTTCCTTCCAACAGGTGCTTGGCAAGGACCCCCAAGCGATGATGGGCGATTTCACTTCGCTTTGCAAAAAATACGGCTTCGGTGTCGAGCTGGAGGTACACCACGGCGTTAAAAACCCCGAAACCAACGAAAAATACTCGCGTCTTTTCGACGAATACCTTATCGCGTGTATGCGTAACGGTATGATGACCGATACGGTGCACACCTATTATCAGGCGGCGGGGCCGGGAGTGTTCTATTCCTGCGCCGTTTCGAAGGACGATTCTATGCGCGCCCTTTACGAAAAACTGTATAAATTTATAAAAGGAACGCTTACCGAGCAGGATTTTGCCGAAGCACCGCAAGCAATACCGATAGCGGAGGAAGCCAAAGGCTCGGCTTTCGAAGAAGCCGAATGCATTGCTTGCGAAGCAGAAGCGACAACCGCCGAGGACGACGGGCTAAACCCGCTTGCAATAGAAAGCGAGGAATGCATACTCGAGCCGATATTCGACTGCGAAGAAGAAAACAAAGCCGAGCAACGCAAGGAAGCCAAGTGTACCCGTGCGAAAAGGTTTATAAAAAAGAACAAGAAAAAGCTTGCTGTCGGTGCGGGCATCGCGGCGGCGCTCGGCGCGGTATATATTATCGCAAAAGCGATAAAAAAGGACGATTAGAGGTATAGATATGTCACTTATTACTCTAAAATTTTTCAGCGAGGCGCTCGGAATGCAAACCGAAGCGCTTGTGGTAATGCCGCAAAAGGGCAATTACGGCGAAATCGGAATAAACAGCAACGTAAAGCCGGGGCCATATAAATGCCTTTACCTGCTTCACGGCTTGAGCGACGACCACACTATATGGCTTCGCCGCACCTCGATAGAGCGCTACGCATCTTATTACGGGATTTGCGTGGTTATGCCGCGCGCCGACCGAAGCTTTTATTCGAATATGAAATACGGCTTGGCGTACTACGACCATATCGCAAAGGAGCTGCCGAAGGTTATACGCGAATATTTCAACGTTTCGGATAAGCAGGAGGATAATTTTGTTGCAGGTCTTTCGATGGGCGGCTACGGCGCGCTTAAAATCGGTCTGCGTGAAAGCGGCTCGTTTGCCGCCTGCGCGGGTATTTCGCCCTGCGGCGATTTAAAACAGCTTACCGAATTCAACGAGGTTTTCCGCCCGATATTCGGCGATGATCTGGCTATTCCGCCCGAGGACGACCTTTTGTGCCTTATCGATGCGAAAAAGGATTGCCCCAACCGTCCCAAAGTTTATATCGGTATCGGCACCGAGGATTTTCTGTATAACAATATTCAGTCTGTTTGCACAAGCCTGCGCGAAAACGGATATGATTTTACCTACCGTGAATCCGCCGGCTCGCACACCTGGGAATTTTGGGACGAATATATTCAATATATCCTTAAATGGATGCTTGATTAAACGAAAATAAAATACCGCTCGCATCTGCGTTCCGGGTAAAAAAAACACAAACACCGCCGAGAATTTCTCGACGGTGTTGTTGTATACTATTCAAAGCATATTGCGTATTTTATATTTTTGCGCAATTCGTTTTTGAAGTCTTCGGGGAAGTGTTTAACCTCTTTCTGCCAGAAGTTCTCTCCAAGGGGGCGTAAATCGTCCTTTTCGATAGGTTTCAAGTGTGCTACTAACGGCGCAGAATAGGAGTAATCGTCTTTGTTGCAAATTGTTTCGTATTCTTTGAAATGTTCAAATCCTTTATCGAAATATTCAAGTGCCTTTTTATAATCTTCCTTGATATGGGATTCGTGATGTGCCAAATGCATATATAGATTGCCTATATTTTGATGATATTCACCGCATCTGCCGTCATTGAAGATCGTTTCGAATAGGGTTATAAGCGCAGATTCCATTTTTTGTCCGAAATCAGAATCGTAAAGACTTATCTTTGAAGCCAGAGCGTTGGAAACGGCTATGCGAAGTTCACAAAGCAATGACATAACTCGTTCGGCTTGATACCTCATCATTTCTGCGCCTTCGGCTGTGTTTGGCATTAGCATTTCCTTGCTGATAACGAGAGAACTTTGTGCTTCTGCCAACGCCTTTGCCTCCTTGTATTTCCCCACTTGCATATACAGCGAGGTCATTCTGAGTATAGCTATTTCACGAACCTTTGGAGAAGGACCTGCTTTTAATAGTTTTTCGAACGCTGATAATGCCTCTTGGAAATATGGATTTTGCGAATTGTATTCGGTATCGTAGCGCAATATGCCCGATTCACTTTCATAATTGGTCTTTATTCCATATTTGTTGAAACCCCATGTGTAAAGAGAATGCGCAAGTTCCGAAAGTATTCTTGGTTCGTTGGGAAACTCGTCGGCGGCTATGCGTAGCAGATCGATACAGCTTTCAACTTCTTCGGATATGCTTCCCTGATAAAGCTGAAATCCTTGGTTTCTGAGAACCGTATTTGCTTTTTCTAAAATTCGTTTTATTTTTTCTTCTCGGTCGGAGCTGTAACCGAACAGCTCGTCGATAGAAACGTGAAAATAATTAGCGATTGCGGGTATCATCTCCATATCGGGATAACCGCCGTTTGCTTCCCAACGGGATATTGCCTGCGACGTTACGCCCAACGCTTCGGCAAGAGCCTCCTGTGTTCGTCCGTCGCGCTTGCGCAGCTCGCGTATTTTTTGACCTAATGTAAGTTGCATAAAAGCACCTCCAACGTTTGTTTATCACCGGTGTGCCTTTATTATAACACACATTTATGCAAAAACAATTATCAATTCATTGTTACAAACTCAACGATTGGTTGTAAATATTGTCGCAAACTAAAAACACCGAAGGCGAATTTTCTCGGTTGCATCTTTGCTGTTTTTCTCGCTCCGCTTATTGTGGAGCTTTTTTGTTTTACGCACATAGCAAAAGCCGCGGTGGCTAAATTCAAAATTATCGCTTTTTGCATCTATTCCTTTTCGGGTATCTGTACCAAGCCCGCAACGTCGGAAACGGGAAGCGCGAATACGATGCCCTGTGCCTTTTTCTGCATTCCCATTTGCTTGTAAAGCGCGTGCAGAACGTTATCGCGGATATCCTTTTCGACTACCATCATAAGCATTTCCTTATCGGAATGAATGTTAATGCCGAAAAACGCCGCTTCGTTTTCGCGCGCGACACCGCGGCCGTTTATAATCGTGCCGCCGCGCACGCCCTGCTCGCGTGCGACGTGCATTGCCTCCTCTGCGAAGCCTGCGTTGACTATTGCGAAGATAACCTCGTAATTATTCGTTGTCATTTTCAATCCTCCTTGCCTTGCTTGTTGTTGCTAAGGAACTGATACATATTAACGCCGATAACGCTCGAAAGCGGCACGGCTATGGCAATACCCTTGCCGTTTCTTATCGTTTCGAACTTCGTTTCCAGGCATTTCATAATCGGGTCGACCATATCCTCGCGTACGATGCTCCACAGCACAGCCTTGTTTATATTAAGACCGAGCATATCCACAATATCGGTGTTCGCCGTGCCCTTGCCGCTCGTTACGGTTTGAAAGTTTACCTCGAACTGACTGAAAACGTCCAAATAGAACTCGGCTTTCGCACGGTCTACAACGGTTATAACCAGCTTTAGCTTTTTAATTGCCGATTCGTTAATTACGCTTGCCATATAGCCTCCCCCTTTACATAAAGTTGATAATCTGCTCGTCGTCGGCTTCGAGTATACGCTTCATTGCGCGTTTTTCCTTTATCTTGTTGGAAACGATAGCCTTGAATCCAAGCAGCTGAATAGTAATAAGCGGAGCCATTGCAACCAGCGCAACAACGCCGAAGCCGTCGCGCAGGACGGCGTTTTCGCCCTGCAACGCAACGCAGGCGCCGATAGCAAAGGGCAGAATAAAGCCGGAGGTCATCGGTCCGCTTGCCACCCCGCCCGAGTCGAAAGCGATTGCGGTATACACCGGCGGAACGAACAGCGAAAGCGCGAGCGATATAAAATAGCCGGGGATGATATAGTAAACGAGCGAGAAATCGAAAATTATACGCACGACGCTAAGCGCAATAGCCGCGCCGACACCGGCACACAAGCCTATCATCATCGACTTTTTCTTTACGTAGCCGCCGGTTACGTCCTCGACCTGCGCGTTCAAAACGTGTATCGCAGGCTCTGCCATAACGACGAGAATACCCATCAACAGCCCGAGCCCTACAAGCACCGCAGGGTGCAAAGCCGAGGTTTGTGTGCCAAGCTTGTAGCCGATAGGCATATATCCGACGTTAACGCCGGTTAAAAACAGTACGAGTCCTAAATAGGTGAAAACAACGCCCACGCCGATTTTCAAAAGCTGTCTTTTGGGCAGCTTAAGGAAGAAAATCTGGCAGAACAGGAAGAATACGACTATTAAGCCGAGCGCGATAGCAACCTCTTTTGCAACCTGCAACGCGCTTTCGGTATATGCTCGCAAAATATCGTTGCCTGCCGCGCCGTAGTTAACGGTGTAGCTAAGGTCGTTCCGTGCGAATATGCCGAGCACAAGCACCGCAAGTATCGGCCCGATAGAGCAGAGTGCAACAAGACCGAAGCTGTTTTCCTGACTGCGTCTGTCGCCCAAAACGCTCGAAATACCAACACCCAGCGCCATTATAAAGGGAACTGTAATAGGTCCGGTGGTTACCCCGCCCGAGTCGAACGCCATAGGGAGCAGGTCGAGGTTTTCGTTTACCGCCAAAAGCAGCGAAAGCGCAAACAAAAGCATATAGAACAGCATTAAAATGTTCGAAAGCCTGCGCTTGAACACGATTCGCAAAATAGCAATAATCAAAAACGTGCCGACGCCGAATCCGACTGTGTAAATCAACAGCTTGCCGTTCATAACCGAGCTTACTTGGTTTGCCAAAACCTGCAAATCCGGCTCGGCAATAGTGATAAGCATACCCAAAACGAAGCATACCGCCAAAAGCAAGGTTATCGTTTTCTGGCGCGAAAGACCTGCACCGACGTGCGTGCCCATAGGAGTCATTGCAATATCCGCGCCCATATTAAAGAATCCGATGCCCAATACCAAAAGCACCGCTCCGATAGTAAAGCTTATCATTTCCCCGTGATTGAAGGAAAAGCCGGGTAAAAGCGAAACAAGGTATACAATCAAGGTTATCGGCAGCGCCGAAACCAACGCCTCCCGTATCTTCGCCCACAATTCTTTCAATTAAATCCACCTGCCCGAAATCTATGTCTATATCAGTATAACAGAAAATATATTTTCTGCAAGCGAAAACCGCCCAAAGTCCTGCAAATTAACAGATTCTTAACTTATGCACAAAAAAATCAAAGCCCGAAGCGTACTTCGGGCTTTATCCTTATTCAAATGAAATGTTTGCTGAGATAGCTTGCTTTATTCGTTGATTTCGCTTTTCAACGAAGTCCAGTTCTTTTTCAATCCATGATAAATATTCTTCTACGGTCTTGGGCAACGGATTATACTCAACTGCGCCACTTCCTAACCAAAAGTTAACGTGGTTATAGTCATCGGTAACGCAATCTTGCAAAAAGAAGAAATCAACATATCCTTTGAAATCCACAAACAAATCGAAAAAGTTTTTGTTCTGTAAAAGTGTATTGT
>JAFTTN010000062.1 GCA_017466805.1 Clostridia bacterium
AAATTGTACCTACTTATAAAGAAGTAATGATGGCAATGCACAGAGGATTCACCCGTCACTTAAAGTGTCCCAAATGCAATAAACGCACTTGGTGCAAAAAAGTATTGAAGAAGTAAATTCCAATTTGTCGAATAGAAAAACTCCGACGGACATTTAAAATCCATCGGAGTTTTATTATCCTTATGAGAAGTAGCCTTTTCGCTTCTCCGTTTGTTTTTTATTCGGCGTCTTTGTTGAAGAAATTAACAACCTCATCGAGCACGGAATCGAAGTTTGCGCGCTCGGTTGCGCGTATGCTGTTGGTGTTGTTAAATTCGATAAGAGGTAAAATCTGTTCTGCGTTCATTGTGTGCAAAAGTCCGCAAGCGGTTTCGTATGCACGCTGATTGTCGGCATCGCCTCCGCTTACCAAAACAACTGCGCCCTTTTTGGTCTTTTCAATAGGAATTTCGTTTCTGAAATATCTTGCACAGAAATAGGTCTGCAGCCTGCTGCCTACCGAAAGCATTTGGCAGGTAAGCTCGGAAAAATACACGGGCGAAGCAATAAGAATGTTATCGCATTCCTGAATATAGTTGTAAATGCTCTGCATACCGTCGATAAACGCACAGCCCTCGTTCTCCCAACAATATCTGCAGTCGATACAGGGTGCAATCTTGCAGTTTGCGGTGTTAACAATCTTGTATTCGCCGTCAAGCTTTGCCGCGATGGTGCTGATAACGCTTGCCGAGTCGCCGCGAAGTCTGGGCGAACCGTTAAAAATCAAAGTCTTTTTCATTTTAAATTAACCTCGTTTTTTGTAAAAGTCCGTAATATATAATATGTCAAATCTCAATATGGGTTATATAGTATTTTTCCTGAAACTCTGTCTGCTTTTTTATTTCCTCTTCGGTAAAAGACAAACCCTCGGGTGCTCCGACAAGCTTGTCCTCGATATCGTTTTCACGGTGAACTATAGCTATTATTTTAACTCTGCACTCTTCTATAGCTTCGTCTATACCCAAAACGTAAACGTCCAACTCTTCGCCGTCGCCGCCGAACACCTCGGGTATATATCCGTAATTGATAGGGTAAACGAGGTCGTATTTTTCCTTGTGATGAATATAACCGATAGGTCGGTCTATTTTTATATCAATCGTTTTACCGATATACGACCGAACCTGCGCTTTTCTTTCCTCAAAAGTCATAATTCGCCTCGAAAAAGAAATATTTTTAACATTTTACCACACTAACCTAATAATTGCAATAGAAATTTTAAACTTTTGCGGATTTTACTTGTAAAAGCAATAGAACGTATGATATAATAAAACGAAATTATAACGAAAGGGATATATTATGAAAAAATGGCTTATATTTATGCTTGCTTCGTTGCTTTTGCTCGGGGCTTGCAGTAACACCGTTACCGACGAATCCTCCTCTTCCGAAGAAAACAGCGGGGAAGAAAACGTCGGCGGCACATACGAAACTCTGGTTAGCGTGGGTAAGCCCTATACGACCAGCGTAAAACCGAACGATACCTATATCGATTGCTACGGTCAGCAGCTCACCGACGGCGAAAAAACATCGAACGTTGGAGCACACTATTCCGATAGCCGTATGGTCGGCTTTACCTCGAATTGTATAATTCAAATCGACCTCGGAGAAGAAGACGGTAAACGTATCAAAAAAATCGTTGCCCGCTCGCTCGAAATGCACCAGGACGGTGTAAGACTTGCCGCAAGCGCGAGGTTTTCGGGCTCTGCCGACGGTAAAAAATTCAAAACTCTCGGCTCGCGTCCCTTTAAGGAAACAGGCGATCTAACCGTTAGCGAGGTTTCTATCGAGCTCGAGGAAGCGGTGGATTACCGCTATATCCGCGTGCAGATATATAACGGCGGCGGAAGCTTCTTTTTCACCGACGAGGTAGAGGTCTACGCAGACGTTGCGCCCAAGGCGCAAGCCGATAAGGCTGCCCTTGCCTATGCCGATGAAACTATCGACAGAACCGCGTGGAAATCGCTGTCTACCGGAACTACCGTTGATCCCGTCGATACCAAGGTGCTTACAGTCGGTAAAAAATATACCGTTAATAATTGCAAATTCGATGAACGCGCGCCCAAAACCGACGTTAACGTTTTAACCGACGGCGAGCGTACCGGACAGTATTTCAGCGATAAGGTGTGGCTCGGCATTACTGCCGACGGCGAAAAATCACCCGAAGTAACGCTCGACCTCGAAAAGAGCTATAATAATATTTGCAGCTTCAAGGTGTTTGCGTGCGGCGGCGGTGTCAACGTCGACCTTCCCGCATATATCGACGTCTATGCCTCCAAAGGAAATGATTATACCTTCGTCGGCAGAATGTACGGCTCGAACGGCAAAAATGCAATATATACGCTTCTTCTCGTAGAATATATCGAAGCAAAGAACGTTCGCTTCGTCTTCCCGAAGGAAGCGGGTAATTATTGGGTAGAGGAAATACAGGTGCTTGCAGGCTATAACGAAGAGCAGTCCGACGTTCTCTTTGCCCCGGTAACCTTCCCCAAGGTAACCGAGGATATTTATTGGGATTCAAGCGAATCCGACTATAAAAAGGAGCAAAACCTCCTTCTCGGTCTTGATCAGCAGGTTTCCGCGCTCTTCTATGCAAGCCTTGATACTCGCGGCGACGAATCGAAGGCGGATAATCCCTGCCTGACCGACGGTAAAAAGGCTTCCACAAGCTCCGAAATGTATTGCTACAGCGATTCCTGGTTCTTCACGCGCGGGGGCGACGGCTTGGAATTCTTCTATGATCTGGGTAAGCTCTCCACCGTAAAAAGCGTAAATCTTTCGGTGCTCGAGCAGACCGATTGGGGTATCACGCGTCCCAAATTCATTTCGGTATTCCTTTCCGATGACGGCAATAATTGGTACGAGGTAAGCGATTGGACTCGCCCCTCCGACCTTGCGCTCAACGTCAACGCCACCTCGGTGCAAATCCCCTTCGTGTTCGATAAGGCGTATGCCGCAAGATTCGTGCGCTTCCGTGTTGAAGGCGGCTTCACGTTTATCGACGAGCTCGAGGCGTTCGGTACGAAAGAGGTTAAAGCCTCGGCATTACGCCTTGCCGACAGCGGCTTGAACGCGGTTCCGTATTATACGAACGAAGAAGACGCACAGTTCGTTTCAACCGAAAACTCGCCTATAAAGGCAAGCGAAATAACCCTTCTGTATGCCGACAGAAACAAGGAAGAGGACCTTCTTCCTATGGTTGCGTATCTCGATAAGGACGGCAATATAAAGGATACCTTTATGGACGGCTTTATCTACTGCTCGCACCACAATCTCCCCTCGGGTACACTCGGACATTTGCCCAACTATAAGCAGGACTGGGAATACGTTCATAATCAAGATTTCAACGGTGCCGCAGGCTTCGACGTGCTCGACCGTGTCGTAGGTCAGGTAAAGGAAGAGCTCGGACTGACCGATTATAAGGTAAAGGTATATTCCACCTTCCTCACTCTTCACGATACGGTAAGCAGCTTCGGCGACGTCGATGGCGACGGTGTTTCCGAGGATGCAACCACAGTCGAGGGCAGAGCAAAGATATTCGACTGGTTTATCAAGCTCACCTTGGACGAATTCGAAAAGAGAAATTATCAGAATATCGAGTATAACGGCTTTTATTGGCTTAACGAAGCGGTTATTTGGGAACACGACGACTCTCACGTTATAACCGAATGCGCCGAAAGAGTTCACGCCGCGGGCTCGAACTTCCTTTGGGTTCCTTACTATAAGGCAAATCGCTTCTTCACCGGCTACGAAATGGGCTTCGATATGGTTTCTATGCAGCCCAACGTCGTCTTCTCGACCGATGCACCGCTTTGGCGCTTCGATTCCACCGTCGAAATGACCAAGGTAAGAAAAATGACAGTCGAGCTCGAGCATAGCTATCAATGTCTTGGCGATCCTTCGTTCGCAAGAAGCTATATGCTTTATCTCTATTACGGTGCAGCAACCGGATATATCGATGCGATACACGTTTATTACGATGACGTTGCAAACCTTTCGATTATGGGCAGAAGCGATTCTGAGCTTTGCCGTATGCAGTACGATGCTACCTACCGCTTTGCAAAGGGCAATTTGGACGTCACTCCCGATAAACGCGATAATTTCAAGCTTTCGGGTAAAAAGAATTCTGTTGTCGACGGCGACTTGAATGAATCCGATGACCTGCTTTTGTTCAATCTCGCTTCCGCGCCCAAGCACGGCTACGTTACGTTTAACGAGGACGGCAGCTTCCGCTATTTCCCCGATAAAGATTTCACAGGTACCGATAGCTTCAGCTATACCTATAACGAATATCTCGGCGAATCCGAAGAATGTATCGTTGAAATAACGGTAGAATAAAGCAAAAAAATACTCCGCATCTTTTGAATGCGGAGTATTTTTTTTATTTAAAGCTTTTCTTTGTTTAAGAATTTTTCTTTTTCTTAAAATATTTCACAGCCTCGGATATCGGAAGTATCAAAGCACCGATAACCAATGCGAGAATATATTCCCAAACAGTAATCGGCATAAACGAGAACGCGCTCTGCAGGAAGGGAACGAATACGACGAGTGCTGTAAGCACGAACGAAGCCGCCATGGTAAGCCAAAGCAATTTGTTGTGGGTTTTAAGCTCGAATATGCTCTTCTCGCGTGAGCGAAGATTGAACGAATGAACTATTTCCGCCATCGACATGGTAACGAACGCCATAGTTGTGCCGAAGCCCTCGGTGAATGCGTTTCCTACGAAGAAGGAAATAAGAGTAAGCGCGGAAATACAAGCGCCCTGCCAAATAACGTCTATACCCAAGCCGCCTGCAAAAATGCCTTCCTTGCTGTCACGCGGGGGCTTGGTCATAACGTCGCCCTCTGCCTGCTCCATACCCAAACCAAGCGCTGGCAGGCTGTCGGTAATAAGGTTTATCCACAAAATGTGTATCGGCTTGAATACTGTCATTCCGAACAGCGATGCGATAAATACGCTTAACACCTCGCTTAAATTCGAGGAAAGAAGGAACTGAATCGTCTTGCGTACGTTCGAATAAATGCGTCTGCCTTCCTCGACCGCGTTAACTATCGTTGCAAAGTTGTCGTCGCCCAATATCATATCGGCAACACCCTTCGTAACGTCGGTGCCGGTAACACCCATACCTACGCCTATATCGGCGGTTTTAATCGAGGGGGCGTCGTTAACACCGTCACCCGTCATTGCCGTGATATAGCCGAGATTCTTCCAAGCGGTAACTATTCTTACCTTGTGCTCGGGCTGAACGCGCGCGTATACCGAATAATTCGCAATATCCCTTGCCAATTCTTCATCGGAAATGTTATCGAGCATCGCGCCGGTCAGCGCCTGGCTTACGTCGGTGATAATACCCAATTCCTTGCCGATAGCAACCGCGGTGTCGATATGGTCGCCGGTAATCATAACCGGTCGTATGCCTGCCATCTTACAGCGGTTGACCGCCTCTATAACCTCGGGACGAACCGGATCTATCATACCCGAAAGACCTATGAATATAAGGTCCTTTTCGATATCCTCCGGGCTTTCGAATTCGGGAACCGAATCGTAAACCGTAAAAGCACCGGCAAGCACTCGCAAAGCCTTGTCTGCCATAGCCTTGTTATGTGCAAGCAACGCTGCGCGTACCTTGTCGTCCATATCACGCGTTTTGTTGTCAATAGGTGAGATATACTTGGTACAGCGCGAAAGTATAACGTCGGGCGCGCCCTTTGTATACTGAATAACCTTGCCGCCTATACTGTGCAGGGTGGACATCATCTTTCTGTTCGAATCAAACGGTGCTTCGGCAACACGCGGCTGCTTCAAAATAAGCTCGCGCTTGTCGTAACCGTTTTCGTATGCAAATTGCTGTAACGCCGCTTCGGTGGGCTCGCCGACTACTCTGCCGAGCTCGTCGACCTCCGCATCGCTGCAAAGCGAGTTGCAATAGCATAAAAGCTCTAAATTTCCGCTGAAATGCTCAACTACGGTCATTTTGTTTTGGGTAAGCGTGCCGGTTTTGTCGCTGCATATTACCTGTGTACAGCCAAGCGTTTCAACCGCGGTAAGCTTGCGTATAATAGCGTTTTGGTTCGCCATCTTCGAAACGCCTATCGAAAGCACAATAGTAACCACCGCACTCAAGCCCTCGGGTATCGCCGCAACGGCAAGAGATACCGCAACCATAAACGTGTCGAGCACGATTCCGCCGTTTAGGCTTTCGGCAGATATAAGGTTTATTGCGAATACTACTGCGCAAATGCCAAGCACCGCAACCGTCAAAATTTTGCTAAGCTGTGCAAGCTTTATCTGCAATGGCGTTTTGTCCTCGCTCGCTTCGGTTATCGCCTTTGCAATCTTGCCCATTTCGGTATCCATACCGGTCGCCACAACAACCGCTTTCGCACGTCCGTAAACGATAGTTGTGCCGGAATATACCATATTGGCTCTGTCGCCGAGCGGAATTTCGCCGCTTTCGCTGTATAAGATATCCGCGTTCTTCTCGCTCGGTACCGATTCGCCGGTCAATGCCGATTCCTCTGCCTTTACCGACGCCGCCTCGATAAGCCTTGCGTCTGCGGGTACGGCGTCACCTGCTTCAAGCAAAATAATATCGCCTATAACAAGCTCTTCGCTCGTAAGCACCTGCACGTTTCCGTCGCGCAGTACGCGGCATTTCGCCTTGGTCATCGCCTTCAGCGCGTCAATCGCCTTTTCGGCTTTGTTTTCCTGAATAACACCCAATACGGCGTTAAGCACGACTACGAAAAGGATAATAAATACGTCTGCCAGCGATTCGCCCTCGATAATTGCGGTGATAAAGCTAACCATTGCGGCAACGAGCAGAACTATAATCATAGGGTCTGCAAACTGCAACAGGAACTTTTTCCACATCGGCACCTTCGGCGGCTCTGCCAGCTTGTTCGCACCATAGCGTTCAAGCCTTTCCTGCGCCGCGGCGTTGCCCAAGCCGCGCTCGCTCGTGCCAAGGAACTCAAACACCTTTTCGATGCTTTGAAGATAGTACTTCATTCAAAATACCTTCCTTTATGAATATGAAATTTTAACCGTAAAAACATAATAAGCCTTTGCCGTTTCTTAACCGAGCGAACAAAAAAATGCAAGCACAGTTATGGCTACACCATAAAAGTCTTGCAATAAAAACGTCCGCCCGGGCAAAAGCCGAGATGTCGAGCTGTGACGCGCATACAAAACCGTATGCCGCTACTCCCTTTTATTTACCATATATTACCACAAATATTTTTGTGTGTCAATAATAATTTTATACGCCTTTTGTTAAAAAAGAATTAAAAAAATATAAAAGGGTGCCGCAATGCAGCACCCCTATCTTTAGTTTTATTTCGAATATACTTCCAATTCGTTGATAAATACGAACGGACCGTTTGGCTTAAAGCTGAATTTAACGTATCTTGCCGAAATATTTTCAAGCTCGGCACCCGTCCAATAAATCGCCTTCGCATCGGACGCAATCGTGAGCTTTGCCGCTTCGGTAAAATTCTTTCCGTCGTCGGAAACGTAAACCGTTGCGGAATAAGGCGCGTTAATGCCTGCCGTGCCGCCGTTGCATAAATGTACGCGAACGCCGCTTATATTCTTCTTTTCTCCGAGGTCGATTATTGCATAACCGATTCCGTCCTCTACGTTAAGCTGCTCTGCAGGTAGCGAGCTGTTGTTATAGAACGAGAACCAATTATTGTCGTAAGTAAGCGTTTCCGTCGCCTTGCCGTCGGTAAGGCTCGCGGTGTAGTTTCCGTATCCGCTTCCCAAAAGTCCCGAAAGCGTGTATTCCTTGCCAAGTGCAATATTCGTGCCTTCAAGGGTAATATCCTCGGGCTTTACCTCATCGGGCTCGCTGATTTCGGGCATTCCCGCATCTTCAACGAATTTAAATAGCCAGAAGCATTCGGTGTGGAATTCGGTGCCCGCCTTCAAAAGCCGCTTTTCACTGTTACTGAACTTGGTGAAATAAAGCTTGTTGTCGGTGGTGTTCATATCCCAATAAGCAGTTTTGTAGTCACCGCGGTTTTGGTCAAGCGAATCCTCAAACGTTGTAACGCGCACGTCAAACTGATATCTCGGGTCGACGTAGCCGTATATAACCGCGCGCGACGCCTTGTTGTTGCTGTTGCTCGGTCCGGAATAGTCCGCCGCACCCACCTTCAAGGTTTCGATAGTGCGCAAAAGCTTGCCGTCATTGTTGTACATTTCGCACCATAAACCGTATTTCTTGTTAATGGGGAGCATACAGGTGTAGGAGCGGTTGTGCTGAACGTCCTTAACGTATTTGTAATCGACGTTAAGCTTTATCTGCGGACCGGTAAAGGTGTATTTTCTCGTCATTTCGGCATAAACGTCGTCGTCGGTATAGGACATCGATTTGTTGTTGTAATCGCCTATGCTGTCGCCGTTATCGTCGGGGAACCATAAAAGCTTGGTTTTTTCGATAATATGAAGCGAATTAACAGTAACCGAATCTCCGTTGCCAAGCTCGATTTTTTCGCCGCTTTCGGCGTTGTATAAGTCAAGCGATAAAAACGCCTCGTTGCCGTGGTTGCCGCCCGACCATACTCCCGTGCCCTTCGGGGTAATGGGAATGTGTACGTATTCAAAATCGGTTGCGCCGACAGCAAAAATATGCTCCTTGCCCGATTTGTCGATAAGCCTCCATGACCAAAGGTTAAAGCAACCCCAAGGACGCTCCTCGAGCGTAATGGTAAGCTTGCCCGCTTCGGTTTCGCAAGCCATGCTGTATTTTTTGTCGCTCACCTTCGTTACTGTAGTGGGGAAGGAAAGAATCTCATCGGGCGCGCCGACGATATCTACTCTGTTGTAATCGTTAAAGCCCCAGTATTCAGGCATAATAACCTCCGATTCCTCTTTCGATGCTTCGGAAGCAACGCTTTCGAAATCGCTGCTTTCGGTCTGCGTGTTTTCGTTGCAGGCGGCAAGTGCGAAGAAAGCCAAAAGCATTGCAAGCATTAAAGAAAGTGTTTTTTTAAGCATATTCAATACACCGTCCGATCGTTTTTGTTTAATTATACCCCAAAGTCTTTAATATTTCAAGTTATTTATCGTTTTTGTTTTACTTGACAAATCGCGCGCGGTATAATATAATATCTTGATATTTTATTGATTTTTATTCAGGAGGCTATAAATGGATACAAACCGTCTTGCCGAGCTTCTTTATCCCAATATAACTACACTTCCCGCGGATATGGAGGCGCGCTATCCCGCCCGTGTTCTTCCCGAAGGCGCAAAGGTAACCCGCTTTGCCCCCAGCCCCACCGGCTTTCTTCATATAGGCAACCTCTACGGCGCCTTTACCGATGAACGCCTTGCACACACCTCGGGCGGCATTTTCTATCTTCGTATCGAGGATACCGACGCAAAACGTACCGTTCCCAACGGTATTCAAATAATTATTGAAACTCTCGCAAAGCTTGGCGTAGTGTTCGATGAAGGTGCCGTTATCGACGGCGATAAGGGCGATTACGGTCCCTACCGCCAAAGCGAACGCGCCGAAATCTATCAAACCTACGCAAAGCAGTTGATTAGAGAGGGAAAGGCATACCCCTGCTTCTGTACCGAGGAAGAGCTCGCCTCTATCCGTGAACGTCAGGAGGCGGAAAAGCTTAACCCCGGCTATTACGGCGAATTTGCTGTCTGGCGCGATGCACCTATCGAAAAAATCGAGGAAAAGCTAAACCTTGGCATCCCCTTCGTGCTCCGCTTCCGCAGCGAAGGCAACCTTAATAACAAGCATAAATTCCGCGATGAAATAAAGGGTGAAATCGACGTTACCGAAAACGATATCGACCACGTTATTCTAAAATCCGACGGAATACCCACTTATCACTTCGCGCACGCCGTAGACGATCATTTAATGGGCACAACCCACGTCATCCGCGATGAAAGCTGGCTTTCCACTCTTCCTTTTCATATCCAGCTTTTCAAAGCACTCGGCTTCAAAATGCCCAAGTATTGCCACACCGCACAGGTATTAAAGCTCGATAACGGCAACAAGCGTAAAATATCCAAGCGTAAGGATCCCGAAGCGGCGCTTACCTATTATCACTCGCAGGGTTATCCCGTTGCCGCCGTGCGTGAATATCTTATGACTCTTCTTAATTCCAACTTCGAGGAATGGCGCCTTGCAAACCCCGAAGCACCAATCGAGGAATTTAAATTCACTACAAAGAAAATGAGCGTTTCGGGCTCGCTTTTCGATTTGGATAAGCTTAACGACGTTTCGAAGAACGTTATATCCCGTCTTACCGCAGAAGAGGTTTACGAATATACTCTCGCCTGGGCAAAGGAAAACGATATCGAATTTGCGAATATTCTCGAATCGGACAAGGAATACGCGGTAAGAATACTTGCTATCGGCAGAGGCGGCAAAAAGCCGCGTAAGGATATCGCGCTTTGGAGCGAGGTGAAGAACTATATGTCCTTCTTCTACGATTCGCTCTTTGCACGTACCGATTCTATCCCCGAAAGCTTCGAAAGCGACGATATCAAGGCTGTTTTGAAAGACTTTGCCGATACCTACGATGAAAACGTCGAACAAAACGATTGGTTTGCAAATATCAAGGCTATCGCCGAAAGAAACGGCTTCTGCCCCGATATGAAGCAATATAAGGCAAGCCCCGAAAGCTATAAAGGATCTGTTGCCGACGTCAGTATGTTCCTTCGCATTGCCGTTACCGGCAGAATGAACTCGCCCGATCTCTACGAGGTTATGCGGATACTCGGCAGAGAACGCGTCCTTGCGCGCGTAAACAGTCTTTTGCTCTTCTAAAATTTACTAAGGAGAAAAAATATGGAATCCAATAATTTCATTTTCGATATTATCGATGAGGACCTTGCCAAAAACCCCGATTTGAAGATTCACACCCGTTTTCCTCCGGAGCCCAACGGATATCTTCATATCGGTCACTGCAAGGCACTCGTTATCGATTTTTCCACCGCTCTGCGCTATAACGGACTCTGCAATCTCCGTATGGACGACACCAACCCCGCAAAAGAGGATACCGAATTTGTCGATGCAATAAAAGAAGATATCCATTGGCTCGGCTTCGATTGGGACGACCGCTTCTTCTACGGCTCGGATTATTTCGAAGAAACCTATAGGCTCGCCGAACAGCTTATTTTAAACGGCGACGCATACGTTTGCGAGCTTACCGCATCGGAATTCTCCGCATACAGAGGCGACCTGCAAAAGCCTGCCGTTTCGCCCTACCGCGATCGCCCTATCGACGAAAGCTTGGATCTTTTCCGCCGTATGCGTGCGGGCGAATTCCCCGAAGGGAAATATACCCTTCGTGCAAAAATCGACCTTGCAAGCGGTAACTTCAATATGCGTGACCCGGTTCTTTACCGTATCCGCTATATTGACCATCACCGTCAGGGTACTAAATGGTGCATCTTCCCGATGTACGATTTCGCTCATCCCATTCAGGATGCGCTCGAGGGTATCACCCATTCGCTCTGCTCGCTCGAATACGAGGATCACCGTCCTTTGTAGAATTGGGTTATCGAGCATTGCGACGTTCCCTCCAAGCCCCGTCAGATAGAATTTGCGCGCCTTAACGTTACTAACACCGTAATGAGCAAGCGCTTCCTGCGCTCGCTTGTCGAAAATAAGCTTGTCGACGGCTGGGACGATCCCAGAATGCCCACTCTCTGCGGTCTTCGCAGACGCGGCTATACCGCCGAAGCAATACTCGATTTCATCAACCGTGTCGGTGTTGCAAAGAATAATTCTCTCGTCGATCTCGCTTTGCTCGAGCATTGCGTGCGCGAGGACCTTAATAAAAAGGCACTCCGCCGTGTTGCCGTGTTCGATCCCGTAAAGGTAACCGTAACCAACTATCCCGAGGATAAGGTTGAATATTTCGAGCTTCCCAATAACCCCAACGATGAAAACGGCGGTACCCGCAAGCTTCCCTTCACGCGTGAGCTTTTTGTCGAAAGGGAAGACGTTTCTATCGATCCTCCTCCCAAATATTTCCGTATGAAATTGGGCGGCGAGGTTCGTCTTATGGGCGGTTATATCGTAAAGGTAGACGAAATCAAGACCGATGCCGAAGGCAACGTGACCGAGGTGCTCTGTACTGCGGATCTCGAAACCGGCAACGGTATGCCCGCCGACGGCAGAAAGATAAAGGGAACTATCCATTGGCTTTCTGCAAGCAACTGTGCCGAAACCGACGTTGTCCGTTACGACAGACTCTTCACCGAAGCCGATATGAATGCGGTCGAATCCTCGCGTTATGGCGAATTCCTCAATCCCGATTCAAAGCTGCTTTGCAAGGGCGTCAAGGTTGAATCCGCACTTCTCGAAGCAAAGCCGGGCGAAAAATTCCAGTTTGTGCGCAAGGGCTATTTCTGCCGCGATACCAAGGATAGCTCGGTGTTCAACAGCGTTGTCGAGCTCAAGGATAGCAAGAAATTTTAATGTGTATAAAAAGGAAGGCGAGTCTGCCTTCCTTTTGCTTTATAACAGAAAAGTAACAATTTAAACACTTTACAAAAGCTTTTGTGCGTGGTATAATGTGTTGAACATAAAATTCGGAGGCGCTCTTATGAATGAAGACCGTCAGAATAAAAAAACAAACGATGCAATAACAAGGCGTACCGTCGTTATTTTTGCAGTCTGCATTGCGGCGTTTTTGCTTATCACGCAAATCGAAGCCGTCGGTAATTTTATCGGCTGGCTCACCGGCAGTCTTGCACCGGTAATAATGGGCGTCATTTTTGCATATATCATCAATCCGCTCTGCGTTATTTTCGAAAAATTCTTCGCAAAGCTTCTCGGCAAAATAAAAAAGCTTAAAGCAAAAACGGTTATACGCATTTCCCGCGGGCTCGGAGTGCTGCTTTCGATGGTTTTTCTGCTTGCCGCAATAGCTCTTTTGCTGTTCCTTATTATCCCCGAGTTTTTGGAAAGCGTCGAAAAATTCATAGCCATAGCTCCTTCGCTTATTAAAAAAGGCGGCGATTGGCTTTCCGCTACAATCGATTCCGAAAGCGCCTTCGGCGAGCACCTCGGCGAATCTATCGATACCCTGGTCGCAACCCTTGTCGGCTGGTTCGGCGGCGAGTTTTCAAGCCTTATCGGCGGAATCTGGCAGGGTGCCGTTTCGGTCGTTTCCTTCCTTGTAAATTTCCTTATAGCTATCGTTATCTGCGTTTACGCATTGCTTGAAAAGAATAAATTCCTCGCGCAGTGCAAAAAGCTTTTGTATGCGGTTTTCTCCGCACCGAGAGCAAACGATATTTTAGAGGTTGCGCGCTACGGCAATTCTACCTTTGGAAAGTTTATTTCAGGCAAGCTGTTAACATCCACAATCGTCGGCGTGGTTACCTTTATTTTCATGTCGGCAATGGGAATGCAATACGCTCTTCTTTCCGCCTGCATTATTGCAATAACCAACGTTATCCCATTTTTCGGTCCCTTTATCGGCGGAATTCCCACCGCGTTCTTCGTGCTGCTCACAAACGTGCGCCACGGAGTGATATATATTGTTTTCCTCGTAGTGCTTCAGCAAATCGAGGGCAATATTATCGAACCTATGATAATGGAAGACAAAACCGGAGTTTCTAAATTCTGGGTGACCGTTGCGTTATTGTTTTTCGGGGGCGTGTTCGGCTTGGCGGGAATGATATTC
>JAFTTN010000063.1 GCA_017466805.1 Clostridia bacterium
AAATACATTTTTTCGGTTCCCTGTTGCCAACACGAGCTGAACTCGCAAATCGCACCGAAGAATTTATCCTTGCTTTCTCGTTACGGAATTATTCAAGAACGCTTTTGCGCACTCGCGACCGATGCAATCAGAGCAAATCTGCTTGAATATTGCGGATATAAAACCCAGTTGCTTGAATTTATAGATTTCGACCATACTCCGAAAAACATTTTGATACGCGCTGTAAAAAAGAGCGGAAGCACAAAAGAACATATCGATTTAATGTTGAAAGAGACGGATGCGTTGATTAATGAATTTAGCTTCAAACCAACCCTGTATAACCTTTTGGTAAAATAAAAAAGTTCCTATGCGAAAATATTCGCATAGGAACTTTTACATTAACCGTTAAGCACCTTGTTGCCTCTCTCGAGCGCCACAACGCCCGTACGACACATTTCCACAATACCCAAGGGTTTCATGACCTCGATAAACGCATTTATCTTTGTGGGCTCTCCTGTAACCTCTACGCAAATCGAATCGGTGGTATAATCGATAATCTTCGCACGGTATATTTCTGTCGCCGCCATTATTTCCTGACGGTTTCCGGCAGAGTTTTTAACCTTAACAAGCATAAGCTCGCGTTCGACGGAAGTATTAGCTTCCAACAATTTAACCTTTTTCACGTTATAAAGCTTTGTGAGCTGTTTGATCAACTGCTCGCGAGCATAATCGTCACCGTTTAAGGTAATAGTGATTCTCGAATAGTCAGGGTCGTCGGTTTCGCCAACAGTCAAAGAGTCTATATTGAACCCTTTGCGCATAAACAAGCCGGACACGCGTGACAAAACACCGTATTTATTTTCTACGTATACCGCAATTACACTTCTCATTGTTTTTCCTCATTCTCTCTCGTAATAATACCCTCAATTGAAGCTCCGGGCGGCAGCATCGGAAGCACCAATTCATCCTTGCTTATCATAACCTCGATAAGCGAAGGACCGCCTTGGGTATACGCTTCCTTGAAAGCACATTCAAATTCTTCCATTGTCGTTGTACGCACACCGTATGCCCCAAATGCCTCGGCGAGCTTAACGAAATCGGTTTTCCGCTCCAATATAGTGTTGCTGTATCTTTTTTCGTAAAACAGCGTTTGCCATTGTTTTACCATTCCGAGCGCGCCGTTGTTCATTAAAACGATAATCACATCGCTGTTATACGAAACTGCAGTAGCGAGCTCGTTCAAATTCATGCCAAAGCTACCGTCGCCGGTTATAAGAATCGTTTTATCTCCCGTCGCAATATGTGCACCGATAGCGGCGCCCAAGCCGTATCCCATCGTACCAAGCCCGCCCGATGATGCAAAGCGTCTTTTGCTTTCGAAATTCGCAAATTGAGCTGTCCACATTTGATGCTGACCAACGTCTGTTACTATAATATCCTGCTTTCCTTTGACCTCGTTAATTATGTCGAACACACGCTTTGGCGTAATTGCTCCGGAAGAAAATTTTTCGGACTCTTTGGTAATAAGCTGTCCCTCGTATTTATACCGTTCGACCTGTTTTTTCCATTGAGTATGACTCTTTTTATCAACCGACTGCAATATTCTTTCGAAAGAATCCGAAATATCTCCTATAATTCCGACGTCAACGGTCACGTTTTTATTGATTTCGGACACGTCGGTATCAAGTTGAATAATTTTTGCATTTTCCGAGTACTTCGATGGATCTCCGGTTGCACGATCGGAAAAACGAACGCCAACACCAATAACAAGATCTGCCTGACGGTTTGCGACAGACGACGCATACCTACCGTGCATTCCTTGCATTCCCAAAAAGCGATCGAATGAATTGGGCATTACAGAAAGCCCCATAAGCGAGCAACCAACGTATGCATCGATTTTTTCTGCAAGTGCCATAATCTGTTTTGTCATACCTGCGCCGGCCGCACCGCCGCCAACGTAGATATACGGACGTTTTGAATTATTTATCAACTTTACAGCTTTGGAAATATCTTCATCGGTTGCTTTCGGTATAACGAACGGCTCAACGACATCAACGTTTTCGAATTCACATTCTTCCTCTTGTGCGTTTTTTGTTATATCAACAAGGACGGGTCCCGGTCTGCCCGATTTTGCAATTTTAAATGCTTCGCGAATAGTATCTGCTATTTCGCAGGCATTGGTAACAAAGAAATTGTGCTTTGTTATCGGTAGAGTTACGCCGGTAATATCAATTTCCTGAAAGCTGTCCTTTCCGATCAGATGCGCAGAAACGTTACCGGTAATTGCCACCATCGGAACCGAATCGAGCATAGCTGTCGCTAATCCTGTAACAAGATTCGTCGCACCGGGGCCGGAGGTGGCAATTACAACACCAACCTTGCCCGTCACGCGTGAATATCCGTCGGCAGCATGCGCCGCTCCCTGCTCATGCGCGGTTAAATAATGCTTAATTCTGTCTTCTGCTTTGAATAATTCATCGTAAATTCCCAAAACCTGACCGCCCGGATATCCGAATACCTCGGTTACCCCCTGCTCGATAAGTGTTTCGATAATTATTCTCGAACCGTTAATAATATTCTTGCTCTTCTTCATAGCAACCTCCCTGGAAAAAAGAAAACACTTTCATCTCTTAAACAAAGAGACGAAAGTGTAAAATCTTCCGCGGTACCACTCTTTTTCGCATTTCTGCGCACTTGGGTGCTTCACACCATACTCTGTTACGGGAGAACCCGTCTGCAACTACTTAATATTTTCACCACAGACGCTCAACGGCGACTTCTGCAAGCAAACAACTATGTCTCGCACCAACCGACAATTCTCTGAAGTGTTTAACCTGCATACTATTCCGCATCACTGCGTTTAATTAATAATATCATTACTGCCCGAATTTGTCAAGTATTTGATACAAAATCGAACTATTCGATATCCTCGCCGAGCGCGAGTGAATAGATCCATTCGATTTTATCACCGTCTTTAAGCAAATACTCTCCCGCACTTTCCGACGGGCGCTCACCGTTAACCAAGTACACCCAGCCCGAAAGGTCGCCGTGTTGAAATTCGTACAAATTTGCTATTCCTTCAACATATACCGAATCTTTCGCTCCGTTTGTTTCTAAATGTATTCTATTCTCTGCCGTAACCTCCGCGAGTATATCATACACAGATTCACCGAATGCAAGACTCACATCTGTTTCAGCCAATATTATACCACCGTCGTACATGCTTTCGACAGCTTCGTTCGTTCGAATCGAAATTGTTACCGTACCAACTATGTCATCTTTTGATGAATCGTCATTATAGTAATCGTCGGTAGAACTAAAATCCACAAAATAAACAACTGCAGCTATAATTAATAAAGCAAGCAATAGTGATGATAAATTTTTTAAGTTAAGCTTTTTCTTGTATGCCCAAAATATCAACGAAGCACCAAAAACAAGCAACAAACCGATAATGCAATAAAGCTTATAATTCTTTACTGCAACGTTAGAATTTGCATCAAGCTGCTCCGTTGTAGAATTCTCTGCTTCAGTAAATTCTACGATAGAATTACTTTCTTCCGTCGCTTCATCCTCATCGTTATCTAAAATATAGAATGAAGTCTTTCCTTCTTTCATACGAATATACGAAATAGCCGCACAAAAAACCTGAACCGTAGCATTCCCGTTTACTTTTCCGTCGGCAATATGACAGTACCCACCGTCTTCAACCGAATAATTCGAAATAACGTCAAAAAGGTTTTTGCCGTTTTTTATAAACCGTTCATCACGCATGCAATCTATTCCAAGAGCGGACAAAGCAATAATTACCTGTGCAGAGCTTTCGGGATTTTTCAACCCATAGCTGACAAATTCTGCATCTTCATTTTGTGTTGAGGAGAGTAACGATATAGCCCCATCCAACGCAGTCTTAACGTCTTCTCGAGTGTTATAGTAAGGTGATAACGACTGAATAACCATGGCTGTAACGTCTACGTCGGATTTTTTACCGTTCAACGCCCATCCATAATCGGCAAGCTGCAACGATAAAATAGCATTTATTAAAGAATCTATCGTATGTTTTTTGGATTCGCATCCGTTATTTAGCAAGTGCAAGCCGTAAACTACGCTCATTACCCCTTGTTCTCCAACCGACTTGTCGATTTGTTCTTTAATATAGTCGTTGTCGATATCTATTGCACAAAAGGCAAGACAGTACTTTAAACGAGTCGAAGCAGAGGCGGTTTCGTTATTGGCTACATACTCCGAAAGAGCATTTTCGTATTTCGAAAAATCAAATTTTCGATATTGCGAAAGCGCAATTATGTACCATTCTGCCGATACTCCTGCATTTTTTGTAAGATATTCATCGATAAATCCCTGAAAACCATCGACGTTCTCTTTTTCGAAATTATAAGCAGCAATTCCGTCGATAAGACGTTGAGCTTCATCGACGTTATTTTCCGCATACACGGTTGGTGTGTCGCTAAACAAAAATACTATAGATAATAATAAAACGAATAATTTAATAAATTTATCTTTCATGGACTCTTTTTCCAAAATACATTGCCGCAAAAATTGACACAACAGCAATAATCACGAACATAAGTATATTTGTATCATCTCCGGGTTGAGGCTTAACGTCTTCGATATTGCTGTTTTCAATGGAAGCATCATCGCTCGCTTTGACGTTCAAAATACAAACGGGAGGAACGATAACCATATCATTGCTTTCGGCACTTATTACGTACGCTCCGGCTTCATCGACATCAAAAGTAACCATACCTTTTTCATTGGTAATAAACTCGGTTTTTTCGCCGTTTATGGTAATAACTGCATTTTCGAGCGGTAAAGTAATCGGATTCCACGCCTCATCGTAACCTGCAACAGATAATGTAAGCGTTATATCGTTGCCTTCTTCGGAATTAATAGTATCCATATCGAAAAAAGCATAACTGTCCGACCAGCCAGTGCTATCTTTATAAACAAAAGCAGAAATAACATCGCCGTTTTTTATAGGATCCGCAAGGCTCCACGCGGATGCGTGATTGACGTAATAGCCATAGCTTCCCGAGGTATCACCCCAAAGCTTAAAAATCGAAATACCGTAATCTGTTTCGCCGGAAGAGTAGCCTTTTTCCGCGCCGCCGTCATATAGCGCTTCGTGAGCGGAATATAACGCATCGTTTATCGTAAATGCGCCGTCGCCGTCGACGTCGTTCACAGAAATTTTTTCATATGAAGCTACAAGCTCGCCTTTATCAGATACGTTAATATAGACCTCAACTGTATTCGACTCCTCGGCGGCAATATACTGTACCGATGCCGAAATTAACACAAATAAAGCAATAATCATTATGACTGTTTTTTTCATTTTATATCCTCTTTCTTTTTTATACAAATAAACCGTATTATTTCTTAATTCTTGATAATTTGTTTCCGATCGGTTTTGATAAAAACCAAATAAACACCACATTGGAAATAGCATATGCAACGGTTGTAGGAAAAGCAATAGCGACAGACGCCAAATATCTTGATAAATTAAAAGTATTATCAACCCAAACAGTCGTCCATACGTCCATTGTTAAGGAATATGCCACGCCCGACAAACCGCCGAAAACACATACTAAAATCCTATTTTTTTGTAACGCTTTAAATAACAAGCCTGCAAAAAATCCAATTAATCCCCAAGAAAGCATTTGAAAAGGCGTCCATGGTCCTTGACCGAAATAGCAGTTCGAGATAACAGCTGAAAGCGCACCTATTGCAAATCCCGCTTCCTTACCGAGCCATATTGCAGAAATCACCGTAATTGCCGTTATGGGCTTAAAACCCGGTATCCAAGCAAAAGCGAATCTCCCCAAAACAGAAATCGCCACAAGCACTGCAATCACTGACAATTCTGCAGAAGACGCTTCCTTTCTTTCAAAGATAAAAAACAACGGAGAACAAGAAAGCAATGCCACACACAGCGATAACCATAAATAGTGCTTATCTTTAAAAACAAGCGCTCCGAAATACACAGTCAAAGGCACGATAATGAGCAATATTATAATCGAAAAAACATTTCTTTTACTCATATCAAGTCACCTTTTCTACCGTTTTTTCGGCAAAGCTCTGCGACCTGCTCGCACAGATACGCGTTTTTATAAAAACCGCGTGCGATTCTGTTTGCAGCCGTAGTGTAAAAGCTATTCTCGCTAAAAAATCTCGCAGGAACGTCTACGGAAACAATCGCACCATCAAAAAACAAGCTGCACCTATCGGCCGTAGACGCCGCAAACTCCACGTCGTGTGTTACGGTAACAACAGCAACACCTGCGCGATTAAGCTCTTTAATAATGTCGCCAAGAACGTTTTTCGCGTAAGCGTCAATTGCTTTCGTTGGCTCGTCAAGCAGTAAAATTTTCGGTTCTGCAAGTAAAACCTTCGCCAATGCTGCTTTTTGCTGTTCGCCGCCGCTTAAATCATACGGATGCATATCCAACAAGCGTTCTATAGAAAGTCTGTTTGCTATCGAATCAACCTTTTCTTCGGCGTTTTTTTTAGAAAGCTTAAGATTTCTGCACATTTCAAAAAGCTCTTCTCTAACCGTCATTTCCACAAAAACGGTTTGCGGATCCTGTGGTAAATAAGCAAGCTTTTTGATATACAAAGAATTATCCTTATAACTCAAAATCGGTTTGCCGTCGACAATTACCTTTCCTCGATAGGCTTGCAACAATCCGGCAATCACTTTCAACATGGTTGTTTTGCCGGTACCGTTCCCTCCGAGTATGCAATAATGCTCGCCCTCGCTAATATTCAAAGAAACGTCTTTTAATATATCTTCTCCGTCGCGTTCATACTTAAAATAAATATTTTTAAGTTCCAAAACAGTTTTATTTTTCGTTGTACGCTCGTCAATGCAAAGAGAATCGATTGTGTTTAAAAAGTTTTCTCTTAAAAATTCGCGCCCTTCCCGCACGGTTATCGGCGCATTGTCCTTATAACCGAGCAATTGATGAATTCGCATTGCAGAAGGCAACGAACAAGCCATCGGATGACAATAATTTCCATCGAAAAAGCGAGATACTTCATTTGGCTTTCCGTCAAAAGCCAATTCACCGTTTTCCATAATTAAAACTCTGTCAGCAATAGGAAAAACCTCTTCCAGTCGGTGCTCAACTATCAAAACGGTTATACCTAACTCACGGTTGATTTTTTGCAATGTGGCAATAAAGTTGGATGCTGCGATGGGATCAAGCTGTGCAGTAGGCTCATCAAGCAGAATCAGCTTTGGTTGCATAGCCATCACCGATGCAAGATTAAGCAGCTGCTTTTCACCTCCCGAAAGCTCGTGTGTTTTTTTATGAAACCAGTGTTGAATGCCAAAATAGTTTGCCATTTCTGCAGTTCTTCTTCGTATTTCGCCGGTGGGAAAACCAAGACTTTCCAAACCAAACGCAAGCTCGTGCCACACAAAATCAGTCACAATTTGTGCCTCGGGATTTTGCATTACAAAGCCTATCTCCGAAGCAGAAATGCGTTTGTCCAAATTTTCGGTTCTCGTTCCTCGGTACAAGACCGTACCCTTCTTATTGCCGAAAGGCGCAGTTTCTTTTTTCAGCAGACGAAGAAGAGTTGATTTTCCGCAACCCGATACGCCGCACAGGACAACGAAATCGCCTTCATTTACCGAAAAAGATATTTCCTTTAACGCTTCGTTTGATGATTCGTTATAACGAAAATTTAAATTTTCGACTTGTAATATTTCCATTGTAACTCCTCCTTTAGCTCAAGAATTACGGGTACAAAACACATAGTAACAAAAGCAAAAAACGCAGTTATCGTCATAGTATCGACCTTTGCCGTTGTAATATGCGGATAATATTCAAAATCAAATCCGCCGTTGATTAAGGCCGAAATAATCAACGCATCGAACGTCACAGTTAAAACAACAAACAAAAAGTCGTTCAAACCGAATTTAAACAGCGAAAAATGCGTTCTTCCCTTCAATCCGTATCCGCGGCTTTTCATCGAGGTTCCGACGTCGATTGCATTTTCAAGCGCCCAACCCACGAGTGAGGAATAGGCTCGCATCGTGTTTTTTACCCTATCGATATATGCATCAGACGAATACATACCCATAGCCTTTTGTGAATCTTTGATTCTTTTTGCTTGGCTATTAAATAGTGGCAAAAATCTAAGCGACATCGACAAAAGCAAAGCAAGCTTTGGTGAAATACCGCCAAATATGCAAAGTAGTTTGTCCTCGCTCATTATGCAATTAAAGCACTTGAACCAATAGATAACGGCAATTATCATTAAAGCCATTCCAAAGCCATACAGTATTGATTCAAGGGTTACGGGGTTCTTGTTGATAAAAAACAGCGCCGTTTCGCCTTTGTGCGAAAAGAACGGATTAACCGCCGCTATGATAAGAAGCATTGCCGCGTAAATCAACAATTCTTTTACAACACCGGACTTGCTATTTTTGGCATAAAACGCAAATGCACCCAAAAAAGAAACAAAGTGAACAAAAGGATTCTGCACGAACATCGACAGCATTAACACCGATGCGAAATACAAGCCCGAAGTTAAAGGGTGCAATTTATTTAATCTCATCATTACTTATTCCTCTTTTTTGTTTTCGGATCAAATATCTTCGCTTGCTTCAAACCTGCTGCCTCTAAAGCACGCGGCCAAGGCCCGAGAAATGCTTTTATACGGGATCTGGTGACTTCGTCAAAATCGTCTTTCTTTGGGAGTCTACCGACCTCCTTCTCTTTTTTTATGAGCAAATCGATTGCCCACAGCTTTTTCTCTTCGGGTGTCACAAGCCATACCTCCGAATTATTCTAAAATAAAATACCCTTTAACCAAAAGGTTAAAGAGTACAACAGACCTAAAGCACAGCGAAAAAAGTGTGCAATACAAAAAGAGTGCATCACCGAAACGCATAGATAGATCGGTTGCACTCTTCACACCAAAGTTGTGTTAAACCTACGGGAGAACCCAAAAAGACACGGCAGGTATCCTGACTTATGATGTAGCGGCATAGCCGCAAAAGAACGCGCCTTCTCGGATCGCTCCAATGGCATACACGTCCTTTATCTTGTCAAATACAGTAATGGCGGTTGTTCCGGATTCGAACCGGATTCCCTTTTACATCTACTCAGCTTACAACTTTTCAAACCGTATCTTCTTTATCGGTATTTAATTTTTTGTAATTATATCACAGTTAATATTATTTTTCAATATAAAAAATAAACAAAACCGCTTTTAAAATCTACTTCTCTACACGATCGATAAAACGCGAAACCGCTTCATCGTATTTTATCGTATCTGCATAACGCAGTTGCGAATGCGCGCCGTGTTCAAACCAAACAATATCTTTTTCACTTCCGCATAAATCATACAGCACTTGAGCTGTTTCGGGGAGCGAATACAAATCCTCTTTGCTATGTAGCATCAACAACGGCTTTTTTAGTTTTCCTATAACGTTTATAGGTCCATATTTCATGGTAATTCCGATTTTTTTGTTCACAAGCCGTTCCACCAACTGCAAATACGGTGATACCGGCTTTTTTAGAGCTATCATATGGTTTTTAAAGCTCTCGTAAAAATTCGGGTACATTCCCTCTGCTGTCATGCCGATAAAATAATCGGGGCAATTTTTATCCGTAAGCGCAAACAAGGAGCAGGAAGAGCCGATGCAAATACCGTGCAGCCATATTTTTTTTATACCGTATTTTTCATTTAGCAATTTGCCCCAAGCGAGAACGTCCTTATGCTCCTTAAAACCGATCGAATTATACTTCCCGTCGCTTTTTCCGTGCGCTCTTTGATCTATTGTAAGTATGTTATATCCGTTATCGGCGTAAACCTTTGCAAAATAGTAACCGTAATACAACGCTTCGGTTCTGCCCGGAACTATTATAACAGCTTTGTCGTAGCCCAAATCGGTGTATTCGCCGTAGAGCCTATAGCCTTCGTTTGTCAATTCCATTTCTTGAATATTCGTAAGGCTTTTTCTGTATTCAAGAGCCGAATCATACATAGAACACTGTATCGGCTCATCTGCCGAACATTGCCTTCCCCACTTGCTCTTGGTCGTGCGGTTTAAGTGAATATTGAACAGAATACGCGCAACGGCAAAGAAAGACCACACGGTAAATGCGGCTATCGCAAGCATGCATACTGCTATTATTTGTATAGCATTCATAAAACTACCTCTGGTTAGAAGCTACGCGAGCATCGAGCTCTGCTCTTAATTCCAAAGCTTTATTCCGCACCATTTCGTTCAAAGCAACTATTTCTTCGCGTGTTGGATTTAAAGAAGCGCAATAATCGGAAAGATATATTTTTTTGCCGATTATAATGTGAACTCTTTTGAAAAAACCGTAATTTCCGTCTGTCATCACGGGTATTATCGGAACGTTTGCGCGCAGAGCTATCATAATATAGCTGGGCTTGAAATCGAGCATTGATCCGTCTTTGGAAATGTGTGCTTCCGGATAGATTTGTACAAGCTTTCCCTTTTCCAAAACACGAACGCTTTCGTCAATAAAGCGCATACCCATAATATCTCTGTCGGAACGAATTCCACCAAAACAACGCATTGCCCAATGAAAAAACTTTCCACGCTTAAATATCATTTCCGCCATAACGACAAAAAGCTTTCTGCAGGGGAAAAGAAACATATTAACCATATAATCCAATACGCTGTAGTGATTGGATATTATCAAAGCACCGCCTTTAATAAAACGGTTAGAAGTTCTTTTATCTTCGTAGTATGTTTTTCTTTTGAAAAACAACACTTGAACCGGCCAAGCCGTTATCAACGCAAGCCAACGAAAAAAGCCATACATATTAGTTAATAAGGTCCTTTATAAGTTTTTCAAAGTGGTTTACCGTGTATCCGAACTGTTCTAAATTATACTCGCTTCCAAAATCGATTTTTAAGTCAAAACGCTTATCAAGCTCATTAATTAAAGTAAAATAATCCAAGCTCGTACCGCCCAAATCGTTCATAAAATGCATATCGTCACCGATTGTGTCGATACTCCTATCCAACACTGTTGCAAACGTTTCGCGTATTATTCGTTTCAATTCATTGTCGCCGTTGCTTATCTCGACCAGCGGTTCGTTTGAATCAAACAGTCGAATTTTCTTATCGCGGATTGCTTTTCTTAAATAAGCCCTGCTAACCTTGATTCCGCCGTCCTCCACGAGCGAATCGAACGTGAACTTAACGTCCTTAACTCGATACGAAGCAGGTAAAGATGAGTTACAAAGCTCAATTTCCGATTTTAAGCGTTCCTTTTGCTTAACCAAAAGATTTCTTGAAATTCTGACAATCAACACTAATTTCGTATTGTCTTCATTGCCGAGAACAGAAAAGTCTATAGCGTCTCTAAGCGAGAACGCCTTTTCCGCAAGATCGGGATTTAAATTTTCGCCATCGTCAGAAAATACTACGTCGGAAAAACGACCGTTTATATAATATCTGCCGTCATCATCGACAGATACAATATCTCCGGTATCAAACCAATCGTTGTTGTATACTTCTTTTCCGTCTATTATGCATTTTCTACACAGAGAAGAGCCTTTAACAAAAAGTCTGCCCTCTTTCTCGATATTGTACTCCAAAGAATCGAAAGGCTTGCCGATCGAACAAAGGATTCTTTCTTTGGGGCTTTTGCCCAATTCAACCGAGCAGATTCCGATTTCGGTCATTCCATAACCGTTGCAAAGCGGATAGCCGATTGCATTAAGCAATTCCACTGCAGAGGTCTTTATATAGCTACCGCCCGAGATGCAAAAACGTATTTCGTTGCCCAAAAGCCTACTGCGAACATCTTTAAACGCAAGCTTTGCAAAAAACGCTCCCATTGAACAAGAAAAATTTTGCAGCTTTAAAGAAGTCTTACACGCTTTTTCAAACTTCGAGCGCATTTTTTCGTCATTTGCAGCAATTTCTTTTCTTACAGCTTTTTCTATTGCATGCCAAAGCATAGGCACTGCAAAAACGTGTGTTACACCGTGATTTCTAATGGTTCGTAAAATGTTTTCGGGAGCATAGTCATTTAAAAAGACAAAGGTACTCCCAAAAAACGCATACCATAAAAACATAGCCACAAGACCGAAAACATGATATAGCGGCAGGAAAGCAAGCATTTTAATACCGTCTTTTGATGCGGCCACTATTCTTTTGTTTGTATCAATTATGCTTTCGAGATTTAAAATTTGTTCGGATATCTCTTGTCCGCTATAAATACAAACTTTTTGTTTTAAAGTCGTTCCGCTCGTTGAAATAGCAAACTCGTTAGAAAATTCCGGAAAGCTGTATTCATTTTCGTTATCGATACAAGATAAATCTTTATAAGAAACCGTTTGAATGCCGTATTCGATATTGGAGTTCACGGTAATAACAGCGTTTGCTCCAAGTGTATTGAGTATTTCTTCTGTTGATGATTTCGGCTGACGCAGATTAATAACGTAAGGCTTATTTCCGCTTTTCAAAATAGCCCAAAATGAAATTATCCACTCGGGAGAATTTTCACCGTGAAGCCCGATAAAAGCATTTCCGTTTGGAAATCTTTGTAAAATCGACGCAGCAACCGAATCAATTCTGTCGGAAACGTCGGCATAAGTATACGTCACCTTACGAGTCATAGTGGCGCATTCAAGAAAGACGCTGTCGTTATGTGACATTATAATCGAATATATATCACATAACGTTTTATTGCTGTTTTGCAGTTTTTCGGCATTCCGGAAAATAGACTTTTTAAGATTACTCATTTCTATGTTTATCTTTTCCTATAAAAGCAATAGATTTGGGAAGGAAAAATGCGATTATAAACGCTATAACGCAAAATGCCGCAACAATTATTGTCATATATTGAATTAGGTCATTTTGCTTTAAAAATACGAGAATCAAACCGGTAGCAGAGCCGGCAGAAATGCCTTCGAAAAGACCTTGAACAGCAAAATACATAGATGAAGCACAAATTCCGCTGCGTTTGTTTTCCTCGGCTGCAAGATGTGAAGGAACGGTATAGCTAACCGAGAAGAACGCACCGATTGCAAAAGAAACGATAATACTGCAAAGAATTGCAACGGGAAGCATTATCGATTTATCGAGCATTCTGCAGAAAAACATCAACGACATACCAAGTGCGAACATTAGTATTACGTATTGATAAGCAAACTTCAATCCCTTTTTCTTAACAACCTTATTGTAGAGAATCAAGGTTAACGGTACCGGTACAAAAGAAGATGCCATAACAAAAGTCATATTCAGTCCGGTAGTGGAAAAATATTCATTTATCCCACCCAAGAAAAGCTGCAAACCCGTATTTAATATTGCGTGAGTAAATAGCCAAAAGATAAAATGCTTGTTTTTGAAAGAATATATAAGAGACTTAACAAAACCGACTCTCTGTTCGGGGACGTAGCCTTCGCGACGCTTTACTCCGTTTACGGTAGATTCCTCTTTGATCATAAACAAAGGAATAAGCATTGTAGCGGCAAGCGGAAGGAAGATAAGCGCAACGTATCGAATATTGATACCCATGCTTACAAACGCGGGAACAAGCGCAAAGCCAAGCGAAAAATAAACTACGTCACACACCGACTTAATATTAGAAAGGAAAATCCTTTCGCTTTCAGTTTCAACGATTTCCGCAAAGGTTGCATAATAGGTAACCATGGTAAGCGTATACGCTGCATAATAAATCGCAAGCAAAACAGCAAACCACACAGTATTTAAAATGCCTGCTTCATTGTTAAGCGGAAACAGAAACAGAACGTACGCAATCAGCAGTGGAACAAGACCGATAAGAATTGCAGGACGACGTCTTCCCCACTTCGTTCTTAAATTATCGGTCAAGGAGGAAAGCGGAATATCTATAATGCCGTCAAAAATCTTTATCGCAAATACCAAAACAGCCCAAAGAGCAGCAACGACAAGGTCTTTGTTCGCGTATGTCCAGGATTCAACGTTAGATTCGAATCCTCCGACAAGCAGAGCGCTGCAAAGATACGAACCTACTATTAGATTAAGCATATTAAGTCCAAGACCGGCACAACCGTAAAGAGCTATATGCCATTTTTTAGTTAAAAGCTTCATGATAATTTCCTCTACTGTTATTCTAATGTCAAAATCACGTTATAAAAGCTGTCGTCTGTATCATTAATTTCAACTTCTGTTAACGTACTGTGATTGTTTACGTATGCGACAATAGCTTCTTTAATATTCTCGGGAACGCTTTGGTTGGCAAAAACCGTTACTATTTCGCGGTCGCATTTCGAAAACGCTTGCTTTAATGCCGCCCCTACTACGTATGCAAGGGAATTTCCGCAAACGAGGATACTTTTGTCGCTAAGCATAGCAACAAAATCGCCTTCTTTTACGCTGTGATCGGAGATATTTGCATTTTTTGTTGCACGAGTAACCAGCACAGTATCGATTGTTCCGACCGCTTCATTTAAAACATCGGCAACTTCGCCACATTGTTCGGATTCATAATCGACAAGCGGCAGCACCGCATAACATTCGCTGTCGGTTTTTGTGTTAACGATGTGAATTTCGGTATCGCGGCAAAGTGAAGCAGCTTGAGAAGCCGTTAAGCAGGTATTCTTATCGTTCGGAAAAACAATAATACTCTTTCCCTTTGTGAGTTTAAATGCGTTCACAAAATCCGATGCCGTAGGAATATATGCGTATCCGCCACTCAAAACAACGTCCGCTCCCATTTCGAAAAAGCTTTGCTCCATTTTTGCGCTATGTGCGACCGCCACTACCGAAACAGCCGACGCTTCGTTTTGTGATACCTTAAGGTTACTGTTAAGCGTTTCTTGGTGCTGAACGCTCATATTCTCGATTTTTACTGCAAGAAATTCACCGTAGGTATGACAATGAGCCAATATCTTTTCGGGCGATTTGGTATGTATATGTAACTTAACCTTATCGCTTTCTTGTGAAAGCACAATCGAATCGCCTAGCCTCGAAAGCTCTTCTCTAAAGTCGGAAAGCGAAAAAGAATCTGCTCTGAAGGTTAACTGAATTAAAAGCTCCGTACAATACCCGTATTCGAATACACTGTTTTTGTTAAAAGCCGAATAATCTCCCGTGGTTTCCGCCAACCGAGGCCCGTTATCTACTATTGGAAGGCTTTTACCTTCAAGATAGCACTTCATGCCTTCAAAAACGTATATTATACCCGCGCCGCCGCTATCAACAACGTTTGCGTTTTTTAATACTGCGAGCATTTTCGGTGTATTATCCAACGTAATTCTGGCTTTTTCCAAAAAAGCATTAATTATATCATTTATAGAATCAAGACGGTAATTGTCGAGCTCGTAACGGATATATTCTATCGCCTCACGTATTACGGTCAATATAGTTCCTTCAACCGGATTTGCAACCGATTTATACGCAGAATCGACACCGTGTTCGAGTGCCGAAGCAAATTCACAGAAGTCTGCTGTTTCCAAATCGTAAAAGCTTTCAGACATTCCGCGGAAAAATTGCGAAAGAATAACACCCGAATTGCCTCGAGCCCCAAAAACGATTGCACGGGCAAACGATTGCGCCATTTTGCCGAGGGAAAGCTTTGTATCTTTTATCGCAGCAAGCCCATTTTGAAGCGTCAAAAGCATATTCGTACCGGTGTCCCCATCGGGAACCGGAAATACGTTAAGCATATTCACTTTATCTTTATATACGGCAAGATTTCGTATTCCGTAATCCAACAGATTGTAAAAATGTGTGCCGTTTATATTATAGATCATTTAACGAAGTTTGCTCCTTGTATTTATAAGCGACTGTTATTTGCCGAGTATATTGTTCATTACTTCTTTCTCTTTCGAAAGGTCATCGGAAACCTCTTCACCAAGATAATATGCACCAACCATACCCGGACCTATGTTTGCACCGCATCCGCAAAACACATCGGAAAGAAAAACTTCTTTGGGAGATAGTTCGGATTCAAGCTTTTCTTTTAATGCTTTTGCATACACTTCTCGATCGGAGTGAACCAACATAATATAATTTTGGCTTATATCTGTTGCTGTTTCTTTAATATATTGCACGGTAACGTCAAGGGCTTTATTAATACCCTTTACTTTTGCGAGAACGGTTGTATAACCCTCTCCGTTACAATCGCCCATAGGCTTTACTCCGGCAAAACTGCCCATAATCGCCTTGCCCATTGTAATTCTACCGCGGCGTGCAATAAAGAAAAGATCGTCAATCGGCCCCATTTGATGAACCTTGAGCTTATTGTCTTCGAGCCACGCAACAATTTCATCAAAGCTCTTACCGTTGTTTTTTAAATCGTATGCATATATAACCAACAAACCTATGGCACCGGACATACGCAACGAATCCACACAATAAACGCGAGCATCGAAATACTCTGCATTCAAACGAGCCGCGGCATTACTTGCAAAATTATACGTGGAACTGATTTTTGACGAAAGCGATATGTTTATAATCGAATAGCCCTGTTCAACGAAGTGCTTAAAATACTCATAATATTCCTCCGCGTTCAACGGAGAGGTAGATATATTGTTTTTCTTGTCAGAAAGCGCTTTATAAAATTCCTCTCGGGATATTTGGCTCCAATCGAGAGTACCTTCGATATCTCTGCCCTCTGCGAGATGAATATGTCCCTTGGAATATGAAGGCATACCGATTCGGTTTCGTATTTCTTCGGATAAATCGCAGGTAAAATCTGCAAGTATAATAAACTTTTCCATAACGTGCTCCAAAAACAATATTTTAAATTATTAAAATCCAAATTATTATAGCATAAACCAATAGATTAATCAACAATTTTTCGACAATTTTCCTGCCTTTTACTGCCACCTGTTCATATTTTCTTAATTGTTTTAACAAATAAAACTCCTGCGGCAATTTAAACGTCGCAGGAGTTTTGTATTAATTTAATATTCAAATTCGGCGTAAAGAAGAACGTGATCCGAATGATACATTTGATATATTCCGTAACAATCTTCGACAAGCTTGAATTCCGACGAATAGCAGATATTGTCTATCTTTCTATCACCTTCGGGATGTGTAATAAAATCCGTTTCGGGATTATTGATATACGAAAGCGGCTTTAATACTTCGAATTCTTCGTATGCATCTACGTTAAAGTCGCCAACGAGTATACAGTTGTTTTTATCCTTTACGGTTTCGGCAACGATTTTAAATTCATCGGCGCGTATACTGTCGCTCTTTATTGTAAGATGAGTGTTGAAGAAATTGATTTCTTTTCCCTCAACGTCGATTTTCGCATACGTAAGAAGGCGTCTTTCGACTTGAGAACCATCGTTGAGTTCGATTTCCTTGGTTTCTAAAATAGGATATTTTGAAAGAATCGCGGTACCGTATTCGCCGCCGTCGTAGTCTATGCATTTAAAAAACGCATAATACTGCATACCGGTGTATTGCTTTAGCAATTCCATTGTATCGGAATTCTTGGACCGATTACAAAATTGGTCGACCTCTTGAATACCAACGATATCAAGCTCGTTTTTCACTATATCGTCGGCAAGAACCTTGAAATCCCAATAGATTTCTCTGCCGTTTGCTATATTATACGAGCCAATTTTTAACTTTTTCGTTTCCACTGCACTAATCTCACTTTCCTCGGGAGTAGACGATACAACCTCGCCTTCGCTGCAACCTGACATACATACAAGCGTTACGACAAACACAGCGGAAAGAAGCAAAAACAATATTCTTTTCATAGCTTTCACCTTTCGAATTTATCGATTTACATTATACTGCAAATATCGCGCATTATCAAGATGTGATTTCAATTAATGCTAAAACTTAAACCGCTTTGCAACCTTTGCTGCAACTCTGTATATGGGCCCTTCGAGCTCCTTTCGTGCCGCCTTAAGTTCTTTTCTGATTTCAATTCCCTGTGGGCAATGCTTTTCGCATTTTCCGCATTCAACACAATTTGATGCGGAGGTCGAATTTGTGCGTAATGCTGTGCACATAAAATAATCAACATACGCCCAAAACTTACCCTCCGAAAACCTTCGGTTATATGCAGCAAACGTTCCCGGTATATCAACGTTTTTGGGACAAGGCATACAGTAGCCGCAACCGGTGCAGCCAACCTTCATTTTGGCATTTATTGCCGCAACGACCGATTTTAGCATATCTTCATCCTTTTCGGTAAGGGAACCGACGCTTGCATCACTCGCGGTATTAACGTTATCTTCAAGCATTTCCATTGAATTCATACCCGAAAGCACAACCGTAACCTCGGGCTGATTCCAAAGCCAGCGGAACGCCCACTGTGCAGGAGTATGCGAAACGCTGTGAGAGGCGAAAACCTTTTCGGCGTCTTCGGGTAGATGAGTAACCAGCTTTCCTCCGCGTAGCGGCTCCATAATTATAACCGGTATTCCCTTCGAATTTGCATACAAAAGACCTCTTCTGCCTGCTTGAGAGTTCTCGTCCATATAATTGTACTGAATCTGACAAAAATCCCAATCGTATGCATCTATAAGAGCGCAAAAGGCTTCCGAATTTCCGTGATACGAAAAGCCGATTTGTTTTATTGCTCCGCTCGATTTCTTTTCTTCTATCCAATCGAGTATACCGAGCGATATAAGTCTGCCCCAGGTATCTACATCAGTAAGCATATGCATAAGATAATAGTCTATGTGGTCGGTGCGCAGTCTTTTTAGCTGTTCATTGAATTTGGTTTCGAGATCTTTCCTGCTTTTTATAAGATAATGCGGAAGCTTTGTTGCAACGTATATCTTATCCCGCAAAGAATTTTTTTCGAGTATTTCACCCAAAACAGACTCGCTTCCGCCGTAAACGTACGCAGTGTCGAAATAGTTTATACCGTTCTCAACGGCATAAACTATTTCTTTTTCGGTTTCTTCGAAATCTATACCGGTTGCCTTGCGTGGAAAACGCATACATCCGAATCCGAGAATCGAAAGCTTGTTGCCGTATTTATCTTCTCTGTAATTCAATATCATCATCTCCTTTGACATTATAGCATAACGGTGTATAAAGAGCAATACGATATTGTAATTTAAATTTTTTAATGATATTATATAATAAAAGTGAGTGTTTTTAACAACTCATACGTATAAACACTTGAAACCGAAGTTAACGAGGTTCATAAAATGAACAACGATCAGGGTGCAGTTTTCTACAAGCGGTTTCTTGAAGGCGACGAAAGCGCTTTCGAGGAGATACTGAACACCTATCGCGAGGGTCTGACGTTCTTTATCTGCCGCTACGTAAAAAACGTTGACGTTGCCGAGGATATCGCTGCCGACGTTTTTGCGTACATTATCTTCAAACCGAAGAAATACAACTTCAAAGTAAGCCTTAAAACCTATCTTTACACGATAGGCAGGTCTCGTGCGCTCGATTGGCTAAGAAAAGAATCAAAACGAAGGCATATTCCGATCGAATCGCTTTACAACGAGCCTTCGGATAACAGCAAAACGCTTGAAGAAACGGTTATCGCCGAGGAAGAAAAGCGCAAGCTTTACGCTGCAATGGATAAGCTTCCCGACGATTACAAAACGGCAATGCATCTTGTTTATTTCGAAGGCTTATCGTATGAAGAAGCCGCAAAGGTAATGGACAAGAACAAAAAGCAAATCGAAAACATAATTTACAGAGCCAAAAAGACCTTGCGAAAATATTTGGAGGAAAGCTGATATGAGATCAAACGAAGAATTCAAGCAGCTTGTTAACGATAAATACGAAAAGTTAAATAAAAACAGACGCAATTTCAGACGCAGGCTTATGACAGTCGGCTCGAGCTTGATCGTAACGGTTATCGCGCTGAACGTATTTATCGGAAACGGTCTGTATAAAAAAATATTTTCCGGTGCTTCCGATTACGCATCTTCTGAAAGCGAAATCAGCAGCGCCGAATCACAAATCGATCACGACGGTAACGACTATCTTTCTGAAGAAGGCGGCAATGATACTCTGCAAAGCGAAGCAGAGGATTTTGAAGAATCCAAAGGTAACGTTTCGGAAGAAATTTTCGCAGAAGAAGGTGTCGACGCTTCAAACGGTCCCGATTTGACCGTAAGTGAAGACGAATACGACTCCGATACATCCAAAAACGAAATATTCGACGCGGACGAAGACTTTATCTTTCGCCCCGACGGAATAATGAATATATATTCGACCGTTGATTTGATGCACGAGCTTTACGGAGTTATCTACGAAGATCTATGCGGACCCGAAGACGAAGAGAATCTTTCTTTCCCCGAAGTAAGCGAGGGCGAAAGCGGAGCCGAAGAAACACCGTTAGAACCCGACGTTGATTTAAGTCAAACACAAAACGGGCTGACAGATTTCAGTTTTTCGATATTTCGCGAATCGTACGAATACGGCAAAAACAACTGTGTTTCGCCCGCGTCTGCCTTCTACGTACTTGGTATGGCTGCAAACGGTGCGCACGGCAACACCCTGCAAGAAATGATAGACACTCTTTGCGGTACCGATATTTACTCCTTGAATGCCTTTATGAAACACTATAAGGAGTTATACACGAACGACCTTTACCAAACGGCGAGCATTAACGGAGCGATGTGGTTTGATAGTGACGTAAGCATCGATAAGGGCTTTTTGAACACAAACAAAGAGTATTACAAAATGAACGCATACAAAACCGTAATGAACGACGGAACGGCGCTTGAAAGCATAAACGAGTGGATCAACAGAAAAACCTACGGTTTAATCCCCCGAATGCTTGACAACCTCAATCCCGGCACCGATATCGTTATGGCAAGTACGGTATATTTCGAATCAAGCTGGAACAACAAATTCTCTTTATTGGAGGGTACGCAGAATTTCACATCCTCCGACGGCAAGATTAAGCAGGTTGAAATGATGATAGGCAGTGCCGACAAATATTTAGAAAACGGCCACTGCAAAGGATTTATCAAAGACTACGGCGAAAAGGGCAAGTTTAAATTTATTGCACTTTTACCGAACGAGAATATAAGCTTAAAAATGCTGTTAGGTTCGCTTAATTCGCAAGAATACAGAAAGCTATTAAGCAATGCGAGCTATATCGACACCAACGTAACTATGCCTTTGTTTGAATGCACAGCAAGGCTTGAGCTGACCGATACGCTGAAAAAAATGGGCATTAAAGATGCTTTTGACGCCCAAAATGCTAACTTCTATCGTCTTACAGACTCGAATTTATCTTTATCCAACGTATACCAAGACGTTACGATATCCGTTCACGAAAAGGGCACTCTTGCGGCAAGTGCAACAATAATTACCACACCCGGTGCAACTCCACCTTCCGAGACAAAGGAGTTAATATTCGACAAACCATTCCTATATATGATTATCGACAACGAAACAAAGCTTCCGATGTTTATAGGTACGGTCGAGGATTTCGAATAAGAGAATACGCAAAAAGGACACCTTACGTGTCCTTTTTGTTATACAAAACTTATTCACCAAGCATTTCGGCAAGTGCGGTCAATATACCGAGTTTGCCGCTTTCGTAAGTAAGACCGCCCTGCATATATACCAGATACGGCTCACGAAGAGGCGCATCGGCAGAAAGCTCGATCGAGCTTCCTTGAGTAAAAGCACCTGCAGCCATTACGACAGAATCGTTATATCCCGGCATTTCCCAGCCTTCAGGTGTAACGAAGCTGTCAACGGGCGAGCCCTTTTGTATTCCTCGGCAGAATTTAAGAACGTTTTCTGCGTTATGAAGTCTGATTGTTTGAATAATGTCACTTCTTCTTTCGTTCGAAGGAGGATAGCATTCAAAACCTTGACGTTCGAACATCGCAGCCGCGAAATGTGCGGTTTTGATAGCCTGCGCGGTTATATGCGGTGCAAAGAAAAGGCCCTTTATCATAGGCTTTGTCGCACCCATAGATGCACCTGCCTCCAATCCGATACCCGGAACTGTAAGACGGTAGGATGCGAGCTCAACCGCACGCTTAGTGCCGACTATATAGCCGCCCGTTTCGGCAATACCGCCGCCTGCGTTTTTAATAAGCGAGCCGACAAGAAGGTCGCCCTTCGGTTCTTCCTCTTCGGTAAATTCACCATAGCAGTTATCGACGACAAGATAAACGCCATCGAATTCGCGCACAAGCGCAAACAGCTCGTTTATTTCTGCAACCGTAAGCGTTCTGCGGTCGCCATAGCCCTTCGAGCGCTGAACGAACACTACCTTTATGCTTTTATCGCTAATAAGCGCTTCGCGAATTGCGTCCAAATTAAGAGTTTTACCGTCGACAAGCGGAATCTCGCGATATTTTACACCGTATTCGGCAAGCGATCCTTCGCCGTTTTTGTCGCTGCCGTTTATACCGATAACGTTATCGAGCGTATCGTAAGGCTTTCCGCTTGCGGCAAGCATAGTATCGTTTGGTCTTAAAAGCCCATACAACGCAATAGCAAGCGCGTGGGTACCCGAAATTATTTGAGAACGCGCAAAGCCTGACTCGGCACCGAAAGCTTCGGCGAACATTTTATCGCAAAGATCGCGTCCGTCGTCATTATATCCGTATCCGCAGGTAGAATTAAAATGACGGTCGGAAAGACGGTTTTCGCGGAACACCGACATTACCTTTTGGGTATTCTTAAAAGCAACCGCATCGATTTCGGAAAAAATCGGCGCAAGATCGCGCTCGCATTCTTCGGCGAGCTTCAAAAGTTTTTCGCTAAACATATTTTTACTTCCGTTACAATTATTCTGCGCCGTTTTCGATAAACGCAATAAGAAGATCGCCGCACGCCTTTAAATCGTCGCTATCGATGGTTTCAACGGGGCTATGAACGTAGCGTGTGGGAAGCGAAATACAACACGCATGCGAGCCTGCACCGGCTATCTGCATTTGCGAGGTATCGGTACCGCCGGCAAGAAGCACCTCGTATTGATATTTGATGTTGTTCGCTTCAGCCAAATCGGTAAGTCTGTCCACTATCTTTCTTGAGCAGATAACCGAGCTGTCCTTTATTTTAATAGCCGCACCGTTGCCGAGCTTTGCTGTAAGATGGTTTGGGTTACCGCAAGCAGGCGCAGGCGTAACGTCGAGCGCGATTGAATAATCGGGCATTACCGCAAAGGACGAGGGCTTTGCACCGCGGCAGCCTACCTCTTCCTGAGTTGTGAATACGAAATAGGTATCATACGCGGGTACCTTGCAGTTAAGTGCTGCGTAAGCCGAAATAGCACAGCATACGCGGTCATCAAACGCTTTGGAAGCGTAACGCTTCGAGGAAAGCTTTTTGAACATAGGAGCAAGCGCGCATACGTCGCCAACCTTAACCTTGCGCTTCGCCTTAGCTCCGCTGTCTGCGCCGATATCGACAAAAAGCTTATTTGCAGTAAGATCGGAAGCTCGTGTACCGTCCTCTACAACCAATATGCCCTGCGTTCCATTTTGGAATTTTACGTTATGGTAGCAGGAAGCCAGCGCGTTGATACCGCCGATAGGTGCAACGCGAATCATGCCGTTATCTTCTACGTTTACAACCATAAAGCCGATTTCATCCATATGCGAAGCAATCATAAGCTTTTTCGAGGAATCCTTGCCCTTTTTAAGAACGATTACGTTCCCCATAGCATCGATAGAAATTTCATCGGCTATTCCGGCAAGATCGGTTTTGATTATTTCGGCGAGTTCGGTTTCGTAACCGGAAACTGAGAATGCGTTTTGATATTTTTTTACGTGATTAAGCATTAGTCAAAGCTCCTTTCATTAATCGCTGCGGCAAGGTCGGCCACAGCCTGCATATCGGAAAGCGACAGCACGTTTGATGCGGAATGGATATATCTTGCAGGTGCACTAATTGCAAGAACTCTTGCACCGGTAGCGGCACGCTGATATACACCGGCTTCGTTACCGCCCGCGACGACGTTTTTATACTGCCATTTAATATTCTTTTCTTTCGCAACCTCGGTTGCGAGAAGCACGAGCTCTTTATCGTAAATAGTGCTTCTGTCCATAAGCGAAAGCACCGCACCGCTGCCTACCGAGCAAGCGCATTTTGATTTAGGCACACCGAGTATATCGCCCGCAGTTGTTGCCTCGAGCGCGATAACTATATCGGGACGAAGTCTGTGGGATACCTCTTTTGCACCGTCGCACCCGATTTCCTCGCAGGTATTGAACGCAAAATAAGTATCGTATTCGAGCTCGCTGTTTATCATCGCAACGAGTGCGGCGCATCCGAAACGGTCATCGAGGGCCTTGGAACGAACGAGCCCATTGCCGAACTCTTCGTAATTCGGTTCGAAAGTACAGCAATCACCGATAGTGATATATTTTTTCGCGTCTTCGCGGCTTGATGCGCCGATATCGATATGCATTTCGCTTATAGCTTCGCATTTTCCGCGTTCCTCGAGCGTTTGCATATGAATTGCTTTCGATGCAACGACACCGTTAATACCGCTTTCACAGAACACGATTCTCTTGCCGCTTACGACGCGTCTGTCGATACCGCCGACTGCATCGAACCATAGGTAGCCTTCCTCGTCTATATACTTGATCATAAATCCTACTTCATCTGTATGTGCCGAGAATAGAACCTTTTTGTTTCTTCTGTTTTTCCCTTTTTTGAAAACGATAAGGTTGCCTATCGGATCGGTTTCGTATTCTGCACCCGAATCCTTAATATCTTCGATAATTGCTTCACGTATCGCATCCTCCATACCCGAAGGACCGAGGATATCGCAATATCTTTTCAAATATTTCATCATTGCGTTTTCCTCCCTTACATCGAAGCTATAACCGCCGCGATAAGCCGCGAGGTATTATAGGCATCGTTCATATTCACAATTTCGCTCATTGTATGCATATTTTTAAGCGGAATAGATATTAAAAGTGTGGGTATACCGTTGCGCGTTGTCTGTACCGCATTGGAATTCGTGCCCGTTCTGCCGGGTGCGGCGGAAAGCTGATAAGGTATTTCCTCACGTTCTGCTATTGCAACAGCCTGCTTAGTAAACGCACGGTTGGTTTGAGGAGAAAAACAAATATCGCCGCCTTTTCCTGCGCGAACGCCCTCACGAGTTTTCGGCGCGCCGGGAACGAATGCATGTGTAACGTCGATAACTATCGCTTTGTCGGGATTAAGGCGGTAAGCTGTAGTCATTGCGCCTTTATATCCGGTTTCCTCATTACCCGAAAATTGAAACGCAACGTCGACGTTAAGTTTTGATTTATCGAGCATCATAAGCGCACGTACTATTGCCGCTCCGCAAAGCCTATCGTCGAAGCCTGCGCCAGCAAGGTTATCGTTTAAAAGCTTTTTAAGCTTGCAGGGGAAGCCGACGGGAGTACCGATACGCACAATTTTTTTAAGCTCATCGAGCGAAAGACCCGTATCAACGCAAAGGTCGGTAACGTTCATTTTCTTTTCGCTTTCTCCGGGCTCCTGCAAATGCGGAGGCTTTGAGCCGAACACGCCGCGAATTGTTTTTTTGCCGTACACCTTGACCTCTGCAGAGGGTAGAATCTTCGCCGCAATACCGCCGATAGGGGCAATTCGGAGAAAACCGCCCTCGCAAAGCTCGGTAACGACGAAGCCGACTGTATCGAGATGGGCGTCGCAAAGAACAAGCGGTGCGTTTTCCTTGCCGCAACGCATTATTCCATAGAAGCTGCCGACCGAGGTAGTGCCGATTTCATCGAAAACGCCAAGTGTTTCGACGTAGCGTTTCAGTTCGTCAAACGCCATATCCTCGAACCCCGAAACGCCGGGATAAGAGGTAAAGTTTTCGACGAGAGAGTATAGCCTTTCCATATATATCCTCCTTTAAAGAGAGTTTACTATTGTTTTGAATACGTTGCCGCGTTCGGCAAAGTTTTTGAACATATCGAAGCTTGCAGATGCGGGAGTAAGAACAACGTTATCGCCGCAAACCGCTTTTGATGCAGCAAAGCGCACGGCCGAATCGAAGCTATCGAGAACGGTATATTCGCTATATCCGACTTTTTCGAAAACCTCTGCGATTTTTTTTGCGGTAGCACCGCAAAGCACGGTGTATTTAACCTTTTCTCTAAAAAGCTCGCCGAGCGGTTCATACGGTATATTTTTATCGTAGCCGCCGCATATTGCTATGACCGGCGTTATGAAGGCATTTATGCACGCGGTGGTGCGTGACGGAGAAGAGTCGATAGAGGAATTATAAAATTTCACGCCGTTAATTTCGCGCACGAATTCAATTCTGTGCTCAACGCCTCCGAATTCCTTCGCAACCTTACGCAATGTTTCGACCGAAACGATATCTCTTACAGCGGAGTAAGCCGCGGCATAGTTATATCTGTTATGTCTGCCGACTATACGTATTTCATCATCGGCAACCAACAGTTCGTTTTCTTTCGAAAAAATACCTTTTTCGTTAAAATAAATATCGCCGTTTTCGGTATTGCCCGAAATAGAAGCAACACTTCCCTTTGCTGCTTTTGCAAAGCTTTCGGCATATTCGTCATCAAGATTCAATACGAGCTTCGAATCCTTATCCTGAAAAGCAAAGATTCTCTTTTTCGCCTCGACGTATTCGTTCATATCGGTATGCCAATCCAAATGGTTCGGAGCAACGTTGGTTACGACGGCAACGTTAGGGCTTTCTGAAAGCTTCATAAGCTGGAATGACGAAAGCTCGATAACAGCGAAGTCCTCGGTTTGAATTTCATCAAGAGTTGCAAACAGGTTTATACCTATATTCCCGCCGAGCCATACCTTGCAGCCCTCGGCTTCCAAAAGCTTCGCGATAAGCGTGGTTGTAGTAGTCTTACCGTCGCTGCCGGTAACAGCGATTTTTTTGCAAGGACAAAGACGGAAAAACTCTTCCATTTCGCTCGTAACGCGCGTTCCGTTTAAACGCGCAACGTTTATTCCTTCCAAATCGGGACGAACTGCAGGAGAAAGAAAAAGCAGAGATTCTTTTATATTGTCGAGATATCCCTCTCCCATTATAAATTCAACGCCCGCGTTTTTCAGACCGTTATAAAAATCGCGCGAAGAAAGATCGTTTTTGTCACGCACGGTACATTTTGCGCCTGCCGCAATAAAAAGCTTGATCACCGGCAGATTTGAAACGCCCATACCGACGAAACCGACGGATTTTTTACAGTATTCCGATGCATATTCCTTTAACACGAAGAATACCTCCAAATATTTCTAACTAATATATTATATAACCGATAAAAAAAATAATCAAGACATTTGACAAAATTAAAATGTTATGATACAATTTTCGAGCGACCGTACCGAACAATCGCGCGGTATCACAGCGAAAGCTCATACCGTGAGGAAAGTCCGAGCTCCACAGAGCAGGATAACAGATAACATCTGCCGAAGGCGACTTTAGGGCCAGTGCAACAGAAATATACCGCCTGCTTTTGCAGGTAAGGATGGAAAGGCGAGGTAAGAGCTCACCGGTGTGGCGGAGACGTCACAGCCATGTAAACCCTATCCGGAGCAACACCGTGGCGGGGGCATATGCTTGCTCGGCAGCCCCTATGGAGGTGGCAAAGAGGTTTATGGCGACATAAATCCAAGATAGATGATTGTTCACGACAGAACTCGGCTTATAGGTACGTTTGTCGCTTCTTTAACGTAAAAAGCACCCGTTTTAACACGGGTGCTTTCGTTTTATATTTTATGCATTCGGATTCATCATCGTTCCAATAAAGAACGGGGTATTTGTTTCGCTGTCTATAATCATATAAACATACGGTCTGTTGAGATACACCTCTTCATATTCGGGCATACCGCCGCAATTCATTTCAACAACAGTCGCAGCGCCCGCCTTTGTGCCCGTGTACGTCACGGCTATCGACGTTTCGTGATATACTTTGGAAATATAAAGTCCGGCAGGATTTCCCATATTTGAAAAATCTGCAGATAACGAATCGAATGCGAGAGGCATTCCCATTTCTATCAGCGCGTCGTTAAGATTCGTCTTAAACCCCGTTTCAAATGAAGGCATCGAAGCGTAGACTGTTGTTTGTCGCTGTGACATAAACAGATCATTCAGTTTTTCGCCGCTGAGCGATTGAACGTAATCGGTTATACTTATATCCTCGTTCGGTAATATTGCGGCAAACGCATATTTACCGTCCTTATATGGCTTAATAAAGCCTGTCGCGTCATCGGAGGAGAGATATATAGATTCGGTAGAACCCATATATTCAACCTTGACCTGCTCTCCGTTTTCAAGATTGAAGTAATTCTTTACAATGCCGTGCTTCTCATATATTTCTTCCCACTCGGCTTCAAATACAAGCGCATTGATAAGATACATTATCGCATCAGGATCGATCTCATCGAGCATTTGGGGAATCATTCCGTCAGTCTTTAGATCGATCCACTTATTGATATCGTTCAACGTACCGTTATCGAAAACATCTTTTCTGATTTCCGCCGAATAATAATCCGCGTTGGTCTGAAGAAAGTCCCTGTTCGGTTCAAATTCGGGGGTATCCCTGAACCAGATCGCGTTTGCTATATCGAAGCTGTATTTATCACCTTGAGGGCGAGTATTTATATAGCTGTATAAATATTCATTCAGCTCGCGAACGCTCATTCCGAGAACCGATTCCATTTGCGAGAGCGTTTCGCCGTTTGCTCCGTTTGCCGTCATCGAAAGCGCGCAAAGCACGGAAAGCGGCGATATAAGAGTGTTTTTACCGCTCTGCTCGGTTGCCTTAAACAATCTGACGGCAAAATCGTTATATGCGTCATTACCTTTATCAATGCTTGTTATCGCAATATGATTCGGAACGATGCCTTCCATAAGGTTTTCTGCTTTTACAGTATTTTCGCTGTCGGGCAGAAGCGCAAACACCACAAACGAAAAAACCATACAGAAGCAGGCGGCGATTGCAATACCTTTTAGAAGAAACCTTTTCTTCTTGGGCTTACCTCTTCTTAATTTATCGACCTTTTCTATGTATTCGTCATCTATCAAGTTTAATGCTTCTTGTAAATTTTCTGTTTTCATAGCTTATAGCCCTCCTTTTCGAGATGAATTTTAAGTTTTTGCCGAGTGCGGAAAAGCAGAGTTTTGGCTTTGCTTTCGCTCACACCGCAATAACGGCTTACTTCTTTTAGCGAATCGGAAAAGTAATATCTTCCGATAAACAGATTCCGCGAGGTTTCGGGGAGTTCTTTAAGAAAATCATTTATCACGCCTGCAAGATGACGCACTTCGATTTCCTGTTCGGTAGAGTTCCCCACCGAAAGACAGCCTTCCAATTCATTCATCGAAACAACGTATTCCGACGGAATACGCTTATCGCGGTTTCTTTTACGAAAAATATCTATTGCAATACGCCTTGTTAGCTTTGCCAAATAAACCGACAAGGTTAACGGCCTTTGCGGCGGAATAGAATTCCACGCGGCAAGATATGTATCGTTTACACTTTCTTCGCTGTCTTGATTATCCGAAAGAATATTGTATGCGATTTTAAAAAGATATTTGCCGTATTTGTCCTGCGTTTCTTTAAGCGCAGATTCATTTCTTTCCCAATACAGCTCTACTATTTTTTCATCCTGCATCTTATTCCCTCCCTTTTTATGTGTTCGGCGCCTGCATACATATATATCGTTTTATTTTAAATTCGGTTTCACTTTTTATAAAATTATAATACAAAAAACAATAAAAATCAAATTTAACAAAAGTTTATATTTTTTACATTACATATTTGAATTTTGCTGTATATTTCCTTGACATAACGGCAATTTTCGAATATAATGAGGTTGTATAGAAATAATTAAGGAGATCCCTTGTGATATTACAGTTAGAGCAGGCGAAGCTTTCGTTGGGAGAGCTTGCCGAAGGTATAAAGGATCTTGGTGATTCGATTGGTTTTGAAACACTCAAAACCGAGGTTGAAGAGCTTGAAAACAAAACCGCAGAGCCGGGTTTTTGGGACAAGCCGCAGGAATCGCAAGTCGTTTTAAAACAATTAAAATTCAAAAAAGGCACGCTTGAACGTTATATTGCACTAAAGCGCAGCTTCGACGATATTGAAACGCTTATAGACATATCTATCGAAGAAGACGACGACAGCGTAGTAGAAGACGTTTTAAACGATCTTGAAGAGGTAAAAAAGGAATACGAACGCCAAAAAATAGAAATACTTTTATCGGGCGAATACGACGGCAGCAACGCTATTATTTCGATACACCCCGGTGCCGGCGGAACCGAGGCACAGGATTGGGCGCAAATGCTATACAGAATGTATTCGCAATACGCCGCTAAAAAGGGCTTTAAGCTTAAAGTGCTTGATTATCTTGACGGCGATGAAGCGGGTATTAAAAGTGTTTCCTTTATGGTTGAGGGCGAAAACGCTTACGGCTATTTAAAGAGCGAATCGGGCGTGCACAGATTGGTTCGTGTTTCCCCCTTCGATTCGAGCGGACGCAGACACACCTCGTTTGCGTCGGTCGAGGTATTGCCCGAATTCAACGATGAAATCACTATTGAAATCAACGAAGCCGATTTAAAAATTGATGCGCATCGAGCAAGCGGCGCAGGCGGTCAGCACGTTAACAAGACCGACTCCGCTATACGTATCACACACATTCCCACCGGCATAGTCGTCGGATGTCAGACAGAGCGCAGTCAGGTGCAAAACCGCGAAACCGCGATGAAGATGCTTAAAAGTAAGCTTTTGGAGATTAAGGAACGCGAGCATTTAGAGCGTGTCGAAGACATTACCGGAACCAAGATGAACATTGAATGGGGCAGTCAAATTAGGTCTTACGTATTTATGCCTTACACCTTGGTAAAGGACAACAGAACCAACTATGAAACCGGCAACATACAAGCTGTTATGGACGGCGATCTTGACGGATTTATTAACGAATATTTGAAATTAAACTGCAACAAATAACCAACACGGAGGTATTATTATGAAAAAGCTCAGACCCATTTTGGCAATTTCGCTTCTTGTTCAATCGGTAACGTTTTTCGTGCTTTGCCTTTTGAATCTTGAAAAGAAAAAAAGTCTTGCAAAATGCTTCGGCATTTTCGGTGCACTCGGCGGTGTCGCAGGCGCGGTTCTTCTTTACACCGAATATAAGGAACGCAAGGCTATAAAGGCATCCGACGATGATTATTTCGAGGAATTTGACGAATTCGATGAATTCGATGAATTTGACGACGAAATTACCGAGGACGAAATCAACTGCGCTTTCGAAAGCGAAGAAGCTTAAACACACAGTTTGGGAGAATCGGCAAACGCCGATTCTCTTATTACGATAAAGCAAAGGAAGGTTAATATTATGTCTAAAGGCGCGCTTTCGGTCGATACCGAGCACCTATTCCCTATTATTAAAAAATGGTTATATTCCGAAAAGGATATTTTCATTCGCGAGGTTGTTTCCAACGCCTGCGACGCAATTACCAAGCACAAACGTCTTATATCGCTCGGCGAAGCCGAGGACGACGGTTGCAATTACCGTATTACGATAACTGCCGACAAGGACGAACGCACTATAACCGTTTGCGACAACGGTATAGGTATGAATTCCGACGAGGTAGAACGCTACATTAACAACATCGCTCTTTCGGGCGCGGTTGAATTTATTTCGAAATACGAGGGCGAATCGGGCAGCGGAATTATCGGCCATTTCGGTTTGGGCTTTTATTCGATGTTTATCGTTGCCGAAAAGGTTGAAATGTTTACTCGTTCCTATAAGGGTGGCGAAGGAGTACACTGGATTTGCGACGCGAACGGAAATTTTGAAAGCGAGCCCTGCGAGCGCGATACACACGGCACCGAAATTATTATGCACGTTTCCGACGATGAGCTTGCCTACCTCGACAACGAAAAGCTTAAAAGCGTGCTCGAGCGTTACTGTGCGTTTATGCCCTACGATATAGTTCTTGTTAACGGAAAAGATGAAACCGTTGTAAACGACACCAATCCGCTTTGGCAACGTAACCCGAGCGAGATAAGCGACGAGGAATACAACGAGTTCTACAAAAAGGTATTCAACGATTACGAGGATCCTCTGTTCAAGCTCCACATCGTTGCAGACTATCCTCTTAACTTCAAGGGCGTTTTGTTTAGTCCGAGAAGAAAGAGCGGATATGATTCAACCGAAAGCGAAATCAAGCTGTTTTATAATTCGGTTTTCGTTGCCGACAATATAAAGGGTGCCTGCCCCGAGCATTTGGTTAATTTCCGCGGCATACTCGATTGCCCCGAGCTTCCTTTGAACGTTTCGCGCAGTTATTTGCAAAACGATGCATACGTTCGCAAGGTTGCATCGCATATTTCCAAAAAAGTTGCCGACAAGCTTAACTCTATGTTTAACAACGACAGAGAGGCGCTCGAAAAGAACTGGAACGATATGAGGGCATATTTTGAATATGCTTGTATGCGCGATGAAAAGTTTGGCGACAGAGCGAGAAACAGCATTCTTTTCGAAAAGGCAGAGGGCGGTTTTGCCACTGTTAACGAATATCTCGACGGCAAGGACGAGGGCACGGTTTACTATACGAGCGATAAGGAAGGTCAGAGCTATTATCTTGATTTATTTGCCGAAAAGGAAAAACCGGTATTAATACTCGACAGCATAATCGACAACAGCTTTGCACAGTATTTCGAAAGCAAGAACGAAAAGATAAAGTTCCGCAGAGTCGACTCCGGATTTGAAGAAAACGAAGCAAGCAAGAACGAAAGGCTTGCAGAGATTTTCAAGAAGGCGTGCGGCAGAGATGATATCGAAATAACCTTCGTATCGCTTGGCGCAGACGGTGCGGCGGCTTTGATTTCGCTTTCAGAGGAAAGCAGACGTTTTGCCGATATGATGAAAATGTACAGCATGAACGGCGGCGGAGAAGCTTTCAAGATGCCCAACAGTGAAGCTCTTGCTGTAAACGTAGACAACCCTATTATTAAAAAGCTCGAAGGCGACGCAGAAAACGCCGAGGAGCTTGCCAAGCATATTTATCTTTCCGCAGTGCTTCTTTCAAGAACGCTTACCGCAGAGGAAGCAAAGGAATTTGTTAGGCTTAACAACAGGCTTCTGTAATTCACAGCTGACGCATATATCTTGCGTCAGCTTTTTTTATAAAAATCGTGACGTATGCCGATATGGTTAAATATACTTTTAAAGAAGGTGTTTATGCCTTTTTACGAAAGGAGCAATATTTACCGATGGCAACGATAATAACAAACAGAGCTACCGTTAATTACAGTTTCGGAAGTATAACTGCCACCGCAGTTTCGAATATAACGAATACGGTACTCAGCGGTGCATTAAGCATAAGAAAAAGCTCGCTTAGCGAACGATACAGAATCGGACAAGAAATCACCTATATCATAACGCTCACAAATAACGGAAGCGGCGTTATCGGCAACGTTACGGTTGTCGACACCCTCGGCTCATTCGCAACGGGAGGAAGCGTATATACTCCCCTAACCTACGTCGGTCCCGCACAGCTATACGTTAACGGCGAATTTATCGATAGCATCACGCCTACGGTATCCGCCTCGGGATTAATTTTTAATATCGAAAGCATTCCCGCGAGCAGCAACGTACAGATAATATATATAGCTCGAGTCAACTCGTTCGCAAGCGGTGAATCGGGGGCATATATTACCAACTCCGCCACGGTCGACGGCGATTGCAATTGCCTTTGCGAAGAAACCGAAAGCGACAGCAATACGATTTTCGCCGACGAATACGCCGATTTGCGTATTACAAAATCGGTATGTCCGAACCCGGTTATATGCGGCGGTGAGATAAGCTACGTTATTGATCTTTACAATTACGGCAATCTTCCCGCATCGAACGTGACTTTGAGCGATACGTTTGAACCCGCTCTCGCAGATATTTCGGTGTCTGTTGACGGAGTAATATTGCCTGAAAGCGATTACAGCTACGAAAACGGTGTTTTGACTCTGCCCGCAAACGACGGCGAGCTGCTTGCGGTACCCGCGGCGGAGTTTATAAGAAATATTCTGACGGGTGAAATAGAAATAATACCGAGGCATTTACAGGTTGTTATCGTAGGTAGGATTTAAAAACAAAAGGTTCCCTGCGGGAGCCTTTTTATATTGCAATGAATTAAAATTTATGCTATCATATTTGTAAGATTGGTATATGTCTTAATCGCACTTTAATATATTTTGTGTAGAATTGTATCGGAAGGATGTGAATATATGAGAATACTCGTTGTGGAAGACGAAAAAAATTTAAACAGACTTATTTCCGATATGCTCAAAAAAGAGCATTACAGCGTTGATTCCTGCTTTCGCGGCGACGAAGCGGAGGACTACCTGCGCGGAGCCGAATACGATGCGATAGTGCTTGATATAATGCTGCCCGCAAAAAACGGTATACAAATTTTGCGCGATATGAGGGTGCGAAAAGACAAAACACCGGTGCTTTTGCTAACCGCAAAGGACAGCGTAGCAGACAGAGTTGCCGGACTTGATGCAGGTGCAGACGATTATTTGGTAAAGCCGTTTGCCAAGGACGAGCTTTTGGCGCGTATAAGAGTTATGATAAGGCGTTCCTCCGGCAGCGTAAGCAACGTATTCAGCGTTGCCGATTTAACCGTTGATTGCGATTCACGCATTGCAAAGCGCGGCGAAAGCGTGATTCAGCTTGCAACGAAGGAATTTGATTTATTGGAATATTTAATTCGAAACGCAGGTAAGGTTTTAACTCGCGAAAAGATAAGCCACCATATTTGGAATTACGATTACGAGGGCGGCTCGAACGTCGTCGACGTTTACATACGCTATCTGCGCAAAAAGCTTGACGAGGGATTTGAGCCCAAGCTGATACATACGGTACGCGGCGCAGGCTACGTTTTGAGGGTTAACGAATGAAGCGGTTATCGATTAAGTTTAAAGTCACCTTTTGGTTTACGCTGATAATGATTCTTATAGTTGCGGCTACTCTTGCTTTTTTGTTCTATATGGGCGAAAAAATAGTTTACGAGGAAACAAACGCAAGACTTACCGACGCCGTAGACGACAGTTTTAGCGAAATCAAATATCGCTTCGGGGAGCTTGATATCGACGACGACCTTGATTATTACAACGAGGGTGTATACATAGCCGTATACGACTCGGATAACAAGCTTATATACGGAAGACTGCCATCGGATTTCGACAGAGCACTTCCCTTTCGCTACGGCGAAATGCAGGCTATAGGAAATGACGAAAACGTTAAATACGTGCTTGATGAAGTACGTGACGTCGGCAAAGGATACGAGGTAACCGTACGCGGTGTTTTATCTACTTCCGGCAGTGAACGCGCTTTTTCTGCAATGCTATCGGTTGCTTTGATTGCTTTCCCGGCTCTGATCATCATTGCCGCTTTGGTGGGATATTTGCTAACCAAGCGCGCATTTAAGCCGGTTAAGCAGATAGTATCCTCGGCAGAGCATATTAACAGCGGCAACGATCTTTCAAAGCGAATTGGATTGGAAGACGGAAAAGACGAAATACACCAGCTTGCAAACGCATTCGATATGATGTTCGACAGGCTTCAGGAATCGTTCGAAAACGAAAAAAGATTCACATCGGATGCATCTCACGAATTGCGCACACCGATTGCGGTTATTATTGCCGAGGCAGAAAACGCATTGGACAGCGGCGAAACACAGGGCGAAGCGAGAAGAGCACTTGAAGTAATATATGAAACTGCGGCAGATACCTCCGTATTGATTTCAAGCCTGCTAATGCTTGCGCGCGCGGACAAGGGACATCTTAAATTAAATAAAGAAATTATTGATTTCTCGGAAATATGCAGATTGGTATCGGAGCTTACGGCGGAAACGGCAGAAGAAAAAGAAATAGCTGTGACGTTTGAATCCAAGGAAAGTATTTTTATCGATGGCGACCAAGCCATGCTTATTCGAATGCTTTTGAATATCTGCGAAAACGGTATTAAATACGGAAAAAATGGCGGAAGGCTCGATATTTCACTTGAAAAAGACGGAAAATATGCAGTATGTCATATTATAGACGACGGGATCGGGATTTCCGATGAAGGAACAAAAAGGATTTGGGAGCGCTTTTACCGCGTGGACGAGGCACGTTCTGACGGAAGCGGGCTCGGATTACCGCTTGCAAAATATATTGCAGAGGCACACGGCGGTACGATTACCGTTAAAAGCGAATTGGGCAAGGGCAGCGAATTTTGTATAACCCTCCCCATATACGAGCGTTGAACAAATCAATTTTTAAAAATTTAAAGATTAAAAATTTTTTCGATTCCTTAATGTGTCTTTAATCTTAGATGGATAAAATATAGGTGTAAGATGAAGACATCGAACAAATAACAATTTTAGAAAGGAATCATACTATGAAAAAGAAGGTTTTATTATTAACCGTTTGCGCACTCGTTGCTTCGCTTTTGCTTGCAGGCTGCAACGGCCTTGGAGCAGTTGAACCCGAATACACCACAGCAGGAAACGGTGCACAGGTAATTACCGAAGACACAGCAAAGCGTGCTTCGACCGGCTCGCAATCGATCAACAGCGAAGACGTTACGTTTACCTCTGTCGAGCTCGAAACCGAAAACGGCAAAAGTGCTTACGAAGTGGAATTTTTATACGACGGATACAAATACAAGGTTGACATTGACGCTGAAACCGGCGACGTTCTCGAGGTAAAAAAAGAAGCCTACAGCGACGAAATCCTCGAGGTTGTATATATCACCGAAGAGGCTGCTCTTGATTCTCTTTTCGCCAAGGCCGGCTTAACCAACGTTACAAAGGCAGACCTTGAATATTGCGAAATCGAGCTTGATGACGACGGTGCTTTTTACAAATACGAAATCGAGTTTGTTTACAACGGCGTTGGTTATGAGGCTGACGTTTCCGCAATAGACGGAGCGGTTTATAATTACGAGCAATGGTTTATCAGAAACGCCGACATCGATAACGACAACGATGACGACGATGACGACGATAAAGTAACCGTTAACACCGACGAAATCATAAGCAAGGACGACGCACTCGCAAAGGCATTGGCGCACGCAGGTATTGAAGAAGCCGATATTCTCGGCAAGGTACACGTTAAGCTCGAACGCGACGACGGAAAAGCGGTTTACGAAATCGAATTTGTTTCGGGTTACACCGAATACGATTATGATATCGATGCAGTTACCGGTGAAGTAGTAAGCTTCGACCGTGATGGCGAGCACGCCTCCGCACCCGAAGCATCTATTCCCAATGCAAGCGAGCTTATCGACAATGAAGCGGCACTTGCTGCAGCATTTGCACACGCAGGAATTGATGCAGGTGCAGCAAGCAAAATTGAAATCGAGCTGGACGACGAAAACGGCGAATACGTTTACGAAATCGAATTTATGAGCGGCGAATACGAATACAGCTACGACGTTGATGCATTTGACGGCAGTGTTCTTCGTTTCGACAAAGAAATCGACGACTAAACATAACAAAAAATCCAACGGTTTGATACCGTTGGATTTTTCTTTTTATTTTCTGTTCATATCAAGGTTTATATAATATTCGCTGCCATCGTATATATAAACTTCGGTGGGAGAATAGTCAAAGCCTTGAACGCTTTTATCCGGCCAGATGCTTACTGCCGAATTTTCCAATTCGGTCCATTCCTGTATTTCGCCCTTTTTGTAAAGCGAAAGGTTGGTGGCGTGAAGCTTGCGGAAATAAATCCCTTTATCTGAGTTTGCAAGGGTAATTTCCGTCCAATCCTCGCAAGGCTCGCCGTTTCTGTCGAGCTTCGTGTTGGGAGGATAATCAAGCGCAACGTTGAAAAGGAACGAAGTATTGCTTCCATCCTTTTTCGCGCCCTTTACCTCGACAGTTACGCTGTCTTTAAAGCGTCCGTCCAAGCTGTTTACGGTTAACACGGCGTAATTATCCTCTTTAATCGTCATCTTCATTTGATACTGTGCGTTTTTTGGCAGGGTTTTTGACGATTCATACCAGCTGTTAGTATCTTCATTCAAGGTTTCATAGATATTATAAAAGAGGTGCCATCCGCCGTTTACGCCCGACCAGCAAAGGCCAACGTCGACACAGTTTATCCAATAGTTACCTTCGTATACGTCTATACCGAGGAAGCAATAGGCGTTAACGTGTCGCCCGTCGGGCAATACGTTATGGATTTCGGAATTTGCTATATCGAGCTCGACTGAAGCGCCGTTGTAGCCGCGCTTTGAATAGGCAACGAAAGCAGGTCCGTCATCATCACTCATTTTGCCCTTGTTTTTATAATCGAGGGTTTTTATAGACTTTGTTGCATTTGCGGTTGGATCGGTGATTTCTTGTATTTGCTCCGACGCCGCTTCCGAAGAAGAATCGTTAGCTTTATCGCAAGCGGAAAGCGAAAGCAAAAGCAAAACGGTTAAAAGAAGCATTATTAATCTTTTCATTATTCACCTGTTTTAACGGCATTGTTCTTTTCGTATGCATCGACAAGATAGGTAATTACCGCTTTTCGAGTTACGATACCGATAAATACTCCCCTATCGTCGACCACGGGAACAAAGTTTTGCTCGGTTATACGGTTGAAAAGCTGATCGACTGTGCAGGTAATGCTTACAGCGGGATTCCAACCCTCGCGCACGATATCCTTTATGCTCACCTTTTCGTGCTCTCGCATATCGTTATCGCCTATATTCAGCATACAGCGAAGCAGGTCGCCTTCGGTAAGCGTACCGACGTAAACTCCGTCGGGATTAACAACAGGAATCGCGCTGTATTTATGATAAGTCATTTTTTCAAATCCGTTACGCACAGTAGATACCGAATCGATATAAGCTACGTTACTTTTCGGAGTGAGAAAACGCATTATATTCATAATTTTCTCCTATTTACAGTTTTATCTCCATATGACGCGTACGCGTGGAAAAGCCATATTTTTCATAGAATTCGACAGCGTTTTGATTGAATTCCCACACATTGAGCATTAAAAATTCACAGTCCTTTAGATTTGCATATTCACGTGCTTTATCGAGAAGGCTTTTGCCCACGCCGTGACGGCGCGCAGAGGGATCGACGCATAGATCGTCTATATACAAGGTAAGACCGTTTCCTTCTTTTATAATATCGCAAAAAATATAGCCGACAACCTCTTTATTAAGTTCGGCAACGAAAACGCCGTTATCTTCCATCGAAAGACGTTCGCGCACCTCTTCGACGGTATATTTACTGGTTAGATTCGGGAACATATCGGGTCTTCCGTTTTTATGCAGGTCGGCGATTAAACACAGAAGTCTATGAACGGATGAACTATCCTCGGGACGTGAATTTCTGATTATAAGATTATTCATTTTCTTTTATAGGTGCAGAATCGGAAAAGCATATCCGGTTCGGTATCGGTTTCGGGATTTGTGATTTGCGTTTCGCCCAGCGATAGCAATTCCCAATCGGGAGAAGCATCGAGATTCGGGAAAAACGCATCGCTTTCGAAATTTTTTTCGAATTTGGTAACGTAAGCGGTATCGCAATACGGGAGCAGCTGTTCGTATACCGTTGCGCCGCCGATTACGAAAACCTTATCGGTATCGTAGCTTTCGAGCTCCTTCAAGAGCGAATCGATAGAGCTGACGACTATTGCACCCTCGGGCGCATAACCGTCTTTGCGAGAAAGGACTATATTCGTTCTATCCTTTAGCACTCTGCCGCCCGGAAAGGTGGCAAGCGTTTTTGAACCGAGGATTACTGTATTCCCTTTGGTTAAGCTTTGAAAATAGCGAAGGTCGGCACGGACGCGAGCCAAAAGCTCGCCTTTATAACCGATACCCCAATTTTTATCTACTGCAACGACAAGCTTCATTTTTTCTCCTAAACCGCTATCGGAAATTTGCCGATTTTTTCGCCGTGAACGTAGTTTTCGACGGTAAAGCTTTCGGGAGTGAAGGCATAAAAATCGGTTATAGAGGGATCAAGCGTTACCTTGGGCGCATCGAACTGCTCACGGGTTATAATTTCCTTAACTATGGGTATATGTCTATCGTAAATATGTGCATCGGCAATAACGTGGACCAATTCACCCGGTTGCAACCCCGATGCCTGTGCAAGCATTAAAACGAGCGCGGCATACTGCGCGACGTTCCAAGCGTTTGCGGCAAGCATATCCTGCGAGCGCTGGTTAAGAATAGCGCACAGCTTACCGTCGACAACGTTAAAGGTCATCGAATATGCGCAGGGGTAAAGTGCCATTTCGTGAAGGTCTTGGAAGTTATACATATTGGTCATAATACGGCGGGAGCAGGGATTGTTTTTTAGGTCGTAAAGCACGCGGTCGACCATATCGAATTCGCCCTCGCGGTATTTATGCTTAACACCCATTTGGTAGCCGTAGGCTTTACCGATAGAGCCGTTTTCATCTGCCCAAGCATCCCAAATTTTGCTGTTGAGATCGTTTATATTATTGGATTTTTTTTGCCAGATCCAAAGTATTTCATCAACGGCTTTTGTAAAGGAAATGGGGCGGATTGTGAGAAGCGGAAATTCCTTTGAAAGATCATAGCGGTTAACAACACCGAATTTTTTTATTGTATATGCGGGAGTGCCGTCTTCCCAACGGGGACGAACACGTTCATCGAACACGGGAGTACCGTTTTCGATAATATCCAAACAGGTTGCAACGAATGCTTTATCTGCAGAGCTCATTTTACTTCTCCTATACAACTTATTTTCTTAAATATATAATAACACCGTGCCGGTTGTTTGTCAAGGAAGCATACGCGCAGATTGACAAATATAAACGTTTTTGGTAAAATATTCACAAACTGTTAATTTGATTATCGGAGTAAAAATGAAGGTAATATTTCTTGATATAGACGGTGTTTTGAATTCGTTTAAATACGACCTCCACCGAGGTGAAGGCGAAGGCAATATAGATATAACGCGCATGCCGCTTTTAAAGCGCATCGTTGACAAGACGGGTGCTTTGATAGTATTATCGAGCAGTTGGCGCAAATATTGGGAAAAAGAGGATAATTTTGACCCTATCGGTGCAGAGCTAGACGCGGTTTTCGGTCGGTTTGGCTTGGAGATATACGACAAAACACCGTTTTTGCAGATAGGAAGCCGCGCACACGAAATAATGAGCTGGCTGGAACAGCACGAGAACGAGGTTGATGCTTTCGTAGTAATCGACGATGCTTTCGGCGGTTGGGGCGCGATTACGAGCAACGTGGTACGTACCGATGCACGAATCGGTTTTGGCTTGATGGGTACACACGTTGACAAGGCTATTGAAATTTTAAACCGAGCGAGATAAAAGACGGAGCTTAATGCTCCGCCTTTTCATCAAAAATCGATTTCTTTTCAACAAGGGGCTACTGCGCCCATTAGGTGTCGGTAGCCCTATGTCAATTTGATACCTCAAAGAAGTATTTAACTTAAAAGTTTATACAACAGAAAGATATATATGCTTTCTTTACAGTTCGTTATCTTGCGGTTTGTTTTCAAGTGGTGCGTTTTGCGCACTACACTTTGAAAAATTCTATAAATGATCTGATAGCCCAACGAATACCGCGTTTTTTATTTATTGTGTTCAATGTATCCTTCATACGTTCAACAACGATTTCTTCGTTACAAAACTCTGAAGTCATGCTCTTAATATGCTCCGGAGCTATCCAAATCGGTTTTTGGAGCGCAGCTTCGAGTATTGTCTTTGAGGTTTTGTATACTTTAAATACCGTGCCGTAGCCTCCCGCGCAGAGTTTTTCTCGAAGTTCGTTTAAAACGAATATAACTTCATCGACAAACAGTATAAGCGTAAAAGAGTCGAGCTTCGCGGCATTTTCTTGTACATATCGAAGCATATCCAAAAGACCGTTACGGTCTGCTAAACGCACTATAATTTCACCGTAACTGTAAAACTCATGAAATTTGCGAGAAGCATTGTTTTCTTGCAAAAAGCCGTTGCGGTGTATCTCCTTTAACTCTTGCAACCATTTTTCTTCCAACGCTTTGGGAACTTCATGTTTTTTATAGGTGTCGTATATTTCTTCACGAGCCATGTGGAAAGCGCTACCATCATACTTCATAAAGATTTCTTTTGCTTCTTTGTATTTGTTTTCGTCGCCCTGCCAAGCGTATGTTTCACGAACGCTTGGTTGTTTTTTATTAGTGGACAGTAATCTATAAAACCGAAAGCACACAATCAAAAAAATAATTGCCATCAGAACATCATACATCGTCATTTTTTCTTATGCTCCTTGATGTTTGTCGTTTGTGATAATGTCTTATATATTTCTCTGCCTTGGCTATGGCTTCGGGGTTTTGGATTATGTAAATGTTTTTTACATCATCAAATATAAATCTAAATCCGTCACTCTGTAAATTCTACTGCGCCCATTAGGTGTCAGTAGCCCTCTGACAAATTGATACCTCAAAGAAGTATTTAACTTAAAAGTTTATACAACAAGAAGGAGATGTTTTCCTCTTATAAAAAACACATTCTTATGAAATAGATTGGAGCTTATCAAACAGGTTTTCCAAGCGTTTTTTTACACTTTCCTCGGATGCGACACTTTCCCATAGACGTTTATTCAAGTACGCCTCCGACATTTGTATCGGCCGATTAAGCTCATTTTCAAGAATCGGCAACAGCAAGTCATTTATCTTTGCGGTCAACTCGTCGTTTCCGATTTTTTCAGCAGTATCGTAAAGCTTTTCTGCGCGAAGCAATACAGAAATCGAGTCGAGCTCCTTTGCATTATCCGCAAAATACGACAACATAAATTCCAATGCAGTAGAATCGTTTAGTATAACAGCTAAATTGCCGAGATTTTGAAAGTTAAAAGTTTTGGTGGCTTCATCAACCTCGCCGGGAGCGGCCGACAGCACATTTATTGCTTCTTGTTTTAACTCCTCATTAAAAGCTCGCGATGCTGCTTCCCATTTTGGCGCAAAATGCGCTTCATATTTAGCCATTAGATCTTTACAATAATGCAAACTTGTAATGTTATCATAGTTTTCTATTAAATAATCGATCAAACCAAAGATGTCAACGTTTTCGATCGGCGCCATATTGTTTTCGGCTGTTAGTATTTGTGTTAGTTTAAAGATTGCCCCATCACCAAGATATCGAATTGTAATATCGGGCGATTCATCATATCGACCTTTTGACAGCGAGAACATATAAATTGTATTAGAGTAAGCTATTATGTTTTTTCTCGATGCAACGCACTTATAACCTATTTTTTTGAAACAACGCATTTTTCTTTTGATTTGCCTTTTTTCCTTGAATGTGAATTCCATACTCATCCTCCTATGAATTAATCATTCTTATGCTGAAATATTAAAGTGTTCGCGCCTGATGTGTCGCTTACTATCGTGCAGTTACCCCAAGCATCGTAGTTGTATCTCGCTACAATATTGCCGTTCGAGTCGAATACGTGTACTACGTCGCCTTGCGCGTTCTTGCCGTAGTATACGTTTTTTCTTTTTTGATTTGTATTTTTTCATAATCACACGTCGGAATATTCAAGAAATCTTTTCGACAACCTCACAAATTTTTGTGTTTGGGTAGTATCTGATAAGATAAGTTTCGCCAACCTCGACACCCTGTAAGTGCAGTATTATGTATTCATCGGTATCGATAACATATAGCTTGGGGTCGTTGTACGAAATTTGACCGTTACCGTCTAAATCACGTTCTATGCGCGTATATTCTATAACTTTGCATTCTTCTTCGATATAAGTATCGTTTGTTACGTATGACAAATCTTTATAACATTCAACGAAATGCTTGGCGGTCAAAAATCCAAATAACAGAAGAGCGCAAACGGAAACAACTAAAAGAACCGAACCGTATTTTCTTTGTAAAAATATTCGTTTTGAAAATACAATTGATACTATTAGCAGTATGCAAATTAATATTAGCCCTATTAACGATAAATAAAATAGTGTCCAAAATTGCTTTTCCATGTTTTTTCCTTTCATATTTTGTTATATGCAGATCTAAATACTGATACTATTATGCGACATTATTTATGCATTTTTTAGTGTGTTTAGTGCCTCTTGCAAACGTTCATTTATGTTTTCTTCGGTAAAAGCCGAACGATCGATTAGTAAGAACTCTTCGGACAGCAATAAAGGTTTACTAAGTGCATCTTCAAGAATGGGAATAACAATTTCCTTTGTCTTTGCCAAAAAGGTTGCATCTTCAATAAACTCTTTAATGCGAATTGCTGTTCTTATGAGGTCTTCCGCCCATAGAACCAATGGAATTGTTGTCATTTGTTTTGCACGTTGGGAGGTATTAATAAGAAGATCAATAAGACCGTCGATATCTTTTAATCTGTTTAGAACTTCAATTGCATCCCAGAATTTTTTAATATATTTCTTTTCATTCGTTTCACTATCGAGTCTTGATATACATATTTCTTTAAGCTCTGCCAACCATTTTCTTTCGATTCGGCGCGGCACACCGTAAGATTTATAGAGATCATATTCTCCGTCGAGGTCCATACCATAATGGTCGCCTTGATATTTCATAAATATTTCTTTTGCTTTTTCGTATTTCTTTGTAAACATATGAGAAAAATCCTTTCTATTTTATAGCTCTCCGAACTCATTTGTTTACTTACTTTCGTCGAAAACAGGTTCTACAATTACATTTTTTAAAAGCTTATTTTCATTAAGCAGTCTGTACAGCTTTTGAGAAATAATGTAAAGCGGCGCGGCGGAATTGCGTCCAAACATAGCTTCAGTTATATAAATGTCTTTGTTAAGTTCAAATTTAGAAAAATCGAGATGCAACTGCACCGTATTGCCTAGTGAATACCACTTTTGACCGCAAACTTGACAGGAAAATTCTTTTTCACCATATCCATGTTCTACACATTCCCTGCCTATAACAGTATCCGACGTGAGTTGATAAAAATTTTCGCTGTATTTCCCGCCGCGAACAATTACGTTCTTAAAAACGGCACCCTTTATATCGCTGGATTGAATCAAATCATAAACAGCACGAGAGGTAAGGAGGAACATCCGCTCGACGTACGCTTCTGCCCAAAAATGAGTTTTGCTTTTTGTGCTCGGCAAATCCCAAACCTTCAAATTGCCAACTTGCTCGTAAAGAAAATGTCTATTTCCCTGTACACCTTCACAAACTTCAACAAGAGCGGAATCTTCATAGTCGAATTTTTGATATTTAGGACGAATCGTTAATAACTTGGCTCTTTCTAATTCTTCTTTGTCAAATACACAAGTTACGGTCAACATAAGTTGGTTACCCAAAGAAAACGGTTGATTAGATATTTCTTTTATAATTGCGCCTTCTCTTTCAGTGGGACCGACTATGTTAATAATTACAAAATCATCCTTTATTTTGTATTTTATTTCATTCTTATCAAGCTGTTCGAGCAAACCCGGTTTTATACTACCTGCTGCATAATATCGGTATTTCATATTATCTCCTTAGTTAAATATCTTTCACATACTTTTTTATTGATAACAGTGCAACTGCTAACAATTTAGGGTTATCTTTGTATACTTCAAAAGCATTTTTTGCGAGCGTTAAATAATCCTGCGTGCCCTGTCCATATGACAAAAGCCTCTTTGTTGTTATAGTTCATAAGGCGAGGTGTTAGTACTTCGCCTTATTTACTGTTACACTTAGTTTGACAATTCATTGTTGTTTCACTCATTTCCTGAACATTATGGTTTTTCAATGCACACAAAAAGCTCGACGAAAAGACCGATGATTGTGGTATTCTAATAATCTTTCCGTTATTCATTTCGAGCACTATTTTATTGTTTTTTATACAATAGCCGCTGCAGTCTTTATAGTAAACGGTACGCCAAGAGCAAAGCATAGAACGGTATTTGAAGTATTTTTCGTTTACAGACCACTCGAGCTTCCAAACGAATAAAAACACCAACCAAGCCAAGCTTATTAAAACAGCCGACGCCGAAAAACACGAAAGCAGAGCGTTTTTGCTTAAGCACGATTGAATCAGCAAAGCAAACGCACACGCAAACAGCAGAAGCGCAAAGAACATATACCTTTTCGGTTGAAAAAGAAACAGCTTTTTTTCGCGGCTTGTGCCTACAGCATTTCTTCCGTCATCGCCTTCGTTTGTATTTCGGGGCTTGTTCAACAGATTTGCCGCAATATTTGCGATTATCGGATTTTCGTTTTCGGACAGTTGCTTTAAATATCCGAAGGCTTCATCGGTGCCGATATTATAAAGCGCATACATACACTTTCGGTTAAATTCGCGGTAGTCGCTTTGATATTGCAGGTAATCGAAATCTACGGTAGATGCCTCGAACAAAGGCTTGGCGGTATTCGGATTTTTGCTTGCTGTTAATATCGATGCAATGTCCTCGTGAGAAATGTGCCAATCCTGAATCAAGAGCGGTGCTAACCGTTCGTCGAATTGATTTGCGGTATCAAAATTAAGCATCAACAGCAGGAGCAATTCAAGCTCTTCTGCGTTTTTGTTACAAATTGCTTCATCGAGCATTGCTTTTATTTTTTCAAGATCGGGCAAATCGCTTCCAAAGAATTTTATGCAGAATTCTTTGTCTTTTTGTTTTTTTAATTCATTCGGTTCTCCGCATAATGCATATTGCGATTTGTCTTTTATTAGTCTGTTTTCGAGCAGTTTGAATTGTATCTCGTTCATTATTAGCTTACCTTTCAAATCGGCGTATAAGACACGATACCACTATTTAATATATCTAAAGCTTTTCCAAAACCAAGTCCTATATTAATCAGCAGACCTTCTCTTTTGTGATATTTTTCTGTCAAGAGATATATTTCTCGACTTCGGCTATGGCTTCGGGATTTTGGATTATTAAAATGTTTTTATCGTTCCAATAATCTCTGTATTCCATTCCTTCGTAAAGCTCCATATCTCGATAGAGAACGAGGCATTCGCTTGTTCGATCAAATCCACTTGCGTTCACATTGGCATATATAAAAGTAATCTTATGAAATACGTGCGAATATTCGGCATATCTATATTCTCTTATTATTTTGCCCAAACCGCTGTATAGCATTATGCCATCTTCAGTAATGCAAATCTTTCTGCGCAGCACAATTACAAAATACAGAACAGAAATAGTCAGCAAAAATAACATAAAACCCATTATTATAGCTATTAGTATAAGGACATCAGAAAAATAAGCGGTTTCATATGTAAAAAACATTCCAATCATACTCAACAATATAATTAATGAAGTACTAATGAGCGTGCTCATACGAAAGGCTTTGATTTGTTTCTCATCATGTAATAATAATTTCAATTTTCAAATACCCCCCTACCAATATCGCGTTCAACATAAAGTTCGTTTCGAGCGGTTCTTTGACTATGAATAAGATTCTTTGTTGTTATAGTTCATAAGGCGTGGTGTTAGTACTTCGCCTTATTTAAAATTGCTTCTCTTTTGTGATATTTTTCTGTCAAGAGATATATTTCTCAACCTCGGCTATGGCTTCAGGGTTTTGGATTATTAAAATGTTTTTATCGTTCCAATAATCTCTGTATTCCATTCCTTCGTAAAGTTCCATATTGCGATATAAAACGAGGCACTCTTTGTGAAAGGACTCAATTCTGTTGTTGCTTCCGCCCGCGTAGTCCAGCTTTATAATATGTCTTTTTGCATTATATTTATTATACTTATAACAATGAAATGCTTTTTCTTTGGCCGTGTATACCGTAACACCTTGCTCGTCGACAGTGATTTTTCTCCCGTATCTTTTATATCCGCGAATGGCCGTTACAAAAAGAAGAACAGACGGTAAAAACAGCAAACAAGAAAACGCAAACATATATCTGTAAAAAAAACCGCAAACAAACAAGCTTATGCTTGCTATCAAAAACAGAAGCGAAAAAATCAACGGACCCTTCACATATCCAAAAATTTTGTCCTTTTCAAATAGAAATCTTAAAGTCATATAAATAATCTCCTTTTTTCATAATTGCCGTTCGGAGTCGAATATCATAACGCGCAATATGAACTTATCGCCGATGTGTTTTCTTGAATATTAAATTAATAGTTAATAGTCCAAAGCTCTATATAGCGAAACGTCTAATCAACAACGTCCGCGACTTCGCAAAGACGCGTGTGCGGATAATATACGACTCTGTACGTTTTTCCTATTTCCAAACCTTTTTGATGCAAAACCAAACACTCGTCAGTTTCCGTAATATAAAATTTTACTTGATCGTTTAGCAGCAAATCTTCCAAATGTCCAAAATCCTGTTTATGATCATATCTACAAGCTTCTGCCACAACCTCAATATAATCATCGTTAATAACTCTGGGGAGATCCAAAAAACAAAGTATTAGTTTTTCCGAAGCAAAAACACTTAAACAGAGTATAACGAAACCAATAAAAAACGTTTCGAATTTCCCAAAGGAACTGACGCTTGATTTATAACGTTTGATTTCGTGTAGCAAGAAAAGAAACAGCAAAACCGCAAGAATTAAAACGCCTATTGTAAGCAAAAGATGTCGCCAATACGTATCGGTTAAAACATTAGATAAATACTTCATATTATTTCCTCGACAATTTCACAGATTCTGGAATTGGGATAGAATCTGATCAAATAAGTTTTTCCTACCTTTACGTTTTTTACGTCCAAGATAATATACTCGTCCGTTTCTGCAATATAGAATAGAGGATCTTCGACTACATAGTCTTCTGTAGATTCCCAATTTGCACGCTTGACATAAGTATATCTTATCACTTCCGCTTCGACTTCTATATAAGTATCGTTTCTTACATATTTATAGTCTTTCCAACAATTTATATTTGTCTGACCGAAATACACAAGCACCAAAAATACAGGAATAATCGCAAGCTTGAATAATATATTTGCGTTATTTTCGTTATCAACGATACGCTTGCGATTTTTTACACACAAAACAATCCCTATAAAAACCATTAGCAAGAGTATTGATGAAGATATTAGAATTAACCAAAAACCTTTTTCCACTTTTAGTCACCTCAGCGTTACAATACATGTTTTGCACATGCTCTATAAAAACATTTGCCTAAGTCGATTTTCAGCGGCTCACTGAAAATAGTGGTGTTAGCACTTCGCCTTATTTAAAATTGCTTCTTTTTTGTGATATTTTCTGTCAAGAGATATATTTCTCAACCTCGGCTATGGCTTCGGGATTTTGGATAAAAAGAATGTTCTTATCGTTCCAATAACTCCGATATTCCATACCCTCGTAAAGTTCCATATCTCGATACAAAACAAGGCACTCTTTGAGATAATGCTCTTCATCAAATATACGCCTCTGTGGCTCTAGCATTGCAATGATGAATTTTGTGCTTTTATACTCGCTAAATAAGTATTTGTGATAAAGTTTGCCGCCACTCGTATATAGGGTTATACCATCGTTTTCTATTGATATTTTTCTGGCGTGTCTCTTCCACCATACAATTGCTATATGCAACGACAGCATCCATGATATGAAGAATACTACCGAAACGAACATGACTTTTTTCCAATAAAAGCCAAGTATGAGAAAAAACACGCTCATGATAAACATAAAAATGCACCCGTATATCTGAATGGCGACATAATCTTTTCTCGTTTTTTCATCAAATAGAAATATTAATGGCATATAATTTATCTCCTTTTTCATAATTGCCGTTTGAGTCGAATATGTGAATTACATCGCCTTGGGCGTTCTTGCCGTAGTAATAGTAAGTGCCAAGATTCGAAATATTCCCAACATCCGCTCGGGCAAACCCTATTATACTGCCGGATGCATCGTATAAATAGGTCAGCTTCTGTGTGGTTATAGTTGATAAGGCGAAGTGTTAGTACTTCGCCTTATTTACTGTTGCACTTAGTTTGACAATTCATCTTTACTTTTTGATTTTGAGTTCGAGAACGGTAACGCCCAAATCGCCCTCGCCGTATCTGCCGGAGCGGAAGCTGCGTATACGCGCTTTATCCTGGCGGAAGAACTGCCAAAGTGCTGCGCGAAGCGCACCCGTGCCTTTACCGTGGATAACGTAGACGGTTTCGTGACCCGCAAGGATAGCATCTTCTAAATAGCGGTCGATTATAAACCAAGCGTCATCACCGGTATTGCCGCGAACGTCGATTTCGTTTTTGACGGCGGAAACGCTATGTGTATATTGCGCCCTGCCTTTTTCTTTTTTCTGCTTTTCGACGGCTGCCGCATTGGCAAGGAGGCGGATATTTTTGATATTCGTCTTGGTTTCCAGCCTGCCCATTGCGCAGAAAACGGTATCGCCCGAAATGCTTTTTACAACCGCTTCTTTGCCTATATCGGCAAGAAGAACCTTATCGCCTATTTGAAGCGGGCGCGGAAGAGTATAGTTATCCTCCTCGACTTCGAATTCCTCGATATCGGAGATGGCGGCAGAGGTATCCTTTAGATTTTGGCGGACTGCCTTGCGTGCTTCCTCGATACGAGCGAGCTCGAGGCGTTTTGCATCAGCTTTTTTGAGCTCGTTTAGCTCTTCGAACACCTGATTGCTTGTTTTTTTAGCGGCATCGAGTATACGCTGTGCCTGTGCACGAGCTCGGTCGAGCTCGGCTTCGGCGCGTTCTTGCATTTCCTTTGCCTGCTTTTCGGCTTCGGCACGTATCTTTAATGCTTCTGCACGGGCGCGTTCGGATTCCGAGCGTTCTTTACGAAGATCCTGCTCGGTTTCCTCCAAGCGAACGATGACGTCCTCGAAGCGAATATTATCCTCGGCAAGAAGCTCCTTTGCCCTTGCGATAACGCTTTCGTCCATACCCAATCGAAGCGAGATTTCGAAAGCGTTACTTCTGCCGGGTATACCGGTTATAAGGCGATACGTCGGCTTTAGAGTTGCAAGGTCGAATTCGCAGGAGGCATTAAGCACGCCTTCGGTATCGAGCGCGTATATTTTAATTTCCGAATAGTGTGTCGTTGCGGCTACTATTGCACCCGAGGCACGAACGCGCTCCAATATTGCGATAGCGAGAGACGCACCTTCGGTTGGGTCGGTACCCGCACCGAGCTCATCGAACAGCACGAGCGTACCTTTACCGCATTCCTTTAAAATCGAAACAACGTTAACCATATGCGAAGAGAAGGTAGAAAGCGATTGCTCGATGCTTTGCTCATCGCCGATATCGGCAAGAACGCCGTTGAAGGTGGGAAGAGTGCTTCCGTCGTCTGCGGGAATATACAGACCGCTTTGAGCCATTAACGCAAGCAAGCCGAGTGTTTTTAGCGTTACGGTTTTACCGCCGGTATTAGGGCCGGTAATTATAAGTGCGTTATCCCTTTCGCCGAATTCGACCGAAATCGGAACTACCTTGCTTTTGGGTATAAGCGGATGGCGTGCACGGACAAGGCGGATAGAGCTTGCGTTCGTTTTTGGACGTATGCCCGAAATATCCGAGGAATACGAGGCGCGCGCAAATATTACGTCGAGGTCGGTTATGACCTTGAAATCGACACGAATAATATTTGCGATACCGGCAACCTTTACCGAAAGCTCGGAAAGGATTTTTTCGATTTCTTCGGTTTCCCTGCCCTTTAGCTCGCGCAGCTTATTGTTCGCTTCGATAACCGCCATCGGCTCGATAAAAAGGGTTTGTCCCGAAGCCGAGGAATCGTGAACCAAGCCCTTGATTTCGTTTTTATGCTCGGAGCGCACGGGAATAACGTATCTGCCCGAGCGAATAGTAACGACAGCATCGCGAAGATATTTTGAATTTTCACCGGTGGTAAGGTTCGAAAGAATTGTGCGAACGCTATCCTCGGCACGACGGATATCGCGGCGGATACGGTAAAGCTCGGGCGAGGCATCGTCGGCTATAGTATCTTCGCCGATTATTTTCATATCGATTTCCTCGGCAAGAGCGCGGGATTCGGTAAGCGACGAGAAATACGGATAAAGCGCGGGAATTTCCTTGCCCTCGGGATATTTTTTCACCGAGCCGACCGCGCGCAGCATTGAAGCGATATTTATAAGCTCTATCGGTGTGAGCGTTGCGCCCTTTTCGGCACGGTCTGCGGAATCGACAACGCCTTCGGGCGCGGAAAAGCCGGGTTTCCCCTTCATAACCAGCAAATCGAGTGCTTGCTCGGTTTCATCAAGCAGGCGCGAAATAATGACAGAATCGGTTTCGGGAATTGTTTCGGCAAGCTTTTTTCTTGCAGCCGCAGTGGTAGCAAAGCTTGAAGCGTAGCCGATTATTTTATCGTATTCAAGTATGGTTTTTGCTTTAGTAAAGCCTTTCATTGAAGTTCCTCACAATGTTTATAAAAGGAAAGTGTTTTGAACCCCCGTTCCGCACGCGCAAGCAAAAAGCGTTCGGCTACACCCGAAAGAACAGCCTCGTCGCTTTGGCTTATACGGAAGGAAAGAAAACGCGCAAGCTCGGATTCGGTTATATGCGCAATAGCCTTTCCGACGGCATTCGGAAGCCTTATATAATCGTTTCCCGCAGTAGCACAATCACGGCAGAGCGCAACACCGCCAACGATGCTGAACAAAAAATCGTCGTTGCCGAGCTCGCTGCCGCATTCGGCGCAAAAAGCGGTTTCGGGAAGAAAGCCGCATTCGGCACAAAGCCTTATTTCGAAGCACGATTTAATGAGCGCACGGCTTGACAGCTTGTTTTCGAGAGCATACAAAGAGTTCAAAAGCAATCTTAAAATACTTGCGGATTCTTCGCCCGGTATCGAGAAAGAAGAAGCTGCTTCGCAAAGATAGCAAGCGAGAGAATAATCCTTTATATCCTTGCGCAGAGAATAAAAGTCCGCAATGAGAGCGGCTTCAACCAAAGTATAGAAGCCGTTTTTTTCGTATAAAAGCATATTTGAAAAGGCAAACTGCTGTGCGCATTTTAAATAGGGCGACGAAAGCTTACGCACCCCTTTTGCGTTTACGGTTATTACACCGAGGTTCGAGGTAAGAACGGTTAGCAGCCTGCTCGTTTCACCCTTTGGGATTTCGCGTATGACGATACCTTTAAGCTTATGATGCATTATTCAAGCTCATCCTTAAAGCCGAAATCCGAAAGGAAGGATGGGCGGTCGCGCCAATTTTCCTTTACCTTTACCCAAAGGTCCAAGAAAACCTTCGTTTCGAAGAGAGCTTCGGCATCCTCGCGAGCGTAGGATCCGATTTTTTTGAGCATCGCTCCGTTTTTGCCGATAATTATACGTTTATGCGATTCGCGCTCGCAATAGATTTCGGCACGGACCGAAAGCAAGCCCTTCTTTTCCTTGAATTCCTCTACCGAAACGGCAACGCCATGGGGTATTTCGTCATCGAGAAGGCGAAGCACCTTTTCGCGTATGATTTCGGCAAAAATCTTTCGTTCGGGCTGGTCGGTAATATAATCCTCGGGAAAGAAATGAACGCTTTCGGTAAGCAGAGGCTCGAGCTCATCAAGAATATATTCGACACCGTCGCCGTTCAATGCGGAAACGGGTACTACCGCATGGAATTTATAGCGGTTGGAAAGCTCCATAATCTGTTCGGCAAGCTTAACCTTGTTTGCGCGGTCGGTTTTATTGATTACAAGTATAACGTCCATACCCGAAGCGTTATATTTATCGAGCGCAGACACCTCGTTGGGATTAAGCTCGGTGCAGGCTTCGACGACGAAAAGGACGATATCCGAAGAATCCGCAACGTTGCCGACAGATTTCATCATATATTCGCCGAGCAGGGTTTTGGGCTTATGAAGACCGGGGGTATCGGTAAACACGTATTGATTTTCGCCCTTTGTTAGTACGCCGGTAATTCGGTTACGCGTGGTTTGCGGCTTACGCGAAACGATAGCAACCTTTTCGCCGAGAAGTGTGTTTAAAAGCGTGCTTTTGCCAACGTTGGGCTTGCCCGCTATCATTATAAATGCTGTTTTAGTCATAATTACCTCTTTATTCCGAGTTGATCAAGTATTTCGCGCTGTTTGGCTTCCATTTCTTCCCTTTCGGATTCGGTTTCGTGGTCGTAGCCCAAAAGGTGAAGAGCCGAATGTGCGGCAAGGAAGCAGAATTCACGCTTGGGTGAATGACCGTATTCCTTCGCCTGACTGTAGGCGGTATCGCGCGAGATGATTATATCGCCGAGAAGTGTCATAACGTTTGGGGTTTCGAAATCGAGAAACGGGAAGGAAAGAACGTCGGTAGGTCGATCGATGCCGCGGTGCTCGTTATTGATTTCCCTTATCGTTTCATCGTCGCACACGGTTACGTTGACTTCGAAGCGGTGGTTCGGGTAATGCTCGGTAACGGCTTTGCGTATTACCCTTTTCATAAGCGTTTCATAAAGCTTTGGGATAGGTTCTGTTTGTATATCGAAATAAATTCTTATCATTCCTTGGGTCTCCTTTTAAACGCTTCGCGGCGCGGGCGGTCGTTTTCGTTTTTCTGCCCTTGCTCGCGGTTACGTTTTTCGTATGCCAAAATAATCTTTTGAACGAGAGGGTGACGCACGACGTCCTTATGTGTAAAGCGGAAAATACAAATACCCTTGATATCCTCGAGTATTTCGAGTGCATCGATAAGTCCGCTTTTGCGCAGATACGGAAGGTCTACCTGCGTTATATCGCCGGTGATTATCGCTTTACTGTTATTTCCAAGACGAGTGAGAAACATTTTCATTTGCTCGGGAGTGGTATTTTGAGCTTCGTCGAGGATTATAAAGGCATCGTCAAGCGTTCTGCCGCGCATATATGCAAGCGGAACTATTTCGATTATTCCCTTTTCGCCGCAGTTGCGGAAGCTTTCGTTGCCGAGCATTTCGCCCAACGCATCGTAAAGTGGGCGAAGGTATGGGTCGATTTTGCTTTGAAGATCGCCGGGGAGGAAGCCGAGCTTTTCGCCTGCTTCTACGGCAGGTCTTGTAAGAACGATTTTTGAAACCTGCTTTTTCTTAAGAGCGTTTACCGCCATTGCAACCGCAAGAAAGGTTTTGCCGGTACCTGCGGGGCCTACGCCGAAAACTATGGTATTATTGTTAATTGCATCGACGTACTTTTGCTGTCCTACGGTTTTTGCCTTTATAGGCTTGCCTTTATTGGTAAGACAGATACAATCGTTATAAATCGCACCAAGCTCGTTTTGCTTTTCCTCGCGCACCATTGTTATAACGTAGTTAATGGTATTTTCATCGATGCTTTCGGAGGTGCGGCTGACGCGCTCGAGCTGCTCTATACAAGACGCTGCAAGATTAACGTCGTTTGCATTCTCGCCGGATATTTTGATAACGCCTTCACGTGCGACGACCGACACCGAAAAAGCTGTTTCTATATTTTCTATATTTCCATCGAGTGTACCGAAAAGCTTTAGCACAAAATCTATTGACAAATCCTGAATTGATTTTTCGAACATTACTTTTGCTCCATTCGCATTTAGCATACTTATACAAATGTATTATACCACAGTATTTCCTGCTTGTCAAAATATATCTTGACTAAATAGTATTTTTTTGTTACAATACAAATTATGAATAATAGGGCGAGTACGCGCCCGAACAAATATGGAGGAATATTATGAAAAAAGCAACACGCATTTTAGCCCTGCTTATTATGCTTTGCCTTACCGTTATGGCTGTTTCCGCCTGCAACGGCGAAGAAGCAAACGAAAGCAGCACAAGCTCCGAAACCTCGGCTAAAAAAGAGCTGTTCTCTACCCTTCCCGACAAGGATTACGACGGAACTTCGGTTACCGTGCTCGTAGAGGGTGACTGGCGCGGCGACTATCAGTCGGTTGAAGTTACCGCACACGAAAATTCTCCCGAGCTTCTTAACGACAAGGTTAAGCAGCGTAACGAATTGGTAGAAAGCAAATTCAACGTAAAGATTGAAGAAGTTACCACCACTAACGATCAGCAGATGGTTACGCTCGTACGTAACGCAGTTATGTCCAACACAGCCGATTACGATATCGTTATGCCCTACATCACCGATGCTGCAACTCTCGCACTCGAGGATTCGTTCTATTTGATTAACGATATGGAATATATCGATCTCGAAAACGACTGCTGGGACAGCAACGCAACCAAGAGCCTTTCGATTAACAACAAGAACTATTTCGTTACCGGCGACATAAGCCTTCTTTCTTTGGCTTGCACCCACGCAATCGTTTTCAACAAGGACCTTATCAGCAAGAACGGTATGGAAAATCCTTATGACCTTGTTAACGAAGGCAAGTGGACTATCGACAAGCTTAAAGAAATGGCAAGAAAAGTAACTGCCGATATCGACGGCACCACCGGTATGTCTCACAAGGACAGATACGGCTTCCTTATTAACAACAACTTCGTTACCTCGATGTACGTCGGCTCCGGTCACAATCTTACCGGCAAGGATGCCAACGACCTTCCTTACATTTCTATCATTGACGAAGCTACCACCGCATTCCCTATTTTCGAAAAGATTTTCGAATTGGTTAACGACACCACCGCTACCGGTCAGATCGACAACACCACCGGTTCCTACTACACCTCTGCTATCGCAGACGGTTCGAGCGTTTGGGACGTTGCCACCGAATCGGTTGCAAACGACCTTGCTCTCTTCCGCGCTATGGCTATTATCGATATCATAGACCTTGGCGAATACGACTGCAACTTCGGTATCCTTCCTATTCCCAAGTACAACGAGCAACAGGATAATTATCACTCGCTCGTATCCACGATTTATGCAACCTCTGTTGCTATTCCCGTTTCTGCGGCTGATCCCGAAATGTCTTCGATCGTTGCACAGGCTATGTGTGAAGCTTCGACCGACACCACCAAGGATGCTTACGTTGAAGTAATTCTTAAGCTTCGTAAGATTCAGGACAACGAAAGCGAAGCAATGCTTGACAAGATCTTTGCAGAGCGTGTATACGACCTCGGTATTATTTACAACTGGGGCGGCTCGACCGACGCAACCAAGTCTGTAGGCAGCTTTATGAACAACATCGCGTTCAGCGGCACCCAGACCTTTGCTTCCACTCTTGAAAGCATTACCGACGTCGTTGAAGCAGATCTTCAGAAGACTTTGGAAACCTTTGAATAATATATAGTTAAATTGACGAAAAAGGTCTGCTTTACGCAGACCTTTTTTATATTGCAAAACTGCGTTGTTTACAATTTGTTCATACATTATAAGTCGATTTATGGTATCCTTAAGTATATTTTGTTTATGAGGTGTATTTATGAGAAACATCGAGTATTTATACAACGTTGACAGCGAAATTGCTTCCGCTATCGACAGTGAGCTTAAGCGCCAAAAGCGCAATATCGAGCTTATCGCAAGCGAAAATATAGTTAGCGAAGGCGTTCTCGCAGCTGCGGGCACTATTCTTACCAACAAGTATGCAGAAGGCTATCCCGGACGCAGATACTACGGTGGATGTGAGGAGGTAGACAAGGTTGAAGCTATCGCTATCGAACGCGCGAAGAAGCTTTTCGGTGCAGAGCACGCCAACGTTCAGCCCCACTGCGGCGCGAGTGCAAACCTTGCAACGTTTTTTGCATTCCTTCAGCCCGGCGACACGGTTATGGGTATGAATCTTGCGCACGGCGGCCACCTTTCGCACGGCTCGCCTGTTAATATTTCGGGTAAATATTTCAACGTTGTTCCCTACGGTGTTGATTCCGAAACACACAGAATAGATTACGACAAAATGGAAGCGATCGCTATCGAATGCCAGCCCAAGATGATAGTTGTGGGCGCAAGCGCTTATCCGAGAGTTATTGATTTTAAGCGTTGCAGAGAGATTGCCGACAGAGTCGGTGCGATTCTTATGGTCGATATGGCGCACATCGCAGGTCTTGTTGCTGCAGGACAGCATCCCAGCCCCGTCCCCTATGCAGACGTAGTTACCACCACCACTCACAAAACCCTTCGCGGTCCGAGAGGCGGTCTTATCCTTTGCAAGGAACAGTACGCAAAACAGATCGACAAAGCGATTTTCCCCGGCACGCAGGGCGGTCCTCTTGAGCACATCATTGCGGCAAAGGCTGTTGCTTTCGGCGAAGCGCTTACCGATGAATTCAAGTCTTATCAGGCACAGATCGTTAAGAATGCAAAGGCACTTGAAATTGCACTAAAGGAAGAAGGCTTCGACCTCGTTTCCGGCGGTACCGATAACCATTTGCTTCTTATCGACCTTCGCAGCATGGGCGTTACAGGCAAGGAGCTCGAGCACAATCTTGACGAAGTTCATATCACCGTTAACAAGAATGCGATTCCCGACGATCCTCAGAAGCCTACTATCACCAGCGGTATTCGCGTAGGCACTCCCGCTGTAACCTCGCGCGGTTTCAAGGAAGAGGATATGAAGACGATTGCAAAGCTTATCAAGCTTACCGCAACCGATCTTGAAAACAGCCGCGATTACATTATTTCCGAGGTAGACAAGCTTTGCACAAAGTATCCCATATATGAATGATTTGAAAATTATTGCATATATCGAGCTTCCCGAGGACGCTGTTGAGATACGCAAAGAGGTTTTTGTAGAAGAACAGGGCTTTATCGAAGAATTTGACGTTGACGATAACGATGCAGTGCATCTTGTTGCGTTTATCGGCGAAAAACCCGTGGCGAGCTGCAGGATCATTACAAAGGACAAACAAAATTATATGATCGGCAGAATCGCCGTGCGAAAGGAACACCGCAAAAAAGGCATTGGCGCCGAAATAGTAAAAGCCGCAGAAACAGTAATTACTCAGTGGAAAATCCATTACAAGCTCGGCGATACCGTAAGCGTTTATATTCATTCGCAGATGCAGGCAGTTCCCTTTTATGAAAAGATCGGATATATTTCAACAGGAAAAACCGATTACGAGCAAGACTGTCCGCATTTAATGCTAAAAAAAGAAATATAAAATTATACCTCCCATTTTTCGTGGGAGGTATGTTTATTCTTGACATACTGATATTTAAAATATATAATCAAAATATAATCAATTTCTAATACAAACCAACGAGGTGAAACAGATGCAGATTGCATTTTCGGGGAAATTAGGAAGCGGAAAATCGACCGTTTGCGCGATACTTAAAGAAAAATACGGATATGAAATATACAGCACCGGCACTATTCAGCGCAAGGTTGCCGAGGAAATGGGCATTTCGACGCTTGAACTGAATAAAAGAATGGCAGAAGACCCATCGTTAGACCATATTATCGATGATGCGGTGGCGAAGCTCTCACGCGAACGCAAGGGTGACAAGCTTATATACGACTCCAGAATGGCTTGGCATTTTGCAGAAAGCACGTTTAAGGTATATATGTATGTCGACCCAACCGTTGCGGCAAAGCGCGTTACAGCAGCCGACAGGGGCAACGTAGAGAAATACGAAAGCGTTGAAGAAGCGCGTGAAATGCTTATTGCGCGCAGTTTGGAAGAAAACAAGCGTTTTAAAGACATTTACGGCGTTGACAATTTCGATTACGGCAACTACGATCTTATAGTAGATTCCACCTCTGCCACCCCCGAGCAGATTGCAGAAACGATAGTTACGCAGGCAGAGCTTTTTGAAAAAGAGCCTTTCCGCGAAACTAAGATATTCTTATCGCCCTACGTACTCTTCCCCACCAAGCCGTTTGGAACCGACGACGGCGAAAGCATAAAGGTCGCTTTAAAATACGGTTTACATTACGTTATTAGCGGGCACGGTAAGCTTTCCGCGTTACAGTGCGGAAAAGCAAGTCTTGTCGAAGCATCGTTATGTAACGCAGAATTTGAGAGCAACAAAGATTACATCGACGAGTATGAGGCCGCAGGCGGTTTTATTTACGAAAGCAAGCCCGAATAAATATTTGAATGATGGTGAACGTTATGAAGCGTTTTATTGCTTTTGCTTTGGCATTGATTTTTATTCTTTCATTTTCTGCTTGCAACGAGCAGGAGGTACAAAACGAGTCCTCGGAGATTTCGGATGAAACAAGTGTTGTTTTGAATGAATTCGTTATGAGCGACGAGGTAGAAAAAATCGACGGATATCTTACCAACGATATCGACAGAAGCCTACGCGCGACAAACTTATTTAGAGGAAAGCAATATAAAATCAGCAAGCCCACAAGTGAATCCTACGCCGACAACCACGGCTTTAAGCTTACTGACGGCTCGACGGTTAAGGTTTTTGACGCATATTCGTATTTGGGCTGGGAGGGCCGAACAGAAGTATCGATAGATTTTGATTTAGGCAGCACCGAGCACAGCATTGCGGACATAACAGTTGGATGTCTGCGTGTTATGGATTACGGCATAGGCTTGCCTCGGTACGTATCGCTACGAGTTTCTGAAGACGGTAAGGAATACACCGAAGTCGCAAAAATTATGACTCCGACAGACGTCGTGCCTTCGATGAAATACGAATACAGCTTTGCATTGCCCAAGGGAACGAGCGCACGATATATACGCATTTATTGCGCACAGCCGGACAACGCTTTTACCTTTATCGATGAAATTTCCGCTTACGAATACAGCGAAAGCGGGACTATAGACAGAACTATAGGCGTTGATGCTGACCAGCTTTATACCGTTACCGACTATTACGATTACAAACTGAATTTGGGTGAATCGAGCGTTGCGGTAAGCGAAAGCGACAAGGACTATAATACAGAGCAGAATTTATCGTTGCTCGACGGAGTTGAATTTCAGGTTTATCATTTCGATCCATTGAGAGAAGATCATAGCAACAGCCCTAAGGAAAAGCTTAGTTTACTTAAAAACGGTGTTACGCACGGTGAATTTAATACCGATTACTTCATTTCTTACCGCGGAGGCGGAAGACATATCGTTGCAGATTTGGGGCAGGTTATGTCGGTAAGCGGTACGAATCTTTACTTTTACGATAGATACACATACGGCATATCGACTCCGCCTGTATTTTACGTTAGTTTAAGTGAAAACGGCAAGGACTGGACAACCGTATACGCAACTTATAAAGAAAATTACGGCAAGGAAGAAAAGATACACGACACCCACAAGATTGATTTCAAAGGAGATTACAGAGCAAGATACGTTCGCGTAACCTTTGAAACGGTTCCCGACAACTCGGTTTCATGTGCGGTATATCTCGGTGAATTTGAAATTATCGGCAAGAAGAATGCCGAATTGGCGGTTACTGCAGTCGAAAACAACGATACTCCTTACGGTAAATATGTCAAAACCGAGGATTACGGAATCAAAAACATCCTTTTCGCTCCGATTACCGACGGTTACGGCAAGCACTGCGTTGACGTCCACGCAATGAGCGAGGAAAGTGCATATATTTATCTTACCGAATTCGATAAAAACGGTAAGCCCTGCGGTACCTTTATGGATTCGATGGCATTTTCGACGCGCGGTGCTTTGAACGACCACAAGGACCGAAACGAATGTATGGAATGGTTCTTCAGCGAGCTGTTTTACGAGGGTATGAACCTCGACGCAGTAGATAAAGCCAAAGAAAAGCTAAATTCCGAATTAGGCGTTGACGAAAAGGTTAAGATATGGGTTTCGGTAAATGCACCTGCGCAAAACGATATTTTCGACGGACAAGTGATAACAACGAAAAAACAGTACGATGCTTGCCTGAAGTGGCAGGTGGATGAAATTATTAAACGTTTTAACGAGCAGAATTATAAAAATCTTGAATTCGTTGGATTTTATTGGCAATTCGAATCGGTTCGCACCGAAGAAGACGTTGACGGTATGAAGGCATTGAACGATTACGTTCACAGCAAGGGGTATATGACGTTTTGGTGCCCCTATTACAGCGCCGCGGGAATATATTACAATCAATACGTCGGATTCGACATAACCTGTTTACAGCCAAACTATATGTTTTACGACACCGAGCCGACAAGACTGCAGACCACTGCAGAGCGCGCAAAGCTTTACGGTATGTGCGTTGAAATAGAAATAGAGGACGGAACGCAAAGCAGCGAATCGTTAAAGCTGTACCGCGATTATCTTAGAGCCGGATACGATACCGGATATATGAACTCTATAAAGGTATATTATCAAGGCGGACTTCCGGGTGCATACGTTACAGGATACAATTCCGACGATGCATTCCAGAAGGCTGTATACGACGAAACTGTTTTATACGCAACCGGCAAGCTTGAATCCAACTACCACACAAGCGGTATGTTTGATTTATCGAGCTTTAACGACATTGAAATTACCGTAAGACACGGCAAAAAGGCAAAAATAGAATTGGGCGAGCTTGGTGAAATAGTACACCGATTCGTAACCACACCGGCATACGGCGCGGTAAGGCTTAACAGCGACGGTATTTTGACTTACGACGCTATGTACGGCTACAAGGGCGAGGATATTATAAAAATCGAGCTGTACGACGGTGTAGGAGATAGCAAAATTATTACAGTTAAGGTAACCGTAACCGAATAAACGCAAAAGCACACAAGGTTTTATTACCTTGTGTGCTTTTTTACTGTTCATATTTAAAGAGTGTATTAGGGCTCATAGTTTCTCTGAAGGTTTTTACGACATAGAAATAATTGCCGTTCAATATAGTTCTCGTATCGAGATTACGCTTATCGAGATCGCAAAGCATTTCACGGAAGCGATGAGCCGGAAGATCTATACAGCAATCGTTGAAGCGATCGTGAAGCGCTCCGACAAGCATAGAAAGCTGAGTTTCATCGCTACGCTTGAGAAATTTGATTATATCACTGTAACCGTTCGTATCGCTTATATCTACCGCGAAATCATATACGTTTCCCTTTGAGGTCATAGCGGCGAAAACGAAAAAGGTTTCATTTTCCTTTAGTTCTATGGTTTCACATCTTTTTTTAACTATAGAGTGCAGATTTTCGAACGGTTTACGCTCGTTATAAGGAACCGAGCAAAAGGGATCGACCCAGCCGCGATTTGTTTTAATAAGCTCGATAAGCTCAACTACCTCGGGAAGCTCTTTATAATCCTTGGTAATATTGCTTTCAAGAAGAACTTCGATTTCAAAATAATCGTTCGAAAAACGCTCTATACCATATTCAAAGCCGTAATTATCGAAAAGCTCTGTCGAGCCGCAAACTCTTTTTCCGACCAAGTTTTTCGAAACCGAAAGAAGAACCTTCATACGCTTTAAGGATTCGACGAATTTTTCTATCCGACCGCAATACAGATAGGTTGCGGCAAGGCAGGTTTCGGCATTTATGCGTATAGAAATAAATATATCGTCGTCGCGGACAGAAAAAATATCGATTATTCGTTTTACCGCCAGGCAGTTTTCGACAGTATCACTTTTACGACCGAACATATCGCGAGATGATGGCGAGCTCTTGTGATTCATCAAATAGAGCACCTTCGAAATATCCTGAAAGAGCACCTCCGAACGTTGCAAGCTCCATTCGGGCTCGTTACGTTTTACGAAGTGGCGGAAGAGAATAAGATCATGCCAGCAGGCAAAGTTATTATCGTCGGTGATGTATTGCTCCCATTCCGAAAGCCTTTCCTCGCTTTCGTTAATTACTATATTTGTTAGTATTCTGTTTCTGTGCGGAAGAGGAATTTCGTGAAGGCGCGATTTGACCTTTGTGAATATTTCCATAAAATGCTCTTCGGGGATAATCAACTCCTCACGAAGTCTTCTTGCCGCGTTTAAAAGCTCGGTAATAAAAAGGTGGTGTTTTATTTCAAAGCATTTTTCTAACAGAGAGAGATATTCAAGCTTTTCCAGCGGGGTTCCCGCCCGCGCCTTTTCGCGAGCTGATCTGAGTTTTATTGTTAGCGAGTGTGCTGTGGAGGGCGGGATACCGAGAAGTTCATCTACGCTTATATTAAATATCGCAGAAAGCTGAGGGAGCTTTTCTATATCCGGATATGCAAGACCCTTTTCCCAACGCGAAACCGACTGCGGCGTTACAAACAGCGCCTCGGCAAGCTCACTTTGTGTCATACCGAGCGCCTCACGGAAGGCTTTTATATTCTCGTTAAGCTTCATCCTTACTCCTCCTTTTAGTAGCTGATAATATTATACACCCGCTATGAGACGATGTCAATCAAACGTTGATTGCAGTAATTAAATTTTAGAGTGAAAAAAATTCGCCGAAACAAATCGGCGAATTCTTTATTAAAATTTGATTTATCTCTTATTGAGCATGCTGAGGATATCATCGATATCCGAATTGGAATCCTTAACGGGTTCTTCGGGCGCAGCGGCCTTCTGTGCAGCCTCGGCAGCAGCCATCTGACGACGAACGTCTGCATTTTTCTTATCGGCATCGAAGCCGGTAGCAATAAGAGTAATACGCATTTCGTCTTCAAGAGTGGGATCGAGAGCAGCACCGAAGATGATGGTAGCATCGGGCTGTGCTTCGGTAGTGATCATTGCAACAGCGGAATCGATTTCATCGAGGCCGATATCGGGCGAGCCGATGATTTGAACAACGATACCCTTTGCACCGCTGATATTAGTTTCAAGAAGCGGGCTGGACATAGCCATCTTAGCAGCCTGTTCAGCTTTATCCTTACCCTTCGCGGCGCCAACACCCATATGTGCAAGGCCTGCGTTAGACATTACAGCAGATACGTCTGCAAAGTCGAGGTTGATGATACCTTCAACAGTGATAAGATCGCAGATAGATTGAACGCCCTTACGGAGAACGTCATCGGCTTCCTGGAATGCGTTGAGGAAGGTGATCTTTTTATCGGTGAGAAGCTTGAGTCTTTCATTGGGAATAACGATAAGCGAGTCAACGGTTTCAGCAAGCTTTTCGATACCTGCTTCTGCCTGCATCATACGCTTTTTGCCTTCGAAAAGGAAGGGCTTGGTAACAACCGCAACGGTGAGGATATCGAGAGATTTTGCAATCTTTGCGATAACGGGAGCTGCACCGGTACCGGTACCGCCGCCCATACCTGCGGTGATGAAGACCATATCCGCGCCTTTGATAGCTTCGGTGATTTCTTCGATAGATTCATCGGCAGCCTTTTCGCCGAGTTCGGGGTTTGCGCCTGCGCCGTGGCCCTTGGTGATGCGGTCGCCTATAGCGATCTTGGTGGGAGCGCTGGATTTGATGAGAATCTGAGTATCGGTGTTTACGTTGATGAATTCAACGTCTGCTGCGTCGATAGAGGAAATCATACGGTTGACCGCGTTACCGCCGCCACCGCCGACGCCGATGACCTTAATAACCACTTTATTGGGATCTTCGATCATATTTTGCATTTTGAACCTCCAAAAAACTTATATCTTATTTTCATTCACTATATAATATAATATGTTTTTGCTTGAAATGCAAGAGTTTTTTTCGTTTTTCTTTAAAAACCGATGCATTTTTGGCAAATTTTTTCGATTTTAATGCTTTTACGAGAGTGCAACAGACGCTTCGCGGTGATTTGAAATATCTATCTTGCCTTTTGAGCCTTCTGCAAGCTCATCTATTATCCCCACAAGGAAGCGTATTTTTATATCGATATTATCGGTATCGCCGAGGTACACCTCGAATCTGTTATCGTAATCGATATAAATATCAAATCGCGAACGGACGTCCACGCCCTTTATTTTGGTTTCTATTGCATTTTCTTCGAAGCAGGCGTATAGCTCGTGGAGCGCATCAAGCGTGCGTTCATCGACGAATTCAACGGTATTACCGACAATGCAACGGCGAACGCTTGTTAAAGAAAGCGACGCAAGGCCCAAGCTATCGGAATCGGTATCGGGAAGTTTTTCCAAAACCTTTAAATCTGCAGACATCAAATAGGTATCACCTGCAAGCTCGGCGGCAAAATACGGTTTTTTTTCGATTATATTTACTTCCACGGTTGTAGGAAGATCGCGCTTGATTTCCACTTTGCCAACGTATGGCAAAGCCTGCTTTATAGCTTCTTCAATTTCTTCGGAATCGTAAGAAAAGATATTCGTACCGAGCTCGATTGGAACGTGTTCGATAATTTCTTCGTAGGTATACTTTTCTATACCGTTTACGGTTATATTTTCGACGTTTAAGAACACAGCGGCGCAAACGGCAAGGAAAACAAGCGAAACGGCGAGAAACAGAAATACATAGAACACGGTACGACGTGTACGCTTTTTTTCCTGACGGCGCTGTGCATCGAACATAGTTGTATTTTTACGCACAAAGCGTTGCTGTTCCATATATTTCACTTCCCTTCTTTTAGATTATACGTTATTTTAGCAAAGCAAGTGCCTCGTCTGCTATACGCTCGACAGAATCGGGCATTGCAAAGCTTTTAACGCTTTCTTCCATTCTTCTGCGTTTATTGGGGTTAGAAAGCAATTCCGAAACGGTATCGGAAAGAAGCTTGGTGCTAATTTCTGATTCACGGAAAACAACTGCCGCACCTGCATCTGCGATAAGGCGTGCGTTTTTATATTGATGATCCTCGGTAACGTAGGGGCTGGGTATTAGCACAGCCGCTCTGCCGCGAATAGCAAGCTCGGAAAGAGTCATTGCGCCCGCACGGCAGATTATAACATCGGCCGCGGCTTGATGAACCGGCATATCGTAGATATATTCATCGATAGAAAGGTTGGAGCAATTATAAAAGCCCTTTTCCTTTGCAAGAGCAGAGAACTTTTCGAGACCCACTCTGCCGATTGCATGGGTGTGGCGAATATTTTGGGGAACCGAAAGCGATTCCATAAGCGCAAACGAGAGCTCGTTGATTTTATCTGCTCCCATACTTCCGCCATAGGAAAGAATATACGGCTCTGTGTCGGAAAGACCGAGCTTTGCGCGTGCCTCGGTGCGCGACATACCGTCGATTATAACGGGGTTACCGGTTAAAATGAGCTTATCGCGTACTGCTTCATCAAAAAACTTTTCGCTTCCCGCAAAGGAAATGCAAACCTTATTTGCATATTTCGAAAGCATTTTTGTGGTAACACCGGGAAAAGCGTTTTGCTCGTGAATAAGTGTCGGAATACCGAGCTTCGAAGCCGCCTTTACAGTCGGCCAAGAAACGTATCCGCCTGTGCCGATAACCAAATCGGGCTTGAACCTTTTTATAATCTTTTTTGCTTCGGAAACCGACGTTAGCGCGTGCCAAGCCGCTTTAACGTTTTTTAATGTAAGCTTACGGGAAAAGCCCGAAACCTCGACAAAATCGATTTTATAACCAAATTTGGGCACGAGAGTGCTTTCTATTCCGCGTTTTGTCCCGATAAACATGATTTCGGCATCGGGGTGACGCGCTTGTATTGTTTTTGCGATATTCAAAGCGGGGTTAACGTGGCCGCTCGTACCGCCGCCGCAGAGGATAATTTTCATTTAAATAACACCTTTCATCAGCCCTGTTCGATAAAGGAATAACGAGATACCGAAAGAACAATGCCCATTTCGGCAAGAAGAATGATAAGCGAGGTTCCGCCGTAGCTGAAGAACGGCAGACTGATACCGGTACTCGGGAAGGTATTCGTAACAACCGCAAGATTCAAAAGCACCTGTACCACGACCTGCGCGGTGATGCCCATAGACAATAGCGAGCAGAAGCGGTTGGGCGAATTTTTGGAAATACAATAGCCGCGGTAGGCGAGCACGCCGAAAATGGCAATAACGCAAACCACACCGAAAAAGCCGAGTTCTTCGCTTAATATAGCAAATATATAGTCGTTTTGAGGCTCGGGAAGATAGCCGTGCTTTTGGTTGCTTTGACCTAATCCAAGTCCCCAAAAGCCGCCGGAAGATATAGCATACAGCGATTGTGCAGGCTGCCAGCCGTCACCGCCCGATTCGAACGACATATATGCAAACGGATCGCGCCAAATATCAAGACGGGTTATTGCGTGGGGTACTATTTTTGCAAGGATACCTCGCCCGACTGTTAGGAAGAAAGCACCGACAACGCTACCTGCACCGAGAACGGCGCCGAAATAGAAGCCCTTTAAGCCCGAAAGCCACATCATAACGACCATTAATATTAATATAATAATGGTTGCTGAAAGGTGGCTTTGCATAAGCGTAGCCATTGCGGCAGGAAGTGTAAGCAAAAACAAAGGAAGAGCGCCCTTGCGAAGCGTTTTCATTTCGCTTGCGTGGTTGCTTATATAGGTCGCACAAGCAAGAACAAGCGCGAACTTTAACAGCTCGGACGGTTGGAATTCCACGCCGAAAATTACGAACCATCGGGTTGCACCTTTATTCGTTTTACCGAAAAAGGGAACGAGGTAGTTTAGCCCGAGCGTGATAGCATAGATAATATACGAGAAACGTTTTAGAACGCGGTAATCGAGAAACCGCGCGATAAGCGCCATTGCGGCAAGACCGATAATAACCCAGCGCACTTGGGACCGAGCGAAGTAATAGGAATCGCCGAAGCGAGTATCGGCAACCGCGTACGATGCAGAGAATATCATTACCGAGCCGATACAAACGAGCGCGATAATAACGATAAGCATAGGACGGTCGACCTCGCCGATCAAGCGGTATATTCTATTTGGGTTTACTCTTACGCTGCGTTTTTTCTTTTCGCCCTGCGCAGAAGCTACCGTTTGTTCGTTTTTCTTCGAGGCCATAGCAACCTTCCTTTTTTAGAAATACATTATGTAGTACGAAAGTGCCGCAAAGGCGGCGGTTACAAGCGAGAACACTGCTACTATCTTCACTTCGCTCCAGCCGCATTTTTCGAAATGATGGTGTATTGGACTCATTTTAAATATACGCTTGCCGAAGACCTTGAAGGAAAATACCTGTAGGACAACCGAAAGCCCTTCGATTATCCAGATACAGCTTATGGGAAGCAGAACGAATTCGTTATTGGTAAACATTACCGCACCCACTATAAAGCCGCCGAGGAAGAGAGATCCGGTATCGCCCATAAATATCTTTGCGGGGTGGAAGTTGAATACAAGAAACGCAAGCAACGCCCCAACGAGAGCCGAAACGGATATTGCGAAATAATCGAACGTAAGATAGTATAATGACGAAATCAAATTACTTGTATGTATTCCGAAAATAACGAGCATTATGCATATTATGAACGCAATACTGCCTGCCAAGCCGTCTATCCCGTCGGTAAGGTTGGCGCAGTTGATTATATAAACAATTGCAAGAAGCATTGCTATATAATAGAACACACCAAGCTCGAGCTCGCCCCAAGGAGTGTTTATTGCGGTATCCGCATCGAGAAAATATGCGTTTACAAAAAGATATATTCCCGTTGTAAGAAATTGCAGAATAAGCTTTTGGGTTGCGCTCAAACCCTTATTGCGTTTTTTGAAGAGCTTAACGTAGTCATCGATAAATCCGATAACTGCTTGAGAAAGGGCGAACAGAACGAAAACGATAATACCCTTCGCGTAGTTGCCGTATTCCCATATAGGCAATATAACGGTTACCGCAACGGCAATCGCAACGAGCATAGAAACGATGAAAATCACGCCACCCAGGTTAGGTGTGCCTTCCTTTGCTTTGTGCCAGGAAGGTCCGATTTCAAGAATTTTCTGACCGAGCTTTACTTTACGCAAAAGCGGGATAAATATTTTGAAGAGCACGATGCCAATTACGAAGGATATTGCGGCAGTTATTCCGCAGGAAGCATATATATTCATTGCCATTCCCCTTATTTATACTATTAACAAGCCAAGCTTCATACCGTTGCTTGCCTTATACAGAACGGTATCGCCCTCTTTAACAAAGCTGTTAAGGAACTGCTTTAGCTTTTCCGCTTCTTCTTTTTTGAAGGAATAGGTTTCGATTCTTGCGGTTGAAGCAATATATTCGGCCTGCTCGCCATAGGTTACGAGAACATCGGCACAGCCGTTAAGATATTCGCCTACCCTTTTATGAAGGCTTGCCGATTCGTTGCCAAGCTCGAGCATATCGCCAAGCACGGCTATACGCCTTCCCTTTGCAGTTTTTAAAACCGAAAGTGCAGCCTCCATCGACTCGGGAGAAGCGTTATAGCAATCGGATATAACCGTATGTCCATTGGTTTGATAGATATATTGGCGTTTGCCGTCGCTTTCGTAATTATTTAGCGCAGCAGCCGCTTTTCTTATATCTAAGCCCAGATGATACGCAACGGCAAGCGCAAACAACGAATTGATAACGAAATGCTTTCCGCGAACGCTCAAAGCAACTTCGACGGTTTCTCCATAAACGACGGCTTCGAAGCATACGCCCTGTTCGGATTCGGAAATATTTGTTGCGTAGCAATCGTTTTCAGAATTTTCGTAGGAAACGAAGCACACCTTTTTGTTTTCGTAATTATATTCACGCAGTAACGGTTCATCACCGTTTAACACCAATATCGAACCGTTTGGTGAGAAAGAAGCAATTTTAAGCTTTTCATTGCGAATTGCCTCACGCGAGCCGAGGTTTTCGATATGCGAGTATCCGATATTTGTTATAACCGAAATACGAGGCCGGGCAACCGAAGCAATACGCTCCATTTCGCCCTTTTCGGACATACCCAGCTCGAAAACCGCGCAATCGACGTCTGCCGGGGTAGCGAGAACGGTTTGCGGCAAGCCGATTTGGCTATTTGCATTGCCGAGCGTTTTATGAACGGACAAGCCCGAGCTTAACGCAAGTGCAACCATATCCTTGGTGGTAGTCTTCCCTACCGAGCCGGTGATGCCAACTACTTCGGTGCTTAAAAGCTTTGTTTCGCGGAAGTGCTTTGCAAGCTTTAGAAGTGCTGTTCTTACGTCTTTTACATAGATATAATCACCGCTAAGCGAAAGGCTTTCTTGGCTATCGGTCATAACAGCGCAGTCGTTTTTAAGCAGCTCCGGCACGAATTTATTCGCATCGACGTGTTCGCCGCGCAAAGCAAGAAACAGCTTTGATTTATCGGGAGTACGGCTATCGGTAAAAAAGCCTTCTATAATTCGTTCGGGGTCTGCGGTGCTTGAAAGAGCTCCGCAGACGTCCGCGATATACTTTAAAGTAAAATTCATTACTGTATTGCTTCCTCGTATAAGAATTCGAGTTCTATTACCGTACCGGGAAGTACGTATTCTCCTGCCGCAACCGACTGCGAAACAACCTTACAGTTGGTGTAATCGCCGTTGAATATACCCTTGACAGATACGTTGAGATTACTGTTGACAAGTGCCTTTATTGCAGCGGTGGGCGATTTGCCCATTACGTCGGGTACTTTTGCGTTGGCAGTAATTTCGGCGCCCTCGGTATAAAGAATCACCACGCCGTCCTTTGTGATAACGGTATCCTTTTCGGGAAGTTGATTTACAACCGTATCGCCTTCACCGCGAACGATGCATTTTATACCCGATGCTTCCAAAAGCTCTTTTGCACTTGCGGCGGTCTTGCCCGCATAGTCGGCAACCGTGAAGCTGTTTGCTTCTGCGGTATTGGGCGCAATACCCAAGTGAGGAAGCACCTCGCCCAAGATATTACCGACTATAGGCGCCGCCACGGCGGAGCCGAAGAACTGACCGGAGGTGGGATCGTCGACAAGCACAAGTATGGCTATCTGCGGATCCTCTGCGGGAGCGAAGGTCACGCAGGAGGAAACGTAGTCGTTTGTGGGCGCGGTATCCTGCTTCTGCGAGGTACCGGTTTTTGAAACGACGTTATAGCCCGAAACAGATGCGTTTTTTGTAGAGTTTGTAAGCGAAGTAAGTATTTTATTGCAGGTTTCTGCGGAAACGACTTGACGGTCGGTTTCGTATTCGAAGGTTTTTACAACGTTTCCTTCATCGTCAACAAGTGCTTTAACCGAATGAGGAACCACCAAATACCCGCCGTTTGCGATAGTTGAAACGGCACGGATATGCTGAAGCGGTGTTACTTTAAACGTCTGACCGAAGGAATATACGGCAAGCTCGAGAGCTTCGAACTGCGTATTATATGTATCGTAATAAATAGACGAGGTTTCGCCGACAATATCGCTGCCCGTGGTTTTTGTATAACCGAATTCCTCGAAATACTTTTTGAATAGGCTTGTTCCGATAGAGCTGCCCATTTGTATAAACGCAGGGTTGCAGGAGTTTACGATAGCTTCGCTAAAGGTCTGCATATTGTGACCTGAGGTTTTATGGCACTTTATTTCGGTGCCCGCAACGATAGTGCCGCCGACACAGTTGAAGCGCGAGGTTTCGTAATCTATCGTACCCTCTTCGAGCGCGATTGCGCTCGTGACGATTTTAAAGGTCGAACCGGGCTCATAGGTCCAGGAAGCGATAGAGTTGTTCCACATATCGAACAAAAGCTGCGAGCGGTATTCGGATCTTTGATCCTCGGTGCCGATAAACGCATCGTATTTTTGCTGATATATCTCGGAAAGCTGATTATAGTTATTAGGGTCGAACGAGGGATAGATTGCGGAAGCCAAAATCTCGCCGTTGTTTACGTCCATAACTATACCGGTGATTTTATGGTTCGGCTGATGCTCGTTATACGCCTGTTCGATATATTTTTCCAATATATTTTGTATAGTCCAATCGATTGTTGTAACGACGTTCAAGCCGTTTGTGGCGGCGATATAGGTAGAGCCGACACCCGAATCGAGCTCGTTACCGTAGCCGTCGGCCGCTTTGACCGATTTGCCGTCTACGCCTGCAAGGTATTCGTCATAGGCAAGCTCGATACCCGAAAGACCTTGGTTATCGGAGCCGGTAAAGCCCAAAAGCTGAGAAGCAAAGCTACCGTAACGGTAATAGCGCTTTGTGGTTTCCTCGAGGTGAATTATAGTTTGATATTTATTTTCGGAAATATAGGCGCGAATCGCATTTTCCTCGGTTTCGGTGAGGAATTTTTTTATAACCTGATATTTGGAATTGGTGCGGTTACCCTTTAAAACAATATCCGACTGATCGACCGAAAGGATTTGCGAAAGACCGCTTGCTACGTTATTCAAAAGCTGCTCACGCGTGACGGGATTCGAGGTATCCTCGCTATCCTCTGCCATTTTTTTGATATCGGCAGGAGAAATAAAGCAATTATAAACGGTGGCGCTGACGGCAAGCTCTGTCGTTCCGTCGTTTGCATAGATAGAGCCGCGTTTTGCCGGTATGGTTACAGAGCTGGTATACTGATCGAGTGCGGCGGTGCGGTAATCGTTTGGGTCGATAAGCTGAAGGTATGCAAAGCGTACGCAAAGCAGACACATCAGCACGAGAATTACGATAAGCGCAACGCGGCCGCGAACGACAGAAACACGTCCGCTACCCGATGGTGTGAATTTTTTTGTTGCGCTCGACATAAAAAATACTCCTTTTGATATGACAAATGGGTAATGAGAATTTTACCTCGTTACCCTTTTGTATAAATATATTCCGAGATGCAAAATTAATACCAATTCATTATATCACATCATTTGCGGAATGTATAGTGATTTAATTAAATTTAATTGAGAAAATCGCGTATAACCTCGCCCAAACCGGTAAGCAGGAAGCCAAAGCCACCTTCTTCACCGTCGTCGTAGGAATGCATTTCGGTTTTATCTTCCTGTTCGGTGGTGATAATATGAATATTGCTTTCGGGAATGGTTTTTGTCATACCCAATTCCTCGGTTGCGTACTTTTCGATTTCACCGATATCGTACTTATTACTAAGAGTTACCTCGAGCTCGTCCTGGGTTTTTTCCATAGAAGCGAGCTTATTATTTAATTCGGTGATTTCGGAGCGATATTTATCAACCTCTGCGTAGTTCATCATCATAAACAGGAACAAACCTGTTAGAATGAGCGAAACAACGACGATTGACCAAGGAAACGGAGCTTTGTCCTTTTTCTTTACGTTGACAATACGAGGTGCTCTTACTGCACGAAGGTTTGCCCCGCGTTTTGCAGAAACAGATTTAGTTCCGCTTTTTACGACAGCTGCCGACCTTTTACCGTTTGCCGTGCCATTATTCTTTATATTTCGCGGATTTACCGATTTTGTAACCGAATTAATTCTTTGTTCCTGCATTTTAGCACCTTTCCTTTATTTATACCCTTTCACACACACGAAGCTTTGCGCTGTGCGATCTTGAATTATACTGAAGCTCTTCCTCCGAAGGAAGTATAGGCTTTTTCGTTATTATTTTTACAACCTGCTTTTTACCGCATACGCAAACCGGAAAGTCCGATGGGCAGGTGCAGGGGCGTTCGAGCTTTTGAAAACCATTTTTAACCAATCTGTCCTCGAGAGAGTGGAAGCTGATTATCGACATCCGTCCGCCGATGTTCAAAATATCCGCACCGTCTTCTATTGCCTTGGGGATACAATCGAGTTCCCCGTTGACCTCTATTCTTATAGCTTGAAAGCTTCTTTTGGCAGGATTGCCGCCTTCGTAGCGAAACTTTTGAGGTATTGCGGATATTATTATTTCTGCAAGCTGAAGCGTTGTTTCGATAGGCTTTTCGTTTCTTGCAGAGCAGATACGCGATGCAATCTTCGGTGCGAAACGTTCTTCGCCGTAATCGCGGAGAATACGAGCCAAATCACGTTCGGTGTACCGATTAACCACGTCGTACGCTGTTAAGGGAGCGGTTTGGTCCATTCGCATATCGAGCGGAGCATCCTTTATATAGGAAAAGCCGCGCTCGGCAACGTCGAGCTGGTGCGACGAAACGCCGAGATCCATTATTATACCGTCAACCTTATCGAAGCCGACCGAGTTAACGGCGTTTTTTAGGTTCTCGAAATTATCCTTGACGGTTATAAGCCGTTCGTCTTTTATCTTTTCCTTTGCGTTTTGAAGAGCATCGTCATCACGGTCGATTCCGATCACCCTGCCGTTTGCACCAAGCCTTGAAAGAACAAGTGAGGTATGCCCTGCACCGCCGAGAGTACAATCGACGTATATTCCGTCCGGCTTAATATTGAGTGAATCGACCGTTTCGTTAAGAAGAACCGAAACGTGTGAAAATTCCATTTTAGAACCCCAATTCTATAAGGTCTTGAATAACGTCGACGTTCGTGACCTTTTGCTGTTCGTTATCCCATTCATCTGCCGACCATATTTCGAGATGCGTACAGTTACCTACGATAACAACTTCTTTTTTAAGGTCTGCAAATTCGCGATGGGTTTGGGTAATGGTTACTCTTCCCTGCGCGTCGGGCGTACCCTCGCACGCACCCGAGAAGAAGTAACGGCGAACGTGGCGTTCTCTTGCTACAGGAAGCTCTTCTATTTTGGCTGTGAAATTTTTCCATTCCTCGATCGGATATATGCACACGCATTTATCCAATCCACGAGAAAAAATGAATTCCTCGCCGAGCTTTTCGCGAAACTTAACGGGAAGCATCAAACGTCCCTTTGCATCGATATTGTGTCGGTATTCGCCTATAAACATTCGAGCTTCCTCCTTTCGCTTGTTTTTTGTGCATTTTGGGATTTTGTTCCTCTAATTACCACTTTTAGCCTAAAACTTACACTTATTATACCTAATAGGCATAGAAAAATCAAGTAAGGCAAAAAAATGTTTAGCTTGATTATGTTGGTTTTTTAGCAACCTTTCGTCATTTTGACAAACGCAAAAACCCTTTATTTTCAAGGACTTTCGACATTTTCGGCTATCGAAACCGAGCAAATGCCGTAATTTTTTCTAACATTATGTCAACGAACGTGTGTTCGGAATAGCAAAATATCCTAAAAAAGTCTATATAGCAGACTTAAAAGCGCGATTAAAGCAACATTTTTGAATTTGAATTTTCGGCGAAATGAAGAAAACCGCGATATATTTCGCGGTTTGATAGAATTATTAAATTATTATTCGAAGTCTTTATTTAAAATTCGTAGGTTTACAAAAAATGTCTTTTGTTAAATTATAGAAAAAACGCCCGTTTTTTTGAAAAACAGGCGTTTGAATCTTTAAAATTCTATTTCCGCGGTAATGGGATAATGGTCGGCTGCTATAACCTTTACAGTATCTGCATTAAGCACCTTTACCCCGCGAGTGAATATATAATCGATTCTTAAATCGGGGGCGTTCGAAGGAAAAGTAAGCTCATCCTTACCAAGAGAATAATGCGCGTCGATGAAAAGTGTTTGAAGCTTTTTTATAAGATGATAATCGGGAATCATATTGAAATCGCCCATAAGCACGACAGGGGTATCTGCCGCATCGGCAAGTGCAATAGCAGCATCTACGGCATTTTCGTGCTCGCCCGGGCCTAAGCCGAAATGAGAATTCAGCACCGTTAACCGTTTTCCTTCGAAATTATACACGGTTTTGATAATACAGCGCGATTCATAATAATAGCCCGCAACGCGTTCGGTAGCATCGGGTATAGGTATCACCTCGAACGATTCGATATTATGCTTACTCCAAATTGCGTTGCCATAGCAATAACCGTCTATTTCGATTGCTTTACCGAAATAGCTATTTCCGCCGAGTGCTTCGGCGAAAA
>JAFTTN010000064.1 GCA_017466805.1 Clostridia bacterium
AGTCCGACACCGCGGTGCTCTGCGGGAATATCGGTAACGTCGTCGTCACCAAAGAAAATTCTGCCGCTCGTCGGCTTCAAAAGCCCCGAAAGCAAATTCAGCGCCGTCGATTTACCGCAGCCCGAAGGGCCGAGCAGACCGATAAGCTCGCCGTCGGGAATTTCAAAATTAAAATTGTTTACGGCAATAACGTCGCCCTTTTGCTTTTTGTTTCGTGATGGAAATATCTTTGTAAGGTTTTTTAGCGTCACTTTCATAATGTCGATTTTCCTTTCGAAAAATATACAGCTCCATTATATAACATTTATTCTGTATTTTCAATCTTTTTTGCAAAAAAACAGAACGCCGTTTAAGCGTTCTGTAAATATATTTGCATAGCCGAGCCGGCTCAATCCAAAAGCCCGAGCTTGTATTTCCAGTCAAGCACCCGCGCGCAAGCCTCGTCGATACGTTCTTCGCTTATTCTTTCGTCCTTTACCGCTTCAAGCACTGCCGTGTATGCGGCTTTAAGGTTTGTTAAGCAAATTAAATCGTTTCCCGCAAGCACGGCAAGCACAGCCGCTTCGCCGTCGCCGTATTTTTCGGTTATCGCACCCATCGATAAATCGTCGGTAAGCACCACTCCGTCGTAGCCGAGCGTGTTACGGATATATTCGTTTACCTTCGGCGAGAGCGAGGCAGGGAAGTCACCGTCTAAGCATTCTATAACCGTGTGGCTCACCAAAATCGCTCCGCAGCCCGCGTCTGCGCCCGCCTTAAAAGGAATCATGTCAACCGATTCGAGCTCCTCAAGACTTCGCTTGTCATAAGCAATTCCCGTGTGCGTGTCCTTGTTGTTGCTGTACCCGGGGAAATGCTTCAAAACGTTTCCTATCTTGTAGCCGTCGGTAATATCTATCACCGCTTCAACGAATTCTGCCGTTGTTTCGGCGTCTTGACCTAACGAACGGCTGTACATAAAAGCGTCTTTGTCGGTGGTAATGTCGCAAACAGGAGCCATATTAACGTTAATGCCGAGCGAGCTTAAAAGAGCGCATTTTTCCTTTTCGCTTTCTGCAATCGCATCTATTCCTCCGTGGGAATATAAATATCTCGGTGAATAAAAACGCTTCTCGCGGTACTGCGTGTATGCGCTCACTCTGCAAACGCTGCCGCCCTCCTCGTCAACCGCGAATAAAAGCGGAATCCTTGCTTGCTTCTGTAAATTTTCAATGGTTGTGCGCACACCCTCGGGCGTGTTGTTTTTGAATTCCCGCCCGAACATAATAAAACCGCCGAGCTTGTAATCGTTAATATAGCTTTCTTGGTTTACGTCGGGGTACGCTGCCAAAAACAACTGCCCTACCTTTTCTTCAAGCGTAAGCGTAGCCGTCAGCTCCTCTCCCTTTGTTTGCGGCTTTTCCTCTACGTCGCTGCTTTCCTGCATCACAATACTGCTTCCGCCTTCCGCAACACTTGTGTTCTCGTCCGCGCTTTCCAAAAGGTCAATGCTTTCAACACCCTCGCTATCGCCATCAAGTGAGCCTTCGCTTTCCTGCAATTCTGTTGAATTGCAAGCGGACAGTAGAAATAAAACAACCAAAAGCGTCGCAAATATTTTTCGCATAGTTTACTGTTTTCCTTTTATAATTATTTTAACGGCTTCAAGTGCGTTTTCCGCGATAATGTCTGCTTCAAAGTCTTTCCAGGTATGTCTGAATTCGTACAAACTGCCTATTCCACCGCCGGTAAGAACGAGTACGCCCCCGCAACCTGCATTGCGTGCCATAACAATCTCGTTTTTCCCCATATCACCTATAGCAAAGCATTCGCCGATATCAAGTGCATATTTTTTTACGCATTTTTGAATTAATCCTGTTTTCGGCTTTTTGCAAGAGCAGTTGTCGCCGCTTTGGTGCGGACAGCATAAAAATTCATCAATCAGCGTTCGTTTGGAATTGAAATATTCAAGCGTTTGATTTTTTGTTTTCTCATAAGCCTCAAAAGTCACCAAGCCTTTTGCAATCTTACTTTGGTTGGTGATAATTATATTCATATAGCCGTTATCCTTCGCAAGCGAAAGTGCGTCCTTCGAAAATTCATAAGGCACAAAGCTGTCTATATCTGCAACAGCCTCACCGCCCAACGTGCCCTGAAGATCCCAAAATATTGCTTTTTTCATATGCGTTCTCCATATTAAATCACTAATTGCTATTATACCACGCAATCTCTGCTTTTGCAACAAAAAAGCGCCGGCTATATTTGCCGACGCTTAAAAGCTATCTATTCGTATCTTCGATATAGGTCTTGAAGAAAATATAGTAGTAGTTTGTGTAAATGCTAAAGAAGTAATCGATCGTTCTTCCGTTCGCATAGGTTAAAATCAAATGGTCCTTGTTGGATATTTCGACTTTAACAAGTCCCGAAAGCTCAAAATCGAAATTCGTCGAAAGAATACCGGTGCCACCTGAATAAAAATGGTCTGCCGTAACGATAAAGCCGGATTTTCCGTTTCCGCGGACAGTATCGTCCATCAAAGCAACGATGTCGCTCTGAACTATTTTGTTCTTCGCGATTGCCGAAACAGCGTTATCGAGCTGCTTTTGCGAAAGCTCGTCGACGTATTTCAAATAAAAGGACTTCTTCGCTCCGGAATCCGAGTTGCACGCCTGAATAGCGTGGATTAGAGCGTCGTTGGCGTTTGGTATCGAAACCGTTTTGCTTTCGGTAACAAAGCTGTCGTAGCTGCCGGTGTCGAATCCGCCGACAGAGCCCCTTGCCTTTAAAAATTCATCGAGCAGGGTATAAACGTAAAGGCAGTCGTTGCTCATCGACTTTTCGTATTCGCATCCGTTGGCAAGCGTATAGCAAAGGTGATCCTTTCGCGGCATCCTTACCGATACCAGCTTGTCGAGCGCGAAATCAAAGCTGTCCATAAATGTGCTCGAACCGTAAAAATGGTCGTTGGTAACCAAATATCCCGATTTGCCGCTGGTTGCAATTGTGTCGTCAAGTAACGCAAAAATATCGGCAGAGGAAATTTTTCCTTTTGCTATCGAAATAACAGCGTTTGTAATCTGCTTGTTCGAAAGCTCGTTTAAATAAGCGAATCGGTGAAACGCCTTGTTCTGCCTAAACAATTCGTTTGCGGCGTTTATTCCCTTGGTTAGTGCCGTGGTAATCTCGGTGCTTTTGTTTGCGAAAATCGGTTCTGCGGGCTCGAACGTAAGCTTCGGCGCGGGCTCGGGCTCGATTTTAAGCTTCGGTGCCGCTTCCTTTGCGGAAGGTGTCGCTTCGTCGGCTTCGACCGCGTGCATAGGAACAGATTCGGGAATAATTACTGCCTCGGGCGTATCCAAAATCTCTTCGGCAACCGCTTCCGCTACAATCGGCTCGCTTATTTCGGTAGGTGACTTGCACTTTTGAATTATCGCCGCGTTGCAAAGCCGCGAAAGAAAATCGGCGTCGTCCTTACACTTCGAACGGTACATAGCCTGAATCGCACTTAACTGTAAACGCATACCGGGCGATAGGTCGAAATCTTCAAGGTAAACCACCAAAAGATCCTTTTTCAGCTCAATGGCAAAGTGAATCTCTCTGCGGCAGTTGTGCGAATCCTGCGAATTGCGCGACATAAACGCAATAACAACCTGACAGCTTATCATTCGCTCGGCAATATATTCGGGCCATTCGGTGCCCGCCTCTATTCCGTTGTCGTACCAAACCCTAAAGCCGTTGTCGTTCAATGCGTCAACTGCGTTCAAAACGTCAGCCGTGTCCTTGTGGGAATAGCTTATAAAAATATAGGGTTCCTTTCCGTCGTATGCAACTGTCATAAATGCCCTCCGAGCTTTAAAAACTGTTACTATATATTTTATCATATATGTCGTTTTTTGTCAATAATACGAAACGCAGCACAAGGAAGTGAAAGTAAGCAAGGCTTAAATCGTTAATGGAGTAGATCGTAGCATATTATATATTGCGTCATAAAGCAACAAATTGCGCAAGTGCGATATTACTTTCGACCGTTTTGCGTATGAATTCGAACTCTTACATAACCGTTCGTTTTTAGTGAAATCATTCGCTTACGCTCACGGTGAAATAATTTACTCCGTAAATTGTGAAAATTGATGCTACCGCATCAAGTGAAATTAAATCCACCCACTCGCTACTCACAGCGAATTTCACACGCCGCAGGCGTATTTCACATTGCAAAGCAATATTTCACCCACCCGCAAGGGTGGATTTAGTTGAAAAAAGCACCGACAAAGTCGATGCTTTTTTCTGTGACGTGTGTCCGATTTAGATGCACGCTGATTTTGCAGAGGGTAGACTAACCCCTTGGCGAGGATGGGGGTTAAAAGTATCCGCGACCTACCGGACTTTTAACGCCATGCTTGCAACGAAGCCTATGTAATTATTTCTCGAAAGCATAGTCAGAAATCATAGACGTATCTCTCACAACCGTCCAGCAAGCATCCTCGGACAACAGATCGGCAAGCTTGTAGATTGCATGAGCATACAAGGCAGTTGAAATCAAAAATACATATTTTTTTGTTTTGGTTGCCGTGTCGGTGTAAACTTCATTGATGCGAGTATCCTTTAAGAGCCTCAAAGCTGCTGCGGTTTCATCCTCTGTAAGATTGCAACCGGTCATAATCTCATCAAAAGTGAATTCTGTATTATTCTCCTTTGATCTTTCAAAAGCTGTCTTGTACTGATAATAAAAAACTTTTCGGAAGTTCTTATCAGTCAAATACATAAGCGTATAATCATCGGCTTGACTTTTAATGACATTTTCACTATTGGCGGCTTTATAGGTGTTATCGATGAATGAAAAATCTTCTGTTGTTACGATTGCACCTTGAGTATTGGAAAGGCAACCGATTCTGCAACCCTGCATTAACTTTTTGATTTGGAATTCCAATTGTTCTTTGTCAGATGAACCAATATGCGTGAATCGCATTTTTGTGTTATAGTAAAATAGTTCAATGAGCTTTTGATGACAAAAAGCCGGGAAATCATCGGCTGAGCAAGATATCTTTTCGGGTTCTTTAGCTATGCCGTACAGATCATCCAGGGTAATATTCAAAGCATTTGCAATTTCGGGAAGAAGCATCACGTCGGGCATCGAAACTTCCGATTCCCATTTTGATACGGCTTGGTTGGTTACGCCAAGTTTTGCACCCAATTCCTCTTGTGTTAATCCTTTTGCTTTTCTATATTTAGCGATATTTTTTCCGATACTCATAGTCGCTTGCCTCCTTTTCTTTTGTGATTAAATTATAGCATATTTTCCGTTTGAAATGAAGATATCATTTGTCGAATTAAAAAATTATCACCCAATTTAAATCGCCAAATGGTTGGAAAATGCGTTTCGCCGATTCGAATCCGGCTACAGACCCGAAAAGAATGAAATCGTGCGTTGCACGATGAAATCCTCACTCCGCTCGGATGAAATCTTCGGCGTTTCGCCTCAGATGAAATTAAATCCGCCTCCATCTCCTGCCGAAAGGCAGATTTCATCGCGAAGCGATTTCATCCACCGAAGGTGGATTTCTTCCGCCAAAGGCGGATTTAGTTGAAAAAAGCACTTGCTTGCGCAAGTGCTTTTTTTTGTGACGTGTGTCCGATTTAGATGCAAAATCGTGTGTAGCTGATTTAGATGCACACAGATTTTGCAGAGGGTACACTAACCCCTTGGCGATGATGGGAGTTAAAAGGTTCCGCGTTCTACCGGACTTTTAACGCCATGCTTGCAAACGAAGTCTATGTACACGGATATTTTACTTTTCTACACTCATCCAACAGCCTTCTGCGCCGATTCCTTTTTCGGGAGGTGTTAATACGCCTTTTTCAATCAGGCATTCAACAACCGCGTCAAGAATGGGCATACTCGCAAGATTATTCGCCAATCTCCATTCTCCAAGGAGATAATCAGGAACAGATTTCTTAATCAGCGTTGCAACTTTCTCAGCAACGATTTCCGCATCCGCATTAAAATGTCCGTTTTGCAAAGCGTTGCTTATATCAAAAAGTCTGTTTCTATCGGAAAGAGAGCTTACAAGAATCTTGGTGTAAAGCATATCTCCGTCACGGTACAAATAACCACACTCAATGGCTTTTGCTGCGTGTTCTTTTTCCGTTTCTGACAACGAGGTAATATCAAGTCCTTCAATCGCACGAAGTGCAAGTTGAATCTTAGGCTCTTTAGAAACGTTTAGACCGCAACTAAAGTGTTTCTTAATAC
>JAFTTN010000004.1 GCA_017466805.1 Clostridia bacterium
TGCGCGTATGCGATTTGTTCTGTAACGACGGCGAAAAACGAAGGAATACCAACGTATTTCAACGTATTTCAAGGCTTTTTGACTAAGTTACAGGGCAAAACGGTAGCGCAAAACCGTTTTCTCACTGTGGCGCATCGCCCAACCGCCGTCTTTTTATTTATGATATTTTTTGCCGTTATTTATCGCAAACGCGCGGTAGACCTGCTCGGCAAGCATAACCCGTGCGAGCATATGGGGAAAGGTCATTTTCGACATCGAAAGGCGCATATCGCATTCGCGCTTTATGCTTTCGTCAAGACCGAAGGAAGAGCCGATTATAAAGCATATCGGGCGGGATTCGTTTTCGAAAACGCTTGCAAGCTCGGTACTGGATAACTGCTTGCCCTCGATACACATTGCAATTTTCAGCGCGTTTTTGGGTATGGCTTGGCGAATTGCCGCCGCTTCCTTTTCGAGCGCGCGTGCGATAAGCTTTTCGGAATCCTCGCCGAAGCAGGATTCCTCTTTTATGCATACCGTTTTGTAATCGCAAAACGCCTTTAATCGCTTAATATATTCGCTTTCGGCTTCTTTGAAATATTTTTCCTTAAAGTCTCCAACGTGAATAATGGTTACAGAAGTCATATTTTACCTATACAATAAAAATAATCGTTTTTTTCGGGGACAGGCGCCTCGAAAAAAACACCTATGATGTCCGAAAGTGCGGACAAGACGCAACGCGGCGCGCACGCACTTCGCGCGAGCGAACGGGCATCTAACAAAACGGGGTCCCCGAAAAGCGCAAGCTTTTTGGGGAGAGCGCTAGCGATTAAAGTCGCCAACGTGAATAATGGTTACAGAAGTCATATTTTACCTATACAATAAAAATAATCGTTTCAGCGTTTGTTTTTCCTTTTTGCAACGGTTTTCTTCTTTCGTACCGAAAAGCCGAAGTCACCGATTTTTTTGCCGAGCGTAAAGTAATCGCCGTGGGAATACGCCAAAAGGTCGGCATGCTCGAGCATAAGCCTGCCGTTTTCGTCGATAATCGATTCGTCAACCGCAACCGCAACGATATCTGCGATAAACATATCGTGCGAGCCGAGCGGGATAATTTTATCGACCTTGCATTCGAGCGTTAAGGGCGATTCGGCAATGCTTTTGCACTTCACCGCAAATGAATCGGATTTTGTAAGCCCCGTTGCTTCGAATTTGTTTATATCCTTGCCCGACCGAACACCGCAAAAATCGAGCGCGCGCACCATTTTGGTGCTTGGCAGATTAACGCAAAATTCACCGCTTTGCTTTATAATTTCATAGGAATATCGCTCGGGGCGCACCGAAATATAAAGCTTTGGCGGGTGTGTGGCGCAAATTCCCGTCCAGCCGATAGTTATTAAATTGTCGGCTTCTTTGTTGCCGCAGGAAACCAAAACCGCAGGCACGGGAGCCAAAAGTGCTCCGCCCTTCCAATGCTGTTTAGCCATAAAAATTACCTATATAATAAAGAATAACATATTTTTCAAGGACAGGCGCCTTGAAAAATATACCTTGGAGCTTCGCGAATACGGACAAGCGGCAAAGCCGCGCGCACGGATTCGGCGCGAGCGAACGAAGCTCACGAAAGCCGAGCGAAAAGCAGCTTTTCGCTCGAAAGCGAAGCGAACGCTTCGCCCTTCCAATGCTGTTTAGCCATAAAAATTACCTATATAACGAAAACATCATTTATCCAAAACGTCTTTTACGATTTCGTACGCAAGGCGTATACCTGCGGTTGCGGGGACGAAAACCGCGCTTGCGGGGGTGGCACGTCCGGTGATTTCGTTTCTGCCCTCGACGCATTTGCTCGGCGGCTCTGACGAGCAGACGACCTTCAAGCACTCTATACCGCGTGCGCGGAGCTCCTTGCGCATAACGCGCGCAAGCGGGTCGCCCTCGGTTTTATAGACGTCCGTTACGGTAATGAGCGAAGGGTTCAAGCGGTTGCCGGTTCCCATCGAGGAGATTATCGGGACGCAAGCCGCTTTTGAATTTTGAATTAAAACGAGCTTTGAGGTGACGGTGTCGATACAATCGGCGATATAATCGAACTGTGAAAGGTCGATGCTTTTCGCCGTTTCGGCAGAGTAGAAAAGGTTTACCGCCGTAACCTCGCATTGCGGGTTGATGTCCTTCAGCCGTTCGGCACAGACGCCCGCTTTGCTTTTGCCGATCGTTGAGCCAAGCGCGATAAGCTGGCGGTTGCGGTTGGTTTCCGAAACGGTGTCGTTATCGATAACGGTTATCTTTCCGATACCGCAGCGCACCAAAGACTCGGCACACCCCGAGCCGACACCGCCCACGCCGAACACAGCAACGCTTGTATTATTCAATTTTTCTGCTCCGCATTCGGTTATTAGCGGAATAGAACGTTCAAGTAAGCTCATAGTTGCACCGATATTGTTTAGAAATAAAAGGTTTTGCGGGGTGCGGGGGTTAATATACGATGAGAATAATGTTTTTTTCGGGGACAGGTGCCTCGAAAAAAACACCTATGATGACCGAAAGTGCGGACAAGTCGCAAAGCGACGCGCACGCACTTTGCGCGAGCGAACGGGCATCTTGAAGATCGGGGTCCCCGAAAAGCGCAAGCTTTTTGGGGAAAGCGTCAGCGCCTACTCAAACGGATTTACCGCATCGACAACGGCGGACCAATATTTTTCGTAGGTCACAAAGCCGGGGGCAGAGCCTGCCGGCTTTTTCAGACAGCGCACGCGGGTATAATCGACCTCTACGTTGCGGCTTCCTCGCTTTTCGCTGTAATATGCGGCAAGCATAGCCGCTTCGGTGTAATCGCGGTCTGTCGGCTCTTCGCTTCCGTTCGGGGTAAGGATAACGTGTGAGCCGTGGAAGCCTTTTATATGGAACCAAAGGTCGTTGCGGTCGGCACCGCCGGTAAGATAATCGTTTTGGCGGTTATTACGTCCAACACGCACCAAAAGTCCATCGGTGGTGGTGAAGGAAAGCGGCTTTGCCGCGGGCGTTTTTTTCTTTTTGCCGTTTTGCGATTTATCGGCTATATATCCGCCGTCGATAAGCTCTTGCTTGATTTCCTGCAGCTCTTGGGGGCTGGCGGCGCGTTCGATAAACCCAAGCACGCCCGAAAGATAATCGCATTCGCGCTCGGTTTTTTCTATCTGCTCGGCAAGAATTACCGAGGCACGCTTCATTTTTGAATATTTTTTATAGTATTTTTGCGCGTTTTTGGCGGGGGTGAGCGAAGCATCGAGAATAACCGTCATTTTCTCGCCGGTTTCGTAATTCATTCCCGTAACGCTCGTGTCGCCCTGATGAATGCGGTATATGTTGGCGGTAATAAGGTCGCCGCGCATACGCATTATATCCATTTCGTCGCATTCCTCGAGCTCGTTTTTAAGCAGTACGAGCTTTTTTTGCGCGCGTGCAAGGTGGCTGTTTACTACCTTTACAATCTCGCGCGAGTAACGGCCGATATTTACTGCTTCCTCTTTTTTGCCGAAATATTCGGTTAAAAGCTGTGAAAAGCTTTCGTATTCGCGCAGAACGGTAGAAGAGCCGTATTGGGTAAGCGGAATAAAGGAATATTCTATCCCGTTGCCCTCGCTGTCATATACTGCGTTGGGGGCAAAGGAATTGTCTTCGAAGCGGGATTTTAAGGAATATAGCTCTTTAAGCAACGGCGCCGAATTTTCGGGATAAAGCTCGGTATCGCTGTCGCCATAGGCGCGGAACGCAAGCTCACGCGCGACGACGGGGGAGAACCCAAGAAAGCTTTTTAGCAAAAAATCGCAGGCGCGCATACCGCTTTTTTCCTTGCAGAGAATTGCAAAATATTCGTCGGTGAGCGAAAAAAGCGAAGCTTTTTCCTGCTTGGGCGGAAGCTCGTAGGGCAAGCCTGCCATTATTCTGCGCACGCTTGCGGTTATATCCGAAACCGAGCTTGCGCTTATAATACGCAGATTTTCGTCGGTAAGGATAATATTCGAGTATTTGCCCATCATTTCGGCATAAATGTATTTGCGCTTTACGTAGCCCATTTCGTCGGCAGAATCGAACGCAAAGCGGATAATACGCTCGTTTTCAACCCATTCCGCCGCAACGAGCCTGCCGTTTTGCAGATGCTTTCGGTAAAGCATACAGGTGGGGGTAGGGGTATCGGGACGGGCGACGGATTCCTCGGTTATTGCCAAAATCGGACGCGAAGCCGAGGCGGATATGACGAAATTGCCGCGCTTTCCCTCGAAATAAAGCTGAAGATAAAAGCAGGTTTGCGAGCTTTGGTGTATTTTTTCCACCCTTGCGCCTGCCCATTTATTCAATTCCTGCGCCGTTGCGGCGCAAAAAAGTCCGTCAAATGCCATATTCTTCTTCTCTTACAAACATATAAACGTCGGCGGGAACGAATTCGCGTGCGGTGTCGGCAAGCAACGGAACGATTATTCTTTCGGTCGCATAGTGCGTGCCGCACACGAGGTTTAAGCCAAGCTCCTTGCAATCGAGCATATGGTTATGCATAACCTCGCCGGTTACGAAGGTATCTGCGCCTGCGGCGATAACATCGTTTATTTCGTCCTTGCCGCAGCCCGAAATTAAGGCAACGCGCTTTACGGTTTTGCGTGATTTAACAAGCGAAAGCTCGCTTTTTTCGAGCTTTAGGCGCGATGCGACGAGCGATGCGAAATCCTCGAAATCCTGTTCGGCAATATCGCCGATACGGCCGTAGGGGATAAAGCTTTCGGTGTTTTCAATACAAAGCAGCCTTGCAAGCGTATCGTTAACGCCGCCCTCGATAATATCCAATCGGGTGTGGAACGACACCACGGCGATGCCGCGCTTTATGCATTCGATAACGCGCTTTCCGACGCTGTCGTCACAGCAGACCGCGCCGAGCGGTTTAAAAACGAGCGGGTGGTGGGTAAGAATAACGTTACAGCCAAGCTTTACAGCCGCTTCTATTGCAACGCTCGTGCAGTCGAGCGCGCAGAGGACGCGCGTCACCTCGGCGTTTTTATCGGGAATAACGTCGCAACCGTCGTTGTCCCACGGCTCCGAAAGCGATTTCGGGATTTTTTCGTCAAGACGTTTAATTAACTGTTCTACTGTCATAAGTTCACCGTTTAAATTAAGGGGTATCATCAGATACCCCTCTTTTTTATTTATTAAGCAGCTTTTTGACCTTTTCGGTAATGCCTGCCGCATTGAGCTTATAGTGCTCGAGCAGCACGCCTGCGGGTGCGCTGGTGCCGAAGACGTCTTCGATACCGTGCTTAACAACCTTTGCGCAGGCGGATTCGGCAAGCGCCGAAACGACAGCGTCGCCAAGACCGCCGATAACCGAATGCTCCTCGGTGGTAACGACGTTGCCGGTCTTTTTGGCGTATTCGGTGATAAGCTCTACGTCCAAAGGCTTTACGGTATGAATATCGATAACCGCGGCGCTGATTCCTTCGCTTGCAAGCAATTCGCGCGCTTCCATAGCTGCGGCAACCATAATACCGGTTGCAACGATGGTTACGTCGCTGCCGTCGGCAAGCACGATACCCTTGCCGAGCTTAAATTCCTGCTCGCCTTTTGTATAGAACTGGGGAACGGCGTATCTGCCCAAGCGCATATATACGGGGCCGTCGAAATTAACGATTTCTTCTAAAAGTGCTTCGGTGGAAGCCGAATCGGCGGGGCAGACGACTGTCATATTGGGGAGTGCGCGCATTATCGCCATATCCTCGCAGAATTGGTGGGTTGCGCCGTCTTCGCCGACGGTGATGCCCGCGTGGGAAGCACAGATTTTAACCGGAAGGTTAGGGTATGCAACCGAGTTGCGAATTTGCTCGAACGCTCTGCCGCAGGCGAACATTGCAAACGAGGATGCGAACGCGGGAATGCCGGTTGCGGCGATACCTGCGGCAACCGAAATCATATTGCCCTCTGCGATACCTGCGTTAAAGAAACGGTCGGGATATTTTTTTGCGAAAACAGCGGTCTGTGTCGAGCCGGAAAGGTCGGCATCGAGCACGTAAAAATCATATTTTTCACCAAGCTCGGCAAGCTTTCTGCCGTAGGCGGCTCTTGTTGCTTCTTTTTCAGCCATTTTTAACATCCTCCGCTGCCTTTACCCATGCATCGTAAAGCTCTTTCTGTGCGATAGCGTATTCATCGTCCTTGGGAGCCTTGCCGTGCCAGGTATAGTTATTTTCCATATAAGACACGCCCTTGCCCTTTACCGTTTTGCAGATAATTGCCGCGGGCTTGCCGCAGGTAAGAGCTTGGTTGACTGCGTTATCGATAGCTTCGAAATCGTGGCCGTCGATAACTGCTACGAACCAGCCGAACGCTTTGAACTTTTCGTCAACGGGGTGGGGGTTCATAACGTCCTCGACAGCGCCGTCGATCTGGTAGCCGTTGCAGTCGATAAAGGCGATAATATTATCGAGCTTGTATTGGTTTGCGAACATTGCCGCTTCCCAAACCTGACCTTCTTCGATTTCACCGTCGCCCAATGCGGTGTAAACCTTCCAACCGTAACCCTTGCGCTTTGCCACAGCCGCCATACCGCAAGCGGTAGAGAAGCCCTGACCGAGCGAGCCGGTGGACATATCGATACCGGGGATACCCTTCATATCGGGGTGACCCTGAAGCATCGCACCGAGCTTACGAAGCTTTTTGAGCTCGCTTACGTCGAAATAACCCTTTTCTGCAAGTGCGGCGTAAAGCGCGGGGCAGCAGTGGCCCTTGGAAAGCACGAAGCGATCGCGCGATTCCATTTTGGGATTCTTCGGGTCGACGTTCATTTTGTGGAAATAGAGGTAGGTGATTACGTCGGCAATAGACAGCGATCCGCCCGGATGGCCGCTTTTTGCGCCGTAGACCGCTTCGACAGAATGCATTCTTATCCTTGCGGCTCTTTCTTTCAGCGTTAGAACGGTACTTTTTTCCATAATCGTTGTTCCTTTCGATTATCAAAGATTTTTGACTAAAGCCCGGCACGGCGCAACGCATCGCTGAAATACGCAGGCCTTGCCGCTTCAAACGTCATAGTCTCGCCCGTTATAGGGTGGACAAAAGATATGTATTTTGCAAACAGACATTGACCTTCCATGCCAAGCCTGTAACGCACGCTTCCGTATACCGTATCCCCTGCGACGGGGTGGCCGATATACGCCATATGCACCCTTATTTGATGGGTGCGGCCGGTTTCAAGCGTTAATTCCAAATGCGAATATTCCTTCGATTCGGCAACCACACTCCAATGAGTCGTTGCCGGCTTGGAATTATGCTCGGTCACAGCCATTTTTTTGCGGTCGGTTTTGTGTCTGCCTATCGGGGCGCACACCGTGCCCTCGCTTTCGCGAAGATGACCGCCTACGATAGCTTCGTATTTACGCACGAAGGAATGGACCGCTATCTGCTCGGCAAGTCCTTGGTGCGCCTCGTCGGTCTTTGCGACGATAAGCAGGCCCGAGGTATCCTTGTCGATACGGTGGACTATCCCCGGGCGTATAACGCCGTTTATCGAGGAAAGCCTGCCCCTGCAATGATAAAGCAGGGCGTTTACAAGCGTGTTATCGGGGTTGCCGGCGGCAGGGTGGACCACCATACCGCGCGGTTTATCGACTACCAAAAGGTAATCGTCCTCGTAAACTATATCTATCGGAATGTTTTGGGGAACCGCTTCGAGCTCGCGTATTTCGGGAAGCTCGATTTCGATAACGTCACCAACCGACAGCAAAAGCTTTTTTTCGCATTTCTTGCCGTTTACGGTTATAAGTCCTTCGGAAATAAGCTCTTGCGCGCGCGAGCGCGAGATTTCGAAAGCCCTTGCCGCGAACGCATCGAGCCGAAGCTTTTCGGCAATATCCCGCTCGGTAACGATATAATTATCCATTTTCGCCGTTTCCTTCGGTGTTTTCGGCAGATTTTGCCGCTTCTGCCGCTTTTCTTTCTGCCTCGAGCCGTTTTTCGACCTTGGGCTCGAAAAAGATGACGTAGACGCCGAGCAACACCGCGCCGACGGTAATAAAGCAATCGGCAACGTTAAACACCGCAAAATCGATAAAATCGGTATGGAAGAAATCGACGACGTAGCCGAGAGCGATTCGGTCGATCATATTGCCGATACCGCCGCCGAGTATCATACCCAGTGCAATATTCATAAGCGGATGACGGCGATATTCCTTTACGAGCAGATAAATTATCAAGCCCATCGAAATTACCGAAAACACCATAAACACCCAACGCCGATCGGCGAGCATCGAAAACGCCGCTCCGGTGTTGCGGGTATGGTAAAAGCTCATAAATCCTTTTATGAACGGCACCGTTTCATACAGTTCTATATTTTGAACTACTATATATTTGCTTAACTGATCGAGAATTACCGCAACTATTGCGATAATTGCCGCTAACATACAGCCTTACGGCAGCGGGCGCAAAGATGCTGACCGTCCTCGTCGGTGGTGCAATCGTCCTTGTGCATCCAGCAGCGAACGCATTTTTCGCCTTCGGCAACGCTTACCGAAACGGCAATGCCGGTTTCTTCATCGCAATATGCGTTTGCGGCGGCTTCTCCTTCGCAAAGGCTTACCTTGCTTACGATAAAGATATCGGGAAGGATAGCTTCGAACTGCTTGAAGAGCTTCATCGCTTCGCTGTCCGCGCTTGCGTATATAGTAACGGCGGCTTCGAGCGATTTGCCGATAGCCTTGTCGGCTCTTGCCAATTCAAGCGCCTTCATTACGCCGTCGCGCAGGCTGAAGAGCGATTCGTACTTTTCTTCGATATCCGAAAAATCGTATTTTTCCTCGAAGGCAGGCATATCGTTGCAGAATACGCTTTCCGCACTTTCGCCTTCGAGATGGGTAATATAGGTCCAAACCTCTTCTGCGGTATAAGAAAGGATAGGTGCGAGCAGACGGGTAAGCGCGCTTACGATAATATACATCGCGGTCTGGGTGCTGCGGCGCGCGGGATCGTTCTTTGCTTCGCAGTAAAGTCTGTCCTTGGTGATGTCGATATAAAGCTTCGACATATCGATAGAGCAGAAGTTGTGGATTTCGTGATAAATAATATGGAACTGATATCCGTCGTAGGCCTCGCGCACGCGTCTTACCAGCTTGTTGAGCCTCGAAAGCGCCCATTTATCGATATCGCCGAGCGCTTCGGGTGCGACCATATCCTTGTTGGGATCGAAATCGGTTTCGGGCGAGCCGAGGTTTGCGAGAAGTATACGCAGAGTATTTCTTAATTTACGGTAGGATTCCGAAAGCTGCTTAAAGATTTCCTTGGAGCAGCGAACGTCGGCGTGGTAATCCGAGCTTGCCGCCCAAAGACGAACGATATCCGCACCGAAATCCTTGATAAGATCGGCGGGATCGACACCGTTGCCCAAGCTCTTGTGCATTGCGCGGCCCTGACCGTCGACAACCCAGCCGTGAGTTAATACCTGCTTGAAGGGTGCGCCCTTATCGAGTGCGCCAACAGAGGTGAGAAGGCTCGATTGGAACCAGCCGCGGTATTGGTCCGCGCCCTCGAGATAAACGTCGGCAGGCCAAAGCTCAGGGGTATCCTTCATAAGAGAAGCGAAGTGGGTAGAGCCCGAGTCGAACCAGCAGTCGAGCGTATCGGTTTCCTTTTCGAATTCCTTGCCGCTGCAGTGCGGGCAGGTAAAGCCTTCGGGTATTAATTCCTCGGCGGAGCGTTCGAACCATACGTTCGAGCCGAATTCATCGAACAGCGCCGAGATTTTTGCAATAGATTCGGGAGTGGAAACCGGCTTGCCGCAGTCCTTGCAGTAGAACACGGGAATGGGAAGGCCCCAACGGCGCTGACGCGAGATACACCAATCGGCTCTTTCTCTTATCATGCTTACCATTCTGTCCTCGCCCCAAGCGGGGAACCACTGAACGTTTTCGATCGCCTTTATTGCCTGATCCTTGAAGGATTCAACCGAGCAGAACCATTGGGGTGTTGCGCGGAAGATAACCGGCTTTTTGCAGCGGTCGTGGTGAGGATAGGAGTGCATAATGCTTTCGGAAGCAAAGAGCGCGCCCGATTCACGCATATCCTCGAGAATAATGGGGTTGGATTCCTCGGTCTTTAGGCCTGCGTATTTGCCGGCGTAATCGGTATGCCTGCCGTAATCATCGACGGGAACGACGAGGTCCATACCGTAGCGCATACAGGTTTGATAGTCGTCCGCACCGAAGCCGGGAGCGGTATGAACACAGCCGGTACCGCTGTCCATAGTAACGTATTCGGCATAAACGAGGCGCGAGGTTTTATCGAGGAAGGGGTGCATTGCCTGCATATTTTCGAAAAATTCGCCGGGGAAGGTTGCAAGGATTTCGTAGCTTTCGAATCCGCCGACCTTCATCATCTTTTCGGCAAGCGCCTCCGCCATAATATAGGTTTCGCCGTTTTCTGCCTTTACGAGCGCATAGCTTTCGCGCGGGTGCAGACAGATAGCCATATTACCGGGAAGAGTCCAGATAGTAGTGGTCCAAATAACAAAATAGGTGTTTTCGAGGTCGAAGCCCGAAAGCTTGCCCATATCGTCCTTTATTTTAAACTTGACGTACACCGAGGTGCAGGGGTCGTCGTGATATTCGATATCCGCTTCGGCAACCGCGGTAGCACAGAAGGGGCACCAGGTTACAGGCTTCAAGCCCTTATAGATAAAGCCCTTATCGAACATTGCGCCGAAAATTTTAACCTCCTGCGCTTCGAAGTGCTTATCCATGGTGCGATAGGGTGCATCCCAATCGCCGACAACGCCCAAACGCTTAAAGCCGGACATCTGCTTTTGGATAAAGTCCTCTGCGAAATCCTCGCAGGCTTTTCTGAATTCGGGCACGGACATATCCTTGTTAAGATCCTTTTTGCTCTTTTCGATAGCTCTCTCGATAGGAAGTCCGTGGTTGTCCCAGCCGGGAACGTAGGGGGTGTAGTGGCCGCTCATCGCCTTGGACTTAACGATAAAGTCCTTTAAAACCTTATTGAGCGCGTGGCCCATATGGATATAACCGTTCGAAAAGGGAGGGCCGTCGTGAAGTATGAAGGGAGTCTTGCCTTCGTTTCTTTTTAAAATTTTATCGTAAAGTCTTTCCTCGTTCCAGCGCTCGAGCATTTCGGGCTCTTTGGTGGGGAGGTTGCCGCGCATCGGAAATTCGGTTGCGGGCAGGTTAAGCGTATCCTTGTAATCTTTCATTGTTGCATTTAAAAGCGAAGCCTTATTCTTCGGATTCTTCTTCCTCTTCGCTTTCTCCCATCATATATTTAAGGTATTCGTCCTCGGCCTCCTGTGCTTCGGGCGAGAGCTCGGGCGAAGCCCCTGCAACCGCGGTTGCGATTTCCTGCGCGTTGGAATCGTCCTCGGCGATATCGGAATAGGGCGGCTCCTCGTTTTTAAGCTCGCGTGCGTTTTTGCGGCGTTCGGTTTCTTCCTCGATTCTGCCTTTGACGTCGGTAAAAATCCCCGCGATAAGCGCGTCCTCGTTGGGAAGGACGATATCCTCGATTTCGTTAACCGAAAGGTCCTTTAATTCGGCAATGTGCTTGCCGTAAAGCTCGTAAACCGATTTTTTGAAATCGATAATACGGGTGCGCATTATCCACGCCTTTTCCTTTTCTGCCTGAAGCTGTTGGCGGAATTCGGCAATAACGCCGTCGCAGCGGTCCTTGATTGCACCGGTGATAATGTCGGCGCGGTCGTTCGCGTCGGCAATAATCTTTTCCGCCATCTTCTGCGCGGAAATAAGGGTGCTTCTTATCGATTCCTCTTCGTCCTTGATTTCGTCGAGGTTGGTGACCACTATTCTTAATTTGCGTTCAAGCTCGTTGTTTTCGCGGTAGAGCTCGGTGTATTTTTCGAGTACGAATTCAAGATATTCGTCTACCTCTTGGGGATTATAGCCCTTAAAGGTCTTTTGAAATTGCTTGTTTTTAAGCTCGTGCGGTGCCAGCATTCTGCATCGCTCCTTTCGGGGTTAATATATTGTTTTGCCATATAACGCCCAAAAGCACTACAATACTTTAGTGCTTTTCGAAGCGTTAAAGCGGTAGTGCAGATTGAACTATTGATATTATAAGGCAGGTCGCCATAAACGAAAAATCGATAGGCGATTCTTCCAAAATCGGAATGCGCGCAAGCAGACTGCGCACGGGCAAAACCACGGGCTCGGTTATGGCGTAGCAGAACAGATAAAATCTCGATTCCCCGTCTTCATCGGCAAAAAAGCCCCAAAGCGCTCTTGCGAGAAGCAGAAGCATAAAAATGCTTAAAAAGGAATAAACCGTCCGTGATATTATAAAAAATAATTCTTCCAAAAAATATCAGCTCCGTTAACGGAAAAGCTCTCTGGGCTGCTTGCCTGCAGAGCCGTCTGTCGGGGTTTCGGACTGCTCGCCCGAAACGTCAACGTTCTTCGGGGTAACCACGTAGGTAGCGTTTGCAACCTTCTTTACCTGACCGTCGATAGCGAATACAACGCCGCAGAGGAAGTCGATAATTCTCTTGGTGGTTTCCTTGTTGGTTTCTTCGAGGTTAAGAACTACGGTACGTCTTGCAAGGAGATGTTCGCCGATAGCCTTTACTTCATCGAAGCGTTCGGGCTTAACGACCTTCATTTCCAATGCCGCGCCGGAGGAAATGCCGCCGGTGGATCTTGCGGGTGCGGGTGCTGCCTTGGGCTGCTGTGCGGGTGCGGGCGCAGCTTCTTCCTCTTCTTCGTCTTCGTAGCCTTCGTATTGTTCGTTTTCGTCGAAATCGTCTTCGCTCTTGAAGAGATCGCCGATGCGGTTAATAAATCCCATTGTGTGCCTCCTGAATATATGTTTAAAATTTTTATATCGTTTTTGTTTATCCTATCGGGTAATTGCGCTTGCCGAATATCGCGCTGCCTATTCTTACCATAGTGGAGCCGCATTCCGCCGCTTCGATATAATCGTCGCTCATACCAATCGATAAAATGTCCATAATACTATTATCTACATTTAGAGCCGATATGTCAATAAATATTTTCTTCATTTCGCAAAAATATTTTCGATTATCGCCGAAATTTTCGCTTTTTGGGGGAATTGCCATTAATCCGCGCAGCTTTAGGTGGGGAAGCGAGCCGATATATTTACAAAACTCTGCGGCTTTATCGGGCGATATTCCCGATTTTGTTTCCTCGCCGCCGATATTTATTTCGGCAAGCACCGGCATTATTATTCCCTTTTTTGCGGCTTGCCTTTCGATTTCGTCGGCAAGCGATACACGGTCGACCGAATGTATCATATCGACCTTATCGATAATATATTTTACCTTGTTCGTTTGCAGTGCGCCGATAAAATGTATTTCGGTGCGGCTTCTGTCGATAAGCTCGTACTTTTCCAAAAGCTCGTTCACACGGTTTTCGCCGATTAAGTCTATACCGCAATCCAGCGCGAAGTTTATCGCTTCGGGCGGGACTGTTTTGGTCGCGGCGAGCAATCTTGCCCTGCCGCCGAGCTCTTTTTTGATTCGCTCTATGTTTTTTGCTATCTGTTCGTAGGAATTCATTTTATTTCAATCTCATTCCGTCGTAAATATCGCTGCCGTCGGTCACCACCGAATCGTGAAGCGAAAGCTGGGTTTTTGATGAATACGCTATATCGCGCCGATTGGGATAAGCCGGGTTGACGGGTATCGCGCAGATAGAATAGCTGCCGTAGTTGTAAAGCACGGTGGTTTTTTTGAAAACTATCTTCGAGCCGACCACGGTGTAAACGCCGGTTTCGCCGTCCTTCATACGAATCGCGTTGTTGCTTACGCGTATCCCCTCGTGCGTGGCGACGGGGAGCTCGACTGTCTGGCAACGCGAATAATCGAAGCCCTCGGGCATAAGCTTCGTGCTGAACACGAGCACGGTCATATCCTTGTCGGTACGCGGAATACGGCGCTCGAGAGTCATATTAAGCTCGGTGTTATTCGAATATTGGAAGGTTATCGGGTAGCTTTTTCCGTCGGTAAAGGTTTCGGCGGTGCGCTTATCGAGCGCCAGCGCGATATACCAGGTGGACGAAAGCACTATCTTGCCCGCCGAGCCCGAAATTACGCTTTGGTCGGGCAGGGTATTCGCAAGCTGCTCGAAGCCTTCGCCGGTAAGCGCTTCGAGCGTTTCGGTGGTAAAGCTGTTTTCGTAGCCGTCGACTGTCGAATAGAAATATCCGCTTTTTGTCGATTCGGTAATAAAGCTTGCGCCGGTAAGCTGTGCGGTAAGGCTTTCACGCTCGCGGTTTAGGCTCGCAAGCTCTGCCGCGTAGCTTTCGGATTGAATAAGCGCTTGGCGGCGGTTCATCAATATCAAAAGCTCTTCCTTTTCGCGCAGGACCTTATCGAAATCGTTTTTATCGACCTGACGTATTATCGAAAGCACGAGCTTATCGATTTCGCTGTCGATAAGCTGGATATCGGTAGTAGATGCGCCGGTGGAAAGGCTGGAGCGCTCGAGAATATCGATTCTTTTATCGATTTCGCTTATACGCGCCTGTATTTTAACGTCGTTTTCATCGGAATAGGTTATTACTATTTCCTGCCCCGCACGCACCTTTTCGCCGTCTTCGGCAAGGAAGCAGTTGGTGCCGGAGGCACCCGCGGGGATAAGAAGCTCGTCGCGGAAAAGAAAGGCTTCCAATTCGGCGCGGTCGGTAATGCTTGCATAGGTGGCGGTTTCGCGGTCGATGCTTACGCTTACGTTAAGCATAAGCTGTAAAAAGACGTATGCGACGAGCGCAACGGCGATTATCGCGGTGCCGAACTGCGCAAGAAAGCGCTTTAAAAGGCGGATATATTTTTCGCTTTTGGGGCGCTTGCTTTGTATTCTGCGCGTGGCAACGGCAGAGGGCTGCGGTTTGGTGGGAAGCTTGTTGCTTTCTTCGCTCAAAATATTTCCTCCTTTCAAAAAATCCTTTTAAAATCAAATATAAATTATTTCGTCGGCGGGCTTGCGGTTAAACCAGGTTAGCTGGCGCTTTGCATAGTGGCGGGTATTAAGACAGATTGCCTCTTTTACCGCTTGGATATCGCAAAATCCTTCGAAATAAGGGTAAAACTCTTTGTATCCTATCGCTTGCGAGGCTGTGGGAGTTTCCTTCAAGCCCTTTTCGTAAAGCGATTTTACCTCGGCTTCGAGCCCGAGCGAAAACATAACTTCTACGCGTTTATCGATACGCTCGTATATCGTTTCGCGTTCTTTTGGCTGAATGTAAACCGTGTGGGGTGCATATATGCTTTCGCCCTGCTTGCTTTTTTTATCGAGCTCAGTTTTGGTTTCGCCGGTCAGCTCGTATATTTCGATAGCGCGCGCAACGCGCTTTATATTGTTTGGGTGAATTGTCTTTGCCGCTTCGGGATCGACCTTTGCAAGCCGCGAATGCAAAGCGGAGGCGCCGTTTTCTTCGGCGTAGCGGAAAAGCGATTCGCGCAGGATCGGATCGTCCGCTGTGGCGGAAAGCTGTGTTCCGCTTATAAGCGTATCGATATAAAGACCGGTACCGCCCGCGATTATCGGAAGCTTCCCGTGGGAAGAAATATCCGCTATCGCGCCGCTTGCAAGCTCCAAAAATCGCGCCGCGGAGAAGGGCTCCTCGATATTTGCAATATCGATAAGGTGGTGGGGAACGCCTTGCATTTCTTCGGTACTCGGCTTTGCGGTGCCGATATCCATTCCGCGATATATCTGCATAGAATCGCCGCTTATTATTTCGCCGCCGAGCTCTATTGCTTTTTTTATTGCATAAGCGCTTTTGCCGCTTGCGGTAGGACCGACAACGACAAGCAGAGGAATTTTGGTCATTGCAACCCCCGTTGTAATCGATAATAAGCAAAAGCAGACAGCTATCGCATCATATATTATCTTAACACAATTACAAGTAAAGTCAATGATTTTTTGTTAAATAAAATCGAAAATAAGCCGCAAAAACAAAAAAATTTCCGAGCGCCGATTTTTGCTATTTACATTTTTCTTTATCGCGTGTATAATTTTATTACTAAAGCGCTTTACAGGAAGGATTTATGCTATGAAGGATATGACAGTAACAAGGGTAAAGGTCGGTATGCTTAACACGAATTGCTATATTTTGAAGAATACCGACACGCGTGACGCAATAGTTATCGACCCCGGCGCAGACCTGACGGTTATTCAGGACGCGCTCCACCGCGCCGATGCGGTATGCCGTCTTATTCTGCTTACCCACGGTCACTTCGACCATATTCTCGCCGTGGGCGATCTGCGGGGAATAAACGTTCCCGTGGCGATACACGAGCACGATGCGCATATGCTTACCGAGCGCGATATGTTCAGTGCGATTATTCCCTATGACCCGCGCCCGTTTGAGCCTGCGGAGTTCACCTTTTTAAAGGAGGGCGAATATTCGGTTGCCGGCTTTGATTTTTACGTTATACCTACGCCCGGGCACACGAAGGGGAGCGTTTGCTATATCTTCGACGGAATGATGTTCACAGGGGATACGCTTTTCAAAAGCAGCATCGGCAGAACCGATCTCGGCGGTGACGAGGAGCAGATGATGCGCTCGTTGCGCGCACTTCGCAACCTCCCCGGCGATTACGACGTTTACCCCGGACACGATGCGGTAACCACGCTTGACGACGAAAGAAGATATAATAAATACTTGAGGGAAGCATGAGCGTTTGCCGACCTTGCTTTTAAGGAGGGTGAAACTTGTGGAGAAACGTGTTGTTGCGTTTTTGCTTTTATTGTTTTTCTTGTTTTCTTTATGCTCGTGCGAAACGCTCTTAGAGGGCGAACAGTCGGACTTTGACGATACCTCCGCGATTGCTTCGCAAGAGATCTCCGACGAAAAAGGAGAATCCCGAGTTATGTTTTTTCGCGGAGAAGAATTCGACGTTGAATTCGCAAAGAAAGCATTCAAAACAGCAACGAGAACAGACGAATTAAAATACTATACCTCGGAATACACCAAATATAATTCGTATATCCATTTTCAAAACCTTAATGAGAACGAAAGGCTTGTTTATAAAGCCATCGAGTATGCGCTTTATAACAGCTATCGTCATATTGTGTTTGACGCTTCGCTGTTAAAGGATTCGGAGCTCACCGTTATCAACGTATTGGATATGGTGGCTGCAGACACGCCTCTGCTCGAGCAAAACATTTGGCGGACGTGCGAGGAGGTTGAGCTTGCGGTTGATTTGGAAAGCGGGGAACAAATCACTTATAAAGGAACGTTGCTCTCTTGTGACAATTTTGTATTTACGGTTTTTGGCAAGAAGAAGGACGCTATTAAGCTTGCGGAAGGCATTATCGAGGAAATGCCGAAGGGGCTTTCCGAATTGGAAACCGCAAAATATTTATACAAGTATCTCGGCAAAAGCACATATTACGATCGTGGCGAGAGCGGGATACAATATTATCTTTACGATGCGCTGTCGGGAACCTCGACGCACTGTGATGGATTCGCCAACGCATATTCTCTTCTTTGTAATATGGCAGGGCTTCAGTGTTACGAAAAGCTTTGGGATCCTGTTGGGGAAGACGGACACACTTGGAACGCCGTTAAGATAAAAAATGCATGGTATAATGTGGACGTAGCTGTGGTAGCGGACGAAAAAGACCAAGAATCAACCGCTTTTTTCTGGAGCGGCTTTGGCTTTAAAGACAGTGCTTATCGTGCCACACACAAATATCAGGAATTTGCACCGACGTGCTATGGCTGGCTGACAGTAACCGATTAAAAGGAGCATAAAAATGAAAATAACGTACGGAGCGGCGCCCGAAAGCTTTAAGCTTATTTGGGGCGACAGAGCAAGATTCAATAAAAGCTCGATAGAGGCTATGCCTAAGGATATTAAGCTTGTGTCGGGCAGAAACGATACCGCGGCTATGCAGCTTGTGATAAGCGCGGACGAGCTTTTTGCGCTTAATATTTCGAGCCAGCCTTGGTTTTCGCAGGATGCAAGGCGCAAAAACATACGCGTTGCCTGCGAGCTTCCGTTTGAATATGAGCTTTACCATATCGGAATGCATCTTTGCGACGATGCATTTTACCGCGCCGATTCGCTGCAGACGGGAAGCGTTTGCGAAGTGGATGCCGACGGCATACTTTCGGTTTACTGCGAAATAAAGATACCCGAAAGAGCAAAAAAGGGCAGCTATAGCGGAAAAATAAAAATATTTGAAGGCTACGGCTTTGCCGACGAGGAATTGGTTGGCGAAATCGCCGTTTCGCTCGAGGTTTACGGCTTTGTTTTCCCCAAAAACAAGGATAACGGCTTCCACCTCGATTTATGGCAGCACCCCTCGAATATCGCAAGGCAATACGGCGTTGCGCTTTGGAGCGAAAGGCATTTCGACATTTTGCGTAACTATTGCGAATCGCTCGGCGAAGCGGGTGTAAAATGCGTGACGGTTATTGCATCGGAAATTCCCTGGAACGGTCAGGGCTGTCAGAACGAGCAGAGATACGAAGCGAATCTGTTTGAATATTCGATGATATCGGTCACACGTAAGCAAAGCGGCGAGCTTGAATACGATTATTCGGTTATGCAGAAATATATCGATCTTTGTGCCGAATACGGTATCGACGAATGCATTTCGGTTTACGGCTTGGTTAACGTTTGGGACACCAAGGAATACGGCGGAATGCGCACCGCGCCCGATTACCCCGACGGCGTGCATATACGCGTGCTTGACGAAGCAAGCGGAAGCTACGGCTACATTCACAAGGCAAGCGAGATAGATAGCTATATCCGTTCGCTTCAGGAATATTTTATTAACACGAACCAGATAGAAAAGGTGCGCATTGCCGCAGACGAGCCCGCCGATATCGAGGCGTACCGCAAAAGTCTGGAGCATATTAAAGCGGTTGCACCCGTGTTCAAATACAAAACCGCAATAAACCACGCCGAATTCGTTAACGAGTTCGGTCGCGACATATACGATTTTGCGCCGTATATTTCGGCGATGTACAGCGAATACGACGCGCTTATGCAATTCAAGGCGGAAATGCCCGAAAAGCGTTTTCTTTACTACGTTTGCTGCTGTCCCGAAATTCCGAACAGCTTTCTTCGCAGCGAGCTTGTCGACGGATATTACGTCGGCATACTTGCGGCGTTTGCAAAAATGGACGGCTTTTTGCGGTGGAGCTATACCTGCTGGACCGACCACCCCAACCGTGACCTGCGCTACGGCCCGTTCCCCGTGGGCGACCTCGGATACGTTTATCCCTCGCCCGACGGATACCCGATAAGCACGCTGCGTTTAAAAACGCTTATACGCGGCATACGCTATTTCGTGCTGCTTAAAGAAGCGGAAAAGCGCGGTCTTGACGAGGTTATCGGCAAGGCGTACGATATGGTTCTGCGTGAAAGGGATATTAAAAAGCTTTACGCAAATTGGGAACGCGAAAAGATAATGAGCCTTTCCTGCGACGATTACCGCGAATTTGCCGCGTTGCTTATGTCGGCATTGGAGGAGCAAAAATGAACGAAACGATTAAAACGCTTACAACCCGCAGAAGCATACGAAGCTTTAGCGACAAGCCGATTGCGAAATCGGATATAGAAAAAATACTTCAGGCGGGGGTTTACGCTCCGACGGGGCGCAACACGCGTGACACGCTTTTTCTCGTTGTAACGAACAAAGAGCTGCGCGATAGGCTTTCGAAGCTGAACGCCGCGGTTATGGGAAGCGAAGGCGACCCGTTTTACAGCGCAGGCACGGTTATAGTCGTTTTTGCCGACAGAACCCGCACCACCACGGTCGAGGACGGCTCCTGTGCGATGGCAAACCTTATGAACGCCGCGTTTTCGTTGGGGATAGATTCCTGCTGGATTCACCGCGCAAGAGAGGTTTTTGAATCCGAGGAGGGAAGAGAAATCGCCCGCTCGTTCGGGATTCCCGATGAGTATATCGGAATAGGCAACTGCATACTCGGCTACCGCGATTGCGCTCTGCCCGAGCCGTTGCCGAGAACACAGCCGATAATTTTTGCCGAATAGGAGCAAAAGCGTATGAACTTTGTTTTAAAACGTATTTTTGCGGCTTTTTGCGCATTTCTTATGCTTGCGCCGATGCTTACCGCCTGCAATGACGGCGAGGGCTTGGAATCCTCCGAGCAGAGCGACAGCGAAGGCTCGCAGGAGGAAGCTTTAGCGGTTATTACGGTGGGGGATAACGAATATACCCTGCGTGATGCGATAAATTCACAGCTTTGCGAGGACGGCGTTTATATCTACACGCGTGAAATCGGCAAGACCGCCGCGCCGAAGGCAGATAACGACGACCGATTTTTCGATATAGCCGTGCTCGACGGTATCGTGGTGGAGGTTGGCGACAAATGCTCGACCGCGGTTATACCCGAGGACGGATTCGTGGTGCGCTTCCGCGGAGTCGATGCCGAGGTTAATATCGGCGACAAGGTGGAATTCGAGGGACTCGATTTAACCGTGTATCCCGAAAGCTATATTAAATTCGGGGATATTTATATCGAAATCGGTTATAAAAACACCGAGCGAACCGCCGAGGACACCGGCTGGCTTTACGATGAATATTGGTACACCGGCATTACCGAAAACAACGAGCATTGCACCGAAATTGCCGTGCAGAACGGAAAAATTGTTGAAATAAACCGTTCTGGCGATGCGGTTGCGGGGATAAGCATTCCCGAGGGAGAGGGCAGCTTCGTTCTCGCCGTGGGCGCAGACAGCGTAAACGAGCGTAAATCGAACAAGCTGCGCGTCGGCGACGAGGCTGTGCTTGTCGAGAGCGAAAAGCTGTATACCTCGAAGCGATTTAATATTGCGGGGAGCGATACCGACCGCGCGAACGACGGAATAGTGCTGTTTACCGACGAAAAGCGCGATACCACCCCCGTCGGAAACAATTTAACCGAGCTTGCGGTTAATTCCGACGGCAGAATTACCGCAATATACGAAAACTGCTCGGGTATGAACAAGATACCAAAGGGCGGATTTGTGGTTTCGGCAACCGGTTTAACCGCACAAACGCTTGCACGCACCGCTGTTAAGGAAGCGCTGGTAATAAAGCACGGGCCGCGCAATATTCGGATAGTTACCACTCCGATGACCGAGCTTTCGCGGTTGATGCAGGAGCGCGACGCGATTTTGGACAGCTACAAATCGGCGGTAGATAAATTGGAGCGTATCGATTTCGAGGCGGTTGCGGAGATTATTTCCGAAATGTCGGGCTGCATAAGCCGAGCCGAAGCAACGCTTGGAATTTCCGACAGCGAAGGCTATTGCGGCTACGACGGCGCTTTGCTTGCCGAAGAGGTTAATACGCTTACCCGACTTGCAAAAGTAGGAAGGACCGAGCTTATTCCCTATATTACCGTGCAGGACAGAATGGCTTGGGTTACGGTTGGCGAATATAATTACAGCAATCAGATAGTGCTTCACTATACCACGCAGGCAGACGTTGACCACACGGTTAAATATGCGAAGCTTTGCGGGCTGAACACGCTTATAATCGATAACACCGTGGGCGGCTTTGCCGTTTACGAAAGCAAGGTCGAGGGTATGGTAAGATACCCGAAATTCCGCGATTTCGATATTATCGAGGCGTTTAAAAGGGCGTGCGATGCAAACGGTATAAGGCTTATAGTAATGGTAAACAGCTTCCAAAGCGGGCTCGAGGGTGTTTATTACCCCGAAAACCACTATATGAGCATTTACAAGGACAAATATCTGCTTACCAACAAGGGCAGATACGGAGGTCCCGATAAGGTTATTACGCTCGACCCCGCCGATAAGGAGGTGCAGGAGTTCAACCTTGCGGTAATTGCCGAAATTGCCGAAAAATACGATATTTACGGCGTTCAGGCGGACTATATGCGCTATCCTCTGCCTTATTATTATCAGGAACATAATTACGAGGATTTCGGATATAACGAAAGCTCTGCTTTGGGCTTTATAAAGAAATACGGCAAGGACCCTGCCAAGCTGAAGATAACCGATCCGCTTTGGGAAAAGTGGTGCGCTTGGCGCAGGGATATTATTTCCGATTATCAAAAGCGTTTTTACCAAACGGTAAAGGCAATAAACCCCAATTTGCAGGTTAGCTTTACCTGCTTTGCCGATTACCGCGACAGGCAGATATTTGTTTATCAGGACGTCGAAAAATGGGCGGAAAACGGATATGCCGATGCGATTTTCCCGATGATATACGGCGAAACGACCGAATATCAGCAGGGCTACGCCGAGGAAATTTTGCCGATAACCGAGCACACACAGCTTGTTTTGGGCGTGGGGACCTACGTTAAGGCGACTCGAAAATCGATCGAAGAGCAGCTTATAATGCCCTATTCGCTTTGCGCCGAGGGTGTTTCGGTGTTCACGTTGCGCTATATAAACACCTGCGGCTACGGCGAAACCTTCCGCAATGCATTCCGTGTTGAAGCTACACCCGCTTCTGCCGATGGCGCCGAGCTTGTTGCCGCAAGCGCGGAAATGATTTCACAGCGTATAAGCTCGCTTTTGTATGCGGCAAGGTTTTCGGGCGGGCTCGAGGAAGCCGAGGGCGAATCGCTTAAATCGCTGGGCGAGAAAATAAAGAGCTTGGGCGATACCTCGGATAGCTTCGGCTCGTTCTGCGAATCGCTTTCCGCAACGCGCACCGATATCGAATCGGGCGAAATTCCGCTTCCCGAAGCGGTAAAGGACGCGATACTTGCCGAGCTGGATTATATAATCTCGCTTAATTAACAGCATTAACCCGAGAGGTGATTACGCCTCTCGGGTGTTTTTTTGAAAAAAATTAAAAATTTTTATAGATGTTTTGCGCTTTGCAGACATATATAATGCGAAGGGGTAAAAACACATAAAAACTCCGCAAAAAAGGATGGCGAGCCCAATGGGCATTTGGTAAAATATTCACACAGCGTTAACACATTGCAAAAAGAAAGGATGTATACTGTGAACAGTAAAAGATTTTTACGTAAAACGTTTTTGTCAATCCTGCTTGTCACAGCCATACTGCTCGGCTCGTTCTCGTCCTGCCTGACGGTTTATGCCGTTGAGGCAAGCGGCGAAGACGGAAGGCACGAATCACGAAGCTTACACTTTGCCATACCTCTAAACAACAATTAACAACCACCAAAAAGGAGAAGCTTTTTGCTTTTTTCTCAGCCGGAGAAAGTAAAGAAGCGTCTGTTTCTGATGAAACCCATACGCAAGTTGCGTATTATGTCGGAGGCGCGTATTTTGATACGTTGTTAGACATAAATGAAAGCGGAAGCGAAACAATTTACAAAGTAACCAATACTTTTGAAGGATTACTAGACGATGAATAAAAAAGGGGACAAACAGATGAAAATACGCATTATTGCACTTTTGGTTCTGTTGGCTTTTTTGACGGGCTGTGCCGGTAACGAAAGCATAAAGCGAATCCGATTCAGCGATAACGAATTAGGCACGTCAAAAACAAACGTCAATTTGAAACAAGCCGAAATAACCGGCTTCGACGCAAAAAGCGTGGAAACCGAAAACAGTCTGAAGCTTTATAAGGTAAAGCGTGCCGAATTTGCCCACGGCGGCGAGGAAGCAAAGGCGATCGCCGAGTATTTCAAGGTCGATTACGACGATATGAAGTACAACGAGGAAAAGAACGAGGTTTCCTACGACGGTCCGCGCAATATAACTTTTACGATCACGAACGGATACCGAGTTGTATTTAATAAGTTCATAGACGAATACAAAATGACGCACGACGTTACCGCGACAAACGAGGAGCTTATAGAAAAGGGCTTAAAGGTCTTGTCGGAGTTCCCCTTCCTTGAGGGCGAATACGTTTATGCGAGTATGGGCGAAAGAACCTTCTCCGACGGAGTTAACGAATATGTGTTTTATAAATCCTGTACTTTTCGCAGAAAAATAAACGGGCTTGCCGTCGACGGCAACGGAAGCTGCACGGTGGGATTCACAAACGACGGTCTGGCGATGCTGACTGTATCCTATTACACTTACGAGGAAATGAACGGTGAATACGATATAATTTCGCTCGAGGAAGCAGGCGAACAGCTTGCAAAGCCACAGCTTTTCAAGACCTCGCAGGGCAACGTTTCGGTAGACAATATCGCAAAATTGGAAATCGGCAAGAGTGAGCTGGTATACGTAAACGAGTACAATAACGGTTATGATACGATTCAGCCGTTTTACCGTATTAAAGGCACGCTTTATTCCAAGCATATTGAAAACCTCGACCGTATATACACCGACAGCTTTACTATGTATATACCCGCATTGGAGTAATAATAAAAGGAGAAGCTTTTCGCTTGTCTTTGGGCAGCCACATCGATAGCAAAATTTTTCAATAGGAGGCAGTATGAAAGTAAAAAGAACGTTAAAACCGATTTTTTGCTTGTTTGCGGCGCTTGCTTTGCTTCTTCCTATTCTTTTTTCCTGCGCCGAAGATGCACCGAAGCTGACTATGGAAGAAATGCAGGATAGGATATTGATCGCACGGCAGGTCGTTAACACGATTGCCCCCGATATTCCCAAAGAAATATATGGGGATACAATGGCTTATGACACTAGAGTATACACTGTTTTGAAAGAGGAACACAGCTATCGCGGTGTTGAATACAGATTAACTTCGCTTGGGTATTTGGAAAACGGCGGCAAGCTTTATTACGAGCTCACCGACCATTCGCCCGATACAATGTATACATTTTGGGGAACAGATGAAAACGGTGAAAAAACCTGTATTCATTATTTTGATGAAGACGGTGCGCCGATTGGATTCACCAAAGCCGAAGCGACGATTTACGGAACCAAGCGCGAGAAGTTTGAAGAAGATGACATTGTCGACGTCGCCGAAGATTTTATTGATTATTTTATCAATGACAATTCGACGGACAGTATTGATATATCCGAATACAAGCTTTCCGAAATTGCCAAACAAGAGGACGATTCATATTCGGTACGGCTAAAGCGTTGCGTCAATGGGGTTGCCGTGCACGAAATTAGAGTGGCATTGAATAACAAGTGTCAGGTTACGGGAATTAAAATGTCATCTCGAATATTGGACGAAAGCGTTTATGCGCAAATACCCGAGCTAACAGACGCGCAGTGGGCGGAATTGGCATATCCGACGATTGAATATATATTTGAACGTTCGGGTTACGATGCCGTATTTACGGATTTTAGGATACGCGGCGAGCTTGACGATTCTCTTGAATACGACGATTCTGCCTGCAAATTGATTTACCTGCACGACAAAGAATGTTATGCCGTAGAATTTAAGGTTTCATTTAAGGCTTCTTTTGCGGACGGCACAACGGCAGACGATTTGAAGTATCATTGTTACTATACGCTTGATTTTGGCGAGTAGAAACGGCAAATCAACGAATTCGCACCCAAAAAGGAGAAGCTTTTTGCTTCTCCTTTTATGCTTTTGATATCAGCCGTAAATTTTCGCCTTGATATATTTTTTGTTTGCTTCGAGGTTTACGCGTAGCACCTCTCTGCCGTCGATACGGGCGTATTCGAACGAGCCGGGGCAGGGGACGCGCGCATCGGTAATCGTATAGGAAACGTAGGTAAGCACGTTCCATATCATCGATTTAAGCGTTTCCTTTGGCATATTCGTAACGACGTAGGGCAGCACCGCTTTTATAAGCGAATGAAGCTCTTCCAGACTTTTGCCCTTGCAGTTCGAGGCGAACTGGGTTAAAAGGTCGCGCTGGTGAAGCGTGCGGGTAAAATCGCCGTTCGAGAAATTTCGGCTTCGTGCATAGCCCAATGCCGTGCCGCCGTAGAGGTGGACCGAATGGTTTCCGTTTATCGCTTCGTCTTGGCTTAAGCCGTTTAATTCCTTCCAGCTTTTGAAATAATCGTAGTTATTTTCGTTTATATCAAGGTCGATACCGCCGATAACGTCGACAGCCTGCTCGAACGAGCTAATGCTTACCGTGAAATAGTAATCGATATCGATATCGAAATTATACTTGATGGTTTTGATAAGCAACGAAGGTCCGCCTGCCGAGAACGCGGCGTTAAGGCGGTTATTTTTATAGCCGGGGATAGAAACGTAGGTATCGCGCATAAACGAGGTGAAAACGATACGTTTTTTGATATTGTTAACAGACATCAATATCATCGTATCGCTTCGCGCGCTTCTGCCGCTTAGGGTATCTGCGCCGATAAGCAGGATATTTATAACGTCCTTTTCGTAAGCATCGGTAACCGTGTCGCCGTCGAAAAGACCTTCGAGTATTTCGTAATCGGGCTCGTAGGGCGGCTCGGGGGGAGGCGGCGCATAGCTGTGGTGGTTATCGCTTTCGCCAACGCTTTCGGTTTCGGGTTCGGAAACCGAGCCGCTGTTTTCGGGCAATGAGCTTTCGCCGAGCGATTCCTCGCGGTCTGCCTCCGGGTCGGAGAACTGCGAAAAATCTATACCCATATTATCCTCGGTGCCGTAATCGGATGCATCGATATCCGCGCCCGACCAGGCATCCGAGCCCTCGTCGTAGGAGATATAATCAAGCGTATCGTCGATAAAGGAATCTGCCCAGAGATATACGTTTTTCACCACGCTGACGAACGACAAAAGCAAAAGTGCGGCGATAAGCAGAATTATTATTAAAATTTTCTTTAGCTTGCTGTTTTTGTTCCTTTCGGACATATCTGCGCCTTCTTAAAAAAATTATTCGGGCGGCAGCACCGCCCGAATAGATTATAGCACCGCAATACTTTTTTGTCAATCGCGTTTATTTTGCCATATTGTTTGCAAGCATATAGTCCTCGATTTTGCACAAAAGCTCTGCCGCTTCGGCTTTGGTTATAGCCTTTGTCGGCTCCAATTCGGCAAAAAAGCCCGCATCGCTTGCGGCAAGCATTGCCGAAAGGCGAAAATCCTCTGTCCCCTCGGGGAATGCGTTGGGGAGCGACAGCGCCGATGCGATCATATACGCTGCGCTTTCGACGGTGATGTTCGATTTTGGCGAAAAGCTTCCGTTTTCGAGCTGAATAAGTCCCTTTTCCGCGGCGGCGGAAAGATACCCCATAAGTCCCGACGAAAGACCTTTATCGTCGCTTACTATACTGTCGGCAACCGCAACGATATCCGAATCCTGACCTGTAACGTTCATAAGCATAACCAAAAATTCGATTCTCGAAACGCTTGCCTCGGGGTCGAAGTAATAGCTTTGATTTTCGTAACGGTAAACCATAACGTTGTTACTGCACATTCTGTGTGCATATAGGTGGCTAAGGTTGTTTTGCATATCTGCGAAATTAATATTGCTTTCGTTTTTTGCAACCTCTATTTTTAGCGTTGCCGTTTCGGAAACCGCGCCGAAGCGGTCGGTTACGCTGTAAACCATCGTGTCGCTGCCGCGAAAATCTTCGTTGGGGTAATAGATTGCAATACCGTTTTCTACGGTAACGTACCCATCGCGCGGGTAGGTAATAACCTTTACCGTGTATTCGTCGCCGTTCGGCTCGGCAATGGCAAGCTCGGTTTTGCAGGGAATGCCCTCGACGGTTTTAACCGTGCTGTCCAGCGCAATAGGGGGCGAATTGGGCGAATCGGTAAAGACGATATTGCAAAAAATTTCCTTATCGCCGAAATATGAATTATCGCAGGAAAAGCCGAACACGGCAAGCTCGGTGCTTGCGTTTGGCATAAATTTAAGAAATTCAAGCGAATCGGCGGGAAGAATCTGCCCCGAAACCACCGCTTTCCCATTGAAAATAAGCGTGCCGAGGCTGCTTTCGGGGAGTGTTTTTAGGGTTATTTGCGATATTTCGCTTCCGATAAGCGATTCGAAATCGGCTTTGCCGAAGGAAACGCCAACACCCTTTTCGCTTTGCTTGGTAAGCGAAAGCTGCTTTTGCAGTATCGAAAACGCGGGCGGAAGGTTGTTGCTCTCTTCGGCGTTGCCGCTGTCTGCGCAGGAAACGAGCACCAGCGCGAGCAGCAGGCAGATAATTAATACAAACGGCTTTTTCATATCAAACCATCCTTCAACTGTTGTTAGGATATTTATACACGCGGCGAAGAAATATTATGACTCAAGTGGTTGTAATATCCTTTTTTGTGTGTTAAAATACCATAAAATAGGCTGTTAAACGGAGGTGCGATATGAAAAGGTGCTTTGTTGCGGTAAGCGGCGGCGTTGACAGCGCGACCGCGCTTATGTTGTTGAAAAATAAAGGCTTTGAGGTCGAGGGCGTTACTATGCTAACCTTCGGGCGCGAGCTTGTTCCGAACGCCGATTCCCGCGAAATCGACGATGCAAGAGCACTTTGCGAATCGCTTTCGGTTCGGCACCGCACGGTAGACCTAAAGCAACAGTTCAGGGAAAGGGTTATCGATTATTTTATATCCTCATACGCGCGCGGCGAAACCCCGAACCCCTGCATAGTTTGCAACAAATATTTAAAATTCGGCGCGCTTGCCGAATATTCCTTTGCTTCGGGCGCGGACGAATATGCAACCGGGCATTACGTTCGCGTTGTCGAAAACGGGAGCCGACGCGCTATTGCACGCGCCGCCGATCCCGAAAAGGACCAGAGCTATATGCTTTGGCCGCTCACACAGAAACAGATTTCGCGCTTTAAAGCTCCGCTCGGTGAATATACCAAAAAGCAGGTGCGCGAAATGGCGGGCGATTTCGGCATTGCCGCGGCAAGCAAAAGCGACAGTCAGGATATTTGCTTTATTCCCGACGGCGATTACCGCGCGTTTTTAAACCGTATCGCAGGGGACACCGACAGGGCGGGCAAATTTGTGCTTGCCGACGGGAGCGTGCTCGGGCGGCACAACGGTCAGCGCTGTTATACTGTCGGTCAGCGCAAGGGCTTGGGCATTGCCTACCGCGAGCCGCTTTACGTTATCGGGCGGGATACCGAAAGGAACGAAATTATTCTCGGTACGGGAAGCGAGCTGTTTACCGATAAAGTTTTCGGCAGAGAGGCAAGCTTTTCGGCTATCGAATTTCCGAAGCAGGATATCGAATGCGACGTGCGCATACGCTACCGCGCGCCGTTTGTAAGGGCGAGAATTATTCCTATATCCGAATCCGAGCTTTATATAGAATTCAAAACCCCCGTACGTGCGGCAACACCGGGGCAGTCGGCAGTATTTTACGATGGCGATATACTTTTGGGCGGCTGTGTTATGACAGGGAAATAAACAAAAAGCCTTTTGCGGTTGCTTCCGTAAAAGGCTTTGTTTTTTTGTTAATAGCTTTCGAAATAATCGACAACCTCGAAGCTCCAATCGGCAAGCTCTTTGGGCTTTGTCTTTAACAGCGCTTCGTATTCGGCGGAAAGCGTTTTTATACGGTAGGTCTTGCAAAAAACGGTAATTCGGTCTTGCGTGCGAGCTATTCTGCATTCAAGCCTTCTTTTTGCAAACGGCATTGCCTCGCTCAAAAGCAGGGAAACTATTTCTTGGGCGTTTTCGGTATCGCCGCTTTGCAAAAGCGATTCGACGCGCTTTTTGCATTGCGAAAGCAGACGCCAAAAGGAAGGGTACCCGCTTCGGTCCCGCAAAACGGTGCAATGGTGCAGGTCGCTGCCTTCGAATATCGATTTGGTTATTGCTTCGCAGCTCGGCTTAAACGTATCGTTAAGCGTGCTTATAAGCCTTTCGCATTCGGCGGCGTTGCCGCGAACGGCGCACAAAACCGCGGCGAGATAGCTTCTTTGCAGGTTTTCTGCGGGGCTGTAGGCGCTTGATATTTTCAAAAATTTTTCGCTTGCGGAATAATCGCGGTCGTACAGATAAACGGTTGCGACGTCGAAGGCGATTTGGCTTACCGTTGCCGAAATTTTCGGGCTCGGCGTTCTGCCGTCGTACAGCTCGAGCGCTTTGCGGTAATAGAAAATTGCTTTTTTGCATTCCGAATCGCGCTGTGCGTTTTTGGCGGTACGGTAATAGGGGTGAAAGGGCAGAGGAAAGCAGGCGTCGATGCCGGTTTCGGCAAAAAGGCGGTAGTACTGCGACATTTCCTTTTCGTTTTCGAGAAGCTCGTGGCAGAGGCCCTTGAAATAATAAACAGAGGCTTTATCGAAGCTGTTAATGCAAAGCGGCTCTGTTATTTGAAGCAGAGTCAGCGCTTCGGTAAAATTGCGCTTCGAAATATGTATAAGCGCGGCGGTGAGGTGCTCTTGCGCCGATTCGTTTTCCGAAAAAGCGAGCGAGAAAATATCGCCGAAGGCTTTCGTGTGGATTTCGCGCCATTTTATATAGTTTTCGTTGTTACAAAGCTCGTTTTCGTTCATAAGTTCCTGCTTACAGCTTTGGCAGCTTGTCGATGTCCTTGTTGGAAAGGTAGTTCTTTTTTGGGATATTGCGATATGGTACAACCGTGTGCTTCGGCAATGCGCGCGCGGTTTCGGTGATACGGTCGGACAAAAGCTTCGAAATTCGGGAGCGCTCGTCGGCAAGCTCGGCTTCGGGGTTAAACGCCACGGCTTCGCCGATATATACCTTTTTCAGCTCGGGCGCGATATAAGCCGGCACGAAGGATATCGTTCTGCCGGTTCGGCGGTAATACAGTCTTGCAACGTCGATAAAGCTATCGTGAAAGGCGTAAACTATATTGTTGCAGGCCTCGTCCTTTTCGGGAAATATTATTATACTGTTGCCGTTTTGAAGCATCGAAACGGTGGTGCGGAAGGTGGAAAGAATGCGTTCGTCGTGGTAAACGGCGATAGTTCTTGCATTGTTGAATATCGCAACCGAAAGCGGCGCGATAATATACGAAAGGAGCTTATAAAAGGGGTGCGTCCACCTCGGCTTTTGCGACCAGAAATCGCGGAATGCATATTCGGGGACGTCCTTTAAATTCATCATTTCGCCTGCGCACCATATAAAGCTGGTTTTCGGCATAAAAAGCTCGGTTACTATCGGTCCGTTCATTTGGGCGTGGTTTGCAACGATTATCACGTCGCGCTCGGGCAGGGCTTCGAGCCCGATAATTTCGGCTTTTCCGTAAAACAGCCGCACAAGCGAGCGTATCAGCTTAAAAAGCCCTTTCGAAAATATCGAGGTTTTTCTTTTCAACTGTGTGACCTTCTTAATTAATAGGATTTTAACAGTATAACACATAAGGTGTCGTAAAATCAACATTAAAGTGTGTTGTATTTGTGAATAAATTGCGCGGGGAATTATAAGGTGGGGATTCATTGCTCATTATCGCGGCTTGCCGTATTACTCCGTAATACTCACGCCGCTTCATTCGCAATCCCGTGGCGGCACGAACGAGCCCCCGGCTCGTCCGTTCGCGCCCTTCGAATCCCCTCGGAACAAACAAAAAGAACCGCCAAAGACGGTTCATTTTGTTTGGCTATGGGCTATGAAAAAGATATTTTGCTGTTTTTGCGTATGAATTCGAACTCTCACCGTTCATTAGGTAGCATTTTGCTATTATTAATATAGTTTCCATTTTTGTCCCTATTTATTGGAACGGCAGTAAGGCAAAATTGCAAACAATGGCACGGACAAGGAATTACTATTTTGTATTTATCTTTTGCGCCTCTGTATGTAAAGTCACCGCCACATCTAACTACTTCACACCAAGTATAAATTTCCGCCATAGCTCGAGGGCAGAAGTTTTGAGGTGTTTCGTATTCAAAATGAAAAACGTCTCCCTTTTCTAATCCAAGTCTGCAATTCTTTGCGTCTCCGTCAATTACTTCTACAACAAAAGCCCAATCTTCAACAACCCATTTGTTCATTTGCCGTTCTCCTTTGCGGTATTCAAGGATGCAATCAGCATTCTCTTGATTTCTTCAGCAAGAGAAAGTAAGCTATCAAAATCGTAATTCACAAGCTTTGTGTTTTTAAGAAGCTTCAACCAATAAATACTTTCGCCGGTTTCTTTAAGTGAAATATGAAGTTTCGATATAACATCGGCTTTGCTGTTACCGTATATGGCTTCGTTTATATTTGCACCTACACTTGTCGCGGAACGAAGCAATTGTTTGGCGATAGTGGTATCTTTTTTTGTTTTGGAAAACTCTTCATAAA
>JAFTTN010000065.1 GCA_017466805.1 Clostridia bacterium
AACAGATAGATGAAAAGCTTGATTATCTTCGCAAGCAGCGTGACGGTCTTATCGTAGGTGAATACATAAATTATTTATATAAGCTGTATATGTACCTCAAAGAGCGTTGTGCCGAAACCGGGGACGGCAGATGCAACCCATACCCGTGGCAAATGCTCGTCGCCCTTGGCAGAGATGATCTGCACAAATCCTATCTTGGATACACCTACTGTGATGACCTCGAAGCACTTGGATATATCAAGATGCAAGGATATGGCAAGGATAAAAAGATTTTTATAATAAAAGAAATTGATTTTTAATTCCTTGTCGTAACAGAATGCCCCGCCGAAAAATCGGCGGGGCAGTTATTTTTAATTTATCAGTCTGTTACTTGAATCCCACAAATTAAAGTGAAGATTGTTTTCAGTGTCAACGTTTATATTGAATTCAAATTCAAATCTTCCGGTGTATTCTTTGTTTTCCAAAACATCGCTATATTTGTATACAATTGCGTGTTTGAAAATAAAAGACGAATCGCCAAACTTATATGTACCGTCATCATTTGTTTCTACCATAAAATTCGCTTTCCAAGACTGTTTATTATGTGGTGGAATGAAAATTGAATCCTCATACAAAATTGTGTATAGTGATATGCCATATTCATCAAGATTTTCAATTTTAATATAAGCTTTTTCCTTTGAATTCGGTTTTGGTAAAAAATATAGTTGATCGACAATGCGGACATTATTTGCAAGATTATCCGAAGAATTAACCATGTCCCAATTTACGAATCCCCAGTTGTTTATGCAGTCGCCAACAATAAGCTCTTTATCATTTGTATTATTACTAATCACTTCATTTTTTAGTTCACAATATATGTTTGGCATAACTGATAATTCAGTATTCTTTTTTATCATAATGTGCTCTTGCTTTATGGTAAAATATAACGCAATCATTGTAATGCTTCCGCCTATTATAGAACCGGCAAAACCAATCCAAGTATCTGCACTCCCAATGGGTGATATTATTTCTTGATTTTTCAAAAGTGTTACTATTAAATATGTGGCGACTGGCGATAGAATCAATATTGAAATCATTATCAAGACGATTAAAATACTATATTTTTTCATATTATTTATGTCTCCTAAATCACATAAACTTGTATTTTTTTAGCATTGAGAAAATTAAGTTTTTGCATAGATTATCAATGACAGCAACCTTGGAATCGTCAAACCAACCATACATGAGTTTGTCTAAAAGTTTTACCGTACTATCACCTAAGAGCTGATTAAGTGCGGAAGTATTTTCGCTTCCTGCATAGTTGTCTGCAAACATTTGGCATATTGAACGATAACCATAATAATTAAATGCCAAGCCAATGACTGTTGATATAGTACCAATATCTGCTGGAAAATCATCTCTATTTATTATTTCTGAAATTGTGTTCAATGGTGTGCTTATAAGCTCGGTAACGCTTTTACCGCCAGAGTAAGTTTCCACTGTTTGTTCCATGGTGAAAGAAAGAGAACTCTCAATCGTTTCTGCACCTAACATTTTCATAAGTGCGACCTGTGACGCGTGATATTCCGTGTATCCCTTATTTGCAATATATTTAATTTTATCAGATTTGCAAAATCTTTCGGTGTCAATCATATGTGTAAACTCATGGAACATTATGTAATCAGCTGATAAGGTGGGAAAAATAGTCCAAATGCTCATATGGTGGGTATTTGTATCAAAATCATATTTTACATTTGCCGGTGTTGCATATCCTTTGCTATCTGCTTCTTCTTGCGTTATATTGATTGGCGTTATAGTGTAATTGGGCAAACAAGAAACATTCATAAATTTCAAAAAATCAATTTCGCATTTTCTTACATACATACTGGTCAGTGATATATTCATTATTTCTACCTCTTAGTAAAATTTATAATAATATAGTGAAGTTATCAGTAACTAAAGCTAATACCTCTTCCTCGTTGCAATTACAACAAAAATATGCAAAAATGTCATGTTTGTTTACTATGGCATGAAACAATCTACCATTGTAATGGCTCATAGCTATGTCCTTTGATAGAGACCAAAATATTCGTGGTGTATTTTCAGAAATATCTGTTCCTCTATAAATGGTTAACTGTTCTGGAAACTCACTTAATTTGTCAATTTCGGATCGATGCATCAAATCTTCCTTCTTTAATCCGTCCAATGCCTCTAATATAGTTTTAGATAACAAACCATGTGTATCAAATTGTAAGACCATTCGGACATACATCGCATATGCCTCTTTGCCAACGTATGATCTAAGAGCAAGTAGTTTTTTTAATCGTTCTTGTGGCTCTAAAAAACTAAAAACCTCTTTTAGAGGTGCATTGTTTTCGCGTTCCAATAATTTGCTTAATAATTCACCATCGTACATATCAAAACTCCTAAAAGATGTTACTTTAAATAATTATACTACAAAAAGAAAACAACCGCAATTCGAAGATTACGGTTGTCCTTGGCGGAGATGGTGGGATTCGAACCCACGTGCCGGCTCATCACCGACAAAACGATTTCGAGTCATTCTCGTTATGACCACTTCGATACATCTCCGTATATGTTAACTCGCATAAGCGAGATTAACGCAAATATTCAGTTGTATTAGAATTCTCGTTAGAACTCTGTGTGATGCGGCGATAGGCAGATGCCTGAAAACCGCACGGTTAAAGGCTTTTTGGAAGATTGACTTCCGTTTGGCGAAGAAGATTTCGAGTCAGCCCCGTTATGACCGCTTCGATACCTCTGCGTATAGAAAAATATTGAGTTGTAATCATTTTTTAAGGTACAACCGGCGGGTCTACGCCCCGTTATGTCCGGCTTGCGGTGCCCGAAGAAAACTTCGCATTCGCGGAACGCTCGCTTTTCTTCGACCGCTGTGCGAACTCGCGCTCGCTGCATCTGTCCCCGACAGCGCTCGCTCTCGTTCCCGCTTCGATACCTCTGCGTATAGAAAAATATTAAACTGTTCGGCACACGCCGCGAGGACTATTGTAACACGGAAAAAAGGATTTTGCAACAGTTTTTTGAAAAAATGTTTTAAAAATAACGCTTTCGCTTGGAGATAACGCTTGATTTTGTTTTTTTTATATGTTAAAATTTATTTGAAAAGTGTGTTTATGCATTTTTCCGAAAGGCGATAGGGAATGTGGCTTAAAATTCAAAAGATTTTGCGTTTTATCCCGGGCATCAATCTTATAACTATTGTTTCGTGGTTTATTTCGGGCGGAAGAAAAAAGCTCGGGGTGCACTACTTTGTTAAAAACATAGTTATTATGTTCGCGCTTGCGGCGATCGTTATAATGATCGGGCGCGGAATTGCCACCTTTACCACCAACGAAATTTTTTCACGCGTGGTGTACTATATCTCGCTTGTCATATACACCTACATAGGCGCGTTTATTTCGGTTAACGAGCAGGAAAGCATAAAAAACGGTAAATACGATAAAGAAAAAGCTGTTGCGGAATAGTGCTGCAACAGCTTTTTTAATATTCGTCGCAATATATCGAAACCGCTATCGCGAGCATACCGCCGTTGAATTCCTTTGCCTCGGCGTAGCAATAAACGTTTACCCCGCGCGAGATAAGCATATTCGGCAATATCGAATCCGAAAAGGGAAGCGAACCGACAACGGTTCCGTCGGTGCGCACAGCGTTCAGTATAGGGTTTTCGGATTTTGAGCTTTCGCGCACGAGCGCAAGCCTTTCGCAAAATCCAAGGCTTGAATACAGCTCGCCGACGTTTTCGCAAAGAAAACAGCCGTTCAGCTCGCAAACGCCGATAAATCCTCCCTTGTGGATATGCAGCTTTTCGAAAATTTCATACGCCAGATCGCGATGGTCTGCAACGAGCTTTACCGTTATCGGATAAAGCTCTTTTAATTCCTGCTTCATTTGCTCACCCCGAGCCTGATTATATCACAAATCGGCTTGCTCTGTCAACGGAAGCGACAATATATGTCTGCCGTCGGGGATCGATAGCGGGAGCCTTGCGGCTTTTCCGTCGAGCAAAGGGCTTGCGACCTCACGCGCGGCGGTGACCTCCAAAACCGAATTGCCGAGCTCGAGCGAAGCGGTATATGGGATTATCGGCGTTGCCGAAAGCAACGTTTGGTTTGCGCCGAGCTTTAGCCCAAGCACGAATTCGAGCATTATGCGGTAATACCAAGCCGCCGCACCTGTATACCAGCTCCAGCCGCCACGCCCGCTGTGGAATGCGCCGTATATATCGGCGGAAATCGCATAGGGCTCGTTTTTATAAATCGCGGCAAGCCTTTTATCCGCCGAGCGCGATGCGGGGTTGGCACAATCCAAAATTAACAGCGCCTCCTCGTGCATACCGCACATTATCATCGCAAGCGCACCCCACAGCGCACCGTGGGTATACATACCTCCGTTTTCACGGATGCCCGCAACGTAGCCGCGAATATAGCCGACGCGCGCCTTGCCGTTGGTAAATGGCGGCGAAAACAGCTTGAAAATTTTGCTTTCGCGGTCGTAAAGCTTGTCGAATGCGGCTTTGAGCGCGGTTTTACAGCGTATTTTATCGAGCCCCGCAAACACCGCGAAGGCTTGGGATATAATATCGATTTCGCATTCCGCCGAGCCCTCGACTCCAAGCACCCTGCCGTCGTCGCAAAAGGCGCGGGCATAGCGGTCGGTATAAAAGGCGTTGCTTTCGAGATTGCTTCGCAAGCGGGCAATGCTTTCGCGGTAGTGGCTTGCCGCTTCGGTGTCGCCGCGCGCTTCGATATAGGGAAGAAAGGCGCTTGCCGCGACGATAAACAGCATTGTCGAAAAAACGCTTTCGCCGATTCCCTTTGCACCGACAAGCGAAAATCCGTCGTTCCAATCGCAAGAGCCGATTAAAATCAGTCCGCGCCTGCCGATGCGCTCGGCACGTGAAAGCGCCCGCATAGCGTGCAGATAAACGCTTTCCTTTACTTCGCTTCGAATCGGCGTTTCGTAACGCTCGTTTTCGCTTTCGAGCGGGGGCGAATCAAGGTAATAAATTTGCGTGTCGAGCAGACCTATATCGCCGGTTTTTTCGATATAGTCGGCAATCACCAGCGGCAGATACAAAAGGTCGTCGGAGCATTTGCTTTTAATACCGCTGTTAACGCCGTTTTGCAGCCTTGTGTGCCACCAATGCATAACGCTTCCGTCGAGGTATTGATGCGCACAGCAACGGATAATATGCCGCCTCACCAAGCGTGGAGAGGAATAGACGAGCGTAAGGCAATCCTGAAGCTGATCGCGGAAGCCGTATGCGCCGCCGCTTTGATAAAACGAGCCGCGCGCAAGGAAACGGCAGGCGGCAACCTGATAAGGCAGGAAAAACGAAAGCATAATGTTTTGTGCTCTGCTTTTTGTGTTCGGAGTAAGCTTTGGTATAAACGAATCGGCAAACGAGCTTGCATTGGCAAGTGCAGATTCGAAAAACGGCTCGCTAATCTGCGCCGCAACGCTTTTTGCACCGTTTTCGGTGGTGCAGCAGCCGATAAAGAACAGTGCGCTTTTGCCGATACGCGTTATTTTGGTTTCTGCTTCATCTGCGCTTGCACCGACACCGCCGATAAAGCCGTGCCCCTCGGGGAAGCTTGCACCGAAAAGCGATTTGAATATAATACAGCCGTTTCCCGAAGCTGAAAATTGAATGAATTCGGTATTGCTCTGCGGCCGAACGCTGTTGCTCATCACCGGAGTGACGCAAAACGCAGTTTCGATATTCATATCGCCTTCGTATTCGACCTTAATAAGCTTTATAGGGAATTTCGGGTCGACGCAAACGGTAAGGGTATATCCTATATCGTCGGCACAGCCGAAATAAACCGCTTTGCCCTTTTGGTAGGAAACGCTTTGCGATACCGCGCACAAATCGTAGCATTTGCCGTTTATTTTGGCAAAAATCCGTTCGCCGTCGTCAAGCGTGCGCGAATCGCCGTAAAACGAGCAGAGCCTGCGCTCGCGCGCGTTATCGAAAAAGGTATAGCCAAGGCTCGATTGCGTTATCACGGTCGAAAATCTGCAGCCGGTTAAAACGAAGGAATATGGCGCGTCGGGCAGATTGCTTTTGTCGACTGTAAAACCGTTTTCGGTAAAAAATCCGCGGTTGGAGCTATAGGCGTCCTGCGGCTTTTGCAAAATCGTTTTTATTATCGGCGTAGCAACGATTTGCTCGGGCATAGGTCTTTTGCGCTTGAATGGCTTTGCTTGTGCCGAAAAATCGCAGTAAAACCGCGCGGCACGCTTTAAAGCTATGCAAAATTCCTCCGAAAGCTCGCTTTTGCGCAGTATAAATATACCGCCGTTTGCGCCTATATACTGTGTTAAACGCTTTTCGGCACAGCGCTCGCGAAGTACACTTTCTATCGGTCGGGAATAGCAATCGTTTTCGTCGACGATAAATATCAGCTCGGTGCGTATGCAGGCGTGTGCGAGGGAATAAAAGCAATCGAGCATTATATCGGTGCGGTTGATGGCAATGCTCGAAATCGCAACCGCGATTATCGGATAATCGCCCGAAATACCCTTGCTCCAAAGGTCGTTTACGCTTGTGTGCGAAAGACTTTTTACCGGTATTGCTCCGGTTCCGTACAGCAGTGCGGGAAGCAGGCGTTCGAAAAATGCGCTTTGCGGCGGAATGGGGTATTCGTCCCTATCGGCGCGGGCAAGGCGTATATTTCTTTCGCATTCACCCTTGGTTTCGCCGCAGGTGATAAGAAATACCGCTCTGCCGCCATCGGCGTTTTCGGCACGCATAAGGCAAAGCGGGTCGATACACGCGCCGAACGAATTATCGGTTTTAACAAAGGCGTAATCGAAATTGCCGATTAACGAGCAAGCCTTTATATTTTCACGCGTGGTCGCAAACGAAATTTTTTGCTCCTTATCACGCGGGGCGACGGCAAGTGTAAAAATATGCCTGCCGTCAAGCCCGCTTCGGCGGTGGAAATACAATATCCGCTTTGCCTTGTCGTATTCGCTTTCGATAAATAAGCGCGAAAACGCGATATGCGAAAGGAACTTTTTTTCGGATTCGAGCATCGGCTCGAATGCAAGGGTAATATTGTATTTTCGGTTCGATTCGGCGCGCGTGTTGATTATAAAGCAATCGCATTGCTTTGAAATAGAATATCGCACCCTGCCCGAAAATGCTCGGTTGGAGGCAATGTGTGAAGCCGAGTATTCGCCCTGCTCGAAGCCGTATGCACCCTCGCTGTAAAGCGGGGCACAGCCGAATGCGTTGCCGTTCCGCTCGAATATAATTTTTGGCGTAAAGCGTAGCGAAAACTGCGAAAATTCGGTGTGAGCAAGCCTTTTTTCACCGCAGGAAAGCGCAATATGACCGTTGCTTGCTATTACCGCGCTGATATTTCCGCGGGACAAAAGCGCTGCGGCGGGGATTTCGAGGTCGGAGCCTCCTATTCGTTTCGTGCGCGGCTGTGCTTTGCGCTTCGCTTCGGTCTGCGTGCCGTATTCCTCGTTGAAAACGTGCGCGTTGGTAGGAATTTTTTCCTGCAATAGCTCTAAAGCCGAAGCCATTTTTTCGTCTGACGTAAAGCGCTTTACGAAAATATTTTCGCGCACCGCGTTCAGCACCGCAATAATGCTCATACCGATATGATGCGCCATATAGCTCTTTACGCATATTCCTCCGCTTTCACCGTTCATATCCAACGCCTCGAAAAGCCCGTATCTGCCGTATAGTCCGCGGTTTTCGAGCGCTTTAAGGTTTTTTATTGCCGAATTACCGAGCAGGCACAGCGAAAGATAGGTCGAATAGGGCGAAACAACCCTTTCGTTCGCGGCAATACGGCGCAATGCAAGCTGTTGTATACCGTTTGCCTTGTATTGATAATGCATTTCGCTGTCGAAGGAGTAAAATCCGCTTTCGCTTATCCCCCATATTTCGCCCTGCGATTTTTGTATCATAAGCGAAAAGGCAACGCTTTCGTATAAAAACGAATCCTTGTAAAGCGGCAAAAAGAGCTGGGGCATAAGGTATTCGAATGCCGTGCCCGACCAGCTCAGCATTCCTATATAGCCTTTTTTATGGGTGAGCGTGCGGTTTAGCGAGCGCCAATGCTTTTTCGGCACCCCGCCCGATGCGATTGCATAGTAGGCGGTCATTCTCGCCTCGCTTATAAGCATATCGTAACAGCCGTTGTCGAGCCTTGCCGTTTCGGTATTCATACCTATACGGAACAAATTTTTGCGGCTGTCGTAAAGGCAGGTAAGGTCGGTTTTGCTTATTAATTCTTCTATATCGGCAATAAGTCGGCTTATTTCGCCGTTTTCGTGCAGGTATTCCTTTAGCCCCTCCTTAAGTGCAACAAGCATAACGATAAAATTACCGCTGTCGACGAGCGATATATATCTGCCGCCGATAACCGCAAGGCTTTTTATATCGTACCAATTATATAGGTTGCCGCGGTGCTTTTCGAGCTTTTTAAGCGTTTGTATACTGCAATCAAGCCTCGATACCAGCGTTTCGGTGTCGATTTCGTTTATATCGCGCGCGGCGAGCATCGAAGCAAGGTAAAAGCCGACATTCGTCGGCGAGGTGCGGTAGGCAAAATCGTAAACCGGCGAAAGCTGAATATTGTCGGGTGGGAGGTAGTTTGTTTCGGAATTTACGTTTTCGAGATAAAATTTAAGCATATCCGACGCCTGCAAAAGCAAAGCCTTCTTTTGCTTTTCGTTAAGGCTCGGGCGGGCAACGTTTCCGCCGTCGAGCGATTTCGAAAGCGAAATCGATATAAGCGGATATACGAAATACAAAAGCCCCAAAAGCTTTATAAACGGCGGAATCGCAAGCACAAGCAGCAGCAAGCCGAGTGCAGACGAGGCGGCACTGTCGAGCACGAATTTGCCGAGCGACGAGGAAAGCCTTTCGGCTTGTGCCGCGGTGGTCCATTGCAATGTTTTTTTGCGGGTGTAAAGCCGTGTTAACGCAAGAATAAATGCGTTTAGTGCAAGGAATGCAGAGCGCGCCCGCGAGGAAAGCTCGAACGCAACGCGAATTAACGTGTGAACGAGCATAGAATACGCCTTTGAAAAGAAGCGCAGCGAGGCAAAAGGCTTTCGGTTGGCAAAAAAGCCAAGCAACGATATTACGCACGGGATAAATAAATCCGAATAGGCAAGCAAAAGCAGTGCAAGACCGCTGCTTTGGCGCGAAAACGCCGCAACGCCGATTGCAATCAGCGAGCAAAGCGGTGCAAGGTGGCGCAGAGCTATTGCAAGCACGCGCGCTTTTGAAAACGGCGAAAGAATATTGCCGAAAAGGAAATATAGGTTTTGAAAATCACCGCGCATCCAGCGGTGCTGCCTTCGAAAAAACGAAACCGTGTTTGCGGGGGTGGAATCGGTAAAGGAAATATCGGTTGCGGCAAGAGTGCGCATTATTGCGCCCTCGAGAATATCGTGGCTCAAAACCAGCCCTTCGGGCAGAATGCCGTTTACCGTCGAGTTGAATACCTCTACGTTAATAAGCCCCTTTCCGCAGAACCCTCCCGAGCCGAAAAGCGTTTGCGAGCGCGAAAATTCGGCGTTTGCATAGCTGTCCTGCCCGCCTGCGCCCGAAATCAAGCGTGAAAAAGCGGTTTTATATGCGCTTTTAAGCGAGGTTTTTACCGAGGGCTGAATAATTCCGTAGCCGTCAACCACCTTGCCGTTTTCGATAATCGGCGTATTCAACGGATGCAGAGCAACAGATAAAAGCTCGTTCACGCCCGAAAGAGCAAGGTTAGTATCCGAATCGAGCGTTAGAATATATTTAATTTCGCGTATAAATTCGCCGCCGTAATAGCTGTCGCCCTTGCCGTTTTCGATATAGCGTGCAAGCTCGCATACCGCTCCGCGCTTGCGCTCCCAGCCGCCGTATCGGCTTTCGCTTTCGTTCAAAACCCGCTCGCGCAGGAAAAGGCAAAAGCGGTTGCCGTGCTTTTCGTTCAGTGCGTCGATTTGCCTTCTTGCGCCTTCGGTAATCGCTTTGTCGTCGGCGCGGTAGGGGCTGTCGCAATCGGGCAGGTCGGCAAGCAGGCAGAAGAATATATTTTCGTCGGGGTTGGCATAGGCGAATTTTGAAAGCGATTCGAAAACCCTTTCGCTGCTTTCGTTCAAAAGTGCCGCAACTGCTACCAAGGTTTTCGAATCGTCGGGCAGGCGTTCAAGCTCTAACCTCGGTGCGCGGTATGCGGGCAATCTGCGCGAAACAATATTGTCGGCTATTTCGCTTGCGGTAATACAAAACGGGATTATTAAAATAAGGCTAAGCCAAGAAATAAAATACCACGAAATCGAAAAAAGCAAAGCAAACGATACAGCAACGGTGAAAAGCCACAAAAACGAACCGCTTTTGCTCGGTGCAAAAAGATAACTGCCGATATGCTTGCTTTCGGATTTTGCTTTTTCGGCAAGCTTTTTTGCGGCGTCTGTTTCGTTTAAACCAAATCGTTTTGCGTATTTTGCAAGCCTTGCGCGGTAATCGGCTTTGGTTTCGCGGTCAAATCGAATATAATCCCGCTCGTACTGCAAAAGTATTTCCTCGGGCGCCCACAGCGATTGCAGTATATCGTCGTATTCGGGGTTATCGAGCCCTTGCAACAGCTTTATTGCGTGCGGGATAAGATATTCGCCGCGGGCTCGGCTTAACGATTCTGCCAATATATCTATCGCACAGGCGGCGAGCAACGGCTTTACGGCGCAAAGCTCGAAATAGCTTAAATCTTTTCCGCTTTCCCGCAAAAACGCCGAAAGCGTTTCGGGGCTTGCGTTGCAATCCCGCTCGATACAGTATTGCTTGATTAAATAAAAAATATCGGTCTGCGAAAGCGAGCCCTTGTCGGATTTTAAAACGCGGTAGTGTTTATCGATAATATAAAAATTATCGGTAAGCCATTCGGATACCTCGCGCATGGAAAGGCTTTTTTGAATAAGGTAATAGGAACGCTTCAAGCGTTTGCGTAATTCTTGCATAACAACTCCGAAACAGCAGATTTTTCAATTATTATCGGCATTAAAACCGCGGAATATGCGAATATTTTAGCCAAAAAACGAAAATAATACCGACAGCATAAAGAAAAAAAGAGGCGCATTTATGAAGCAGCAAAGCGTATACGGCACGGCTATGCCCGAGCCCTCCGACGAAAACGAATATGTTTCCGCCTGCGAGCCGAAAAGCGTTACCACCGCGAGCAACGGAATATGCATACATTCGATGGTTATTGCAGGGCAGATAGAGGGGCATTTTACCGCCGCACCGCAATGTAAATCGACAAAATACGAGCAATGTATTCCCGCGCTGGTTGCGGTCGAGGAGGACGAGGCCATCGACGGACTTTTATTGCTGATAAACACGGTCGGCGGCGATATCGAGGCGGGGCTTGCGATAGCCGAGCTGGTTTCGGGTATGACCAAGCCGACTGCTTCTATCGTGCTCGGAGGCGGCCATTCTATCGGCGTGCCTTTGGCGGTTTCGGCGAAAAAATCGTTTATCGTGCCGAGCGCGACGATGACCTTGCATCCGGTTAGGCTAAACGGCTTGGTTATCGGCGTGCCGCAGACCTTCGAAAACCTGCAAAAAATGCAGGAGCGTATTGTCGAATTTATCGTGCGCAATTCGCGCGCGGACGGCGAAACGGTGAAAAGGCTTATGAACGCAACCGACAGCATGACAACCGATATAGGCACGGTTATCGACGGCTGCGAGGCGGTAAAATACGGCATAATCGATTCGGTCGGCGGCTTGGGCGATGCAGTTGCCGAGCTGAAAAGAATGATAATGCACAAAAAAGGGCAATAAAAAAAGAGGTTCAACAACCTCTTTTTTCGTCTATTCGAATCTTACCAGATAAAAGGTATCTTTGCCGTTTTCGAACGCCCATATCGTATAGGTGAAAGGCTTTCCGTTCGTGTCGACCTTTTGCATAGCTTCGTCCAATACCGACCAATCGAACGAACGGTTCAAAAGCACGGTTTGGTATTCGTTGCCGCCGCCGTTAAGGTGGTCGAAAATTATCGTTTCGGCAAGCAGATTTATATCGGTATACGCCTTTTCGTAATCAAACTCGGTCGATTCGGCTTCGTTGAAATAGAAATAGTTTTCGTCGCTTTCGTTTTTAATCGGATAATATTCCATTTCATCGCCCCAGGCGTATTCGGCACAGACGTCGCGCCCCGCGTTGAAAAGACGGTAGGAGGGCTGTACGCCGTCGGTATAAACCACGCTGTCGTCAAAGGTAACGTCGACAATATACCAAGCGTTATCGAGCAATACGGTGTTTACAATATGCCAGCCGTCTTCGTTATATACGTTCATTCGGTTTACTCTAAATCCCGCCATCGTTGCAAGCAGATAGAACGCATCGGCATAGCCCTGGCAGTTTGCCTTTTTGTCGAGCAGCGCACCGACCGCTGTTAAATGCCTCGGCGGGCTTTCGGGGTCGGGAACTTCGGTCGGGCCGGCGTAGTAGGTAACACGCTCGGCTATCGCATCGTGCAATAACAGCTCGAGCTCGAAATCGCTGTCGGCTTCGCTTCTTGCCTGCTCCAATATTTTTTCGGCTTCGGCAAGCGTTTTCCTCTCGTCGTAATTAAGGCTTTCGGTGTTGCCGCCAAAGTATGCATCGGCAATTTTGTCGCCGGGGTATTCGTATATAATAATTTCGTATTCGTTGCCGTTGTCGCACCACCAGGTTATACAGCACGCCGAGGTTATGCGCGCAATGGTTTCGCCGTTTACCTCGTTTGGATCGCCGGTGTATATAAATTCAAGCTCGAAATTCCCGCGCTCCTTTTGCGAGCAAAGATAATCGCGCAGGGCGGTAAGCGTTGGAATTTTCGGAATTTCCGTTTCGGGCTCGGAGGGTAAATGTTCGCTTTCGTTCTCGCTTTCCTCGGGGAAGGAAAACGCGGTGCTCGCTTCGCTTTCATCGAGCCCTTCGTTAAACGATTTCGAGTAAAAATCGTCGAACGCTTCGGAAAAATCCTGCTCGAACTTATCGGCAAAGCTTAAAATATCCTGTTCCATTCGGCTTTCGATACCCTCGGGCAGACCAAACGGAAGCAGACAGCCGCAAAGAACAAACGAAAGCGCGAGCAAAAGCGCAATAAAGCTGAATTTTTTCAATACTTCACATCCTATATTTCGGTTCGTTTAATTTCGTGCTCGTTTCCGACAAGGCCTACCAACAGGCTGCGGATTTCGGCTTCTTCGAAAAACCTTGCACGTAACACCAGCGTATCGCCGACGTAAAGCTTCTTTTCGCCGTCGTTGTCCATATCCTTGTTCGTTTCGTCGGCACGGGTAATGCTTATAACCACCGATGCCGAGGGCCACATAACGTCGCGCACGGCTTTGCCTACAACAAAGCTGTTGTGCGATACCTTCATTTCGAAGCAGGCGATAACCGGTGTCTTGCCTGCGTTTTGCGCGTGCTCCATATTTTCGAGCGCTTGGTCGTAAAAGGGAGTAAAATTAAATATTTCGGTTATAAAGGTAACCGTGAATACCACCATTGCAACGAACAAAAGGTTGGAATACTGTCCGGTTAGCTCTAAAAACAACACAGCCGAGGTTAAAGGCGCGCGCAGAGTGCCGCCGATAAACGCGCACATACCAAGGAAAACTGCTGTCGGGAACAGTGTTTCTTCCAAACCGATAGCCAAAAGCAGCTTTGCCGCAAGCGCCGCAAACGCCGCGCCGATAGCAAGCGTGGGGATAAATATACCGCCGGTAACGCCGCTGTCGGTAACGAACAGCATCATAATCAGCCTTACCGCGAAAAGAAGAAGCAAAAACAGCGCGGTTTTGTTGTTTACCATAACCTCTTCTATCGTGTGGTGACCGCTGTAAAGAGCATCGCCAAAGCAGAACGCGAGTATTCCGGTTATTGCAAATATGGCAATAAGCTTTATCGGTGCGGTGAGGTATTTTTGGATTTTTTTGGTAAGCTTGGCGAAATAGGTTATCGAGGAATCAAATATGCCTACACCGATTGCAATAAGCACGCCGAGCAACAAAAGATATCCGATATGCGACAGCTCGAAGCCTTTAAGCGCTTCGATATGGAAAAGGCTTGCGCTTATTCCGAACGCTTGGCAAAGAAGCTGGTTTATATAGGTTGCCGAAACGACCGAGGTCGATACGGTTAAAACGAGCATTGGGGTAAAGCGCTTGTGGATTTCCTCGAGCGCGAAAAGGATTGCCGAAAGCGGTGCGCCGGTTGCAACCGCAAAGCCTGCGCCTGCGCCGCCCGTCATAACGTATCTGCTCCAGGTGGATTTGTTTTTGCAAACCGTTCCGCACATTGCGCCGACCGAGGTGCCCATTAGTACGGCAGGTCCTTCGCTGCCCAGCGGCAGACCGCAAAGAAAGCTTAACGTACTGCCGACAAAGGTCGAAATAAGTGTGCGCAGCCAGCGGAAATTCAAAACCCCGCGCAAAACGCCCTCGCTTCGCGGAATGCCGCCGCCCTTGCATTCGGGTGTCTTTTTGTGAAGCAGGTACATAACCATCGCCGCCGCGCAAAGCACGGCAAAGGTCAGCGCGATATATAAAGGCTTGCCCGTTGCCTGAGCATACAAAAATTTCGATATTTCTTCCGCCTTTTTTGCGGCGATTTTAAAGAAAAATATAAGCGCTCCCGTAACCGCGCCGCAAAGCACGCCGTAGTACATACACGGAAAAACGTTTTGTATGTATTCCTTGTATTTGTAGTGTTTCACTTAAACACCTTCTTCTTTGGTTTTTGATATCTGCATTATAATCCAACTTTTCGCTTTTGTCGATATTTTTTGAATATTTTGTTGGAATTTGTTCGGGGAAAGAAAAAAGACTGCATGCAGTCTTTTTAAATTTATCACCCCAGCATAACATCCAACAGCATCATAACCGCAAATCCGCTAACTATTCCCATTGTTGCAAAATAAGGGTGCGCTTCTTGGTTTTTCTGACATTCGGGAATAAGCTCGTGCACGGCAACCAATATCATTGCGCCTGCGGCAAACGCGAGCGCGTAGGGCAACACCGTTTCGACGTAAACAACAAGCCACGCCCCGATAACGCCCGCTATCGGCTCGACCATACCCGAAGCCTGACCGTATAAGAAGCTCTTTTTCCGCGAAAACCCCTCACGCCGTAAGGGAACGGATACCGCCGCGCCCTCGGGGAAGTTCTGAAACCCGATGCCGATTGCAATAGTTATCGCGCCCATAAGTTCCTCGGTGGAATATGCTCCGTTTTGGAGCGCGCCGAAAGCTACCCCGACCGCCAAACCCTCGGGGATGTTGTGAAGCGTGATAGATAATATCAGCATCATTATTCTGCCGAAACGGGTATTTTCGCTTTGCGGCGAGTTGCTTACCCTGCGTTGTGCAAAGGTTACTATTTTATCGCTCCCCCACATAAATAACGCCCCGAACAAAAAACCAGACGTCGCAACAAAATAAGCAGGAAGATGCGACGCAGATTCGGCGCGCTCTATGGCGGGCTGCAGCAGCGACCAGAAGCTTGCCGCAATCATTACACCCGACGCGAATCCGAGCATAAGATTCAACGCTTTTGGGTTGGGGGATTTAAAAAAGACGACGGTCGCCGCACCCAATGCGGTCACAAACCACGTGCCGAGTGTCGCAATCAACGCCATTAATACAATATCGTCCATATTGCACCTCCTATACCCATTATATTTTTTGTCGATATAAGTTGTGCGGTTTTTGTTTTTGTCGGTAAAACAAAAAACGGCTCACGCCGTTGGGCGATGCGCCACAGTGAGAAAACGGTTTTGCGCTACCGTTTTGCCCTGTAACTTAGTCAAAAAGCCTTGAAATACGTTAGTATTCCTTCGTTTTTCGCCGTCGTTACAGAACAAATCGCATACGCGCAAAACTGCTA